>JANPIL010000441.1:0-2160 GCA_031424975.1 Sphingobacteriales bacterium
GGTTTGGGCTTTCCGGAAGATACTATTTCCGCACGCCCGCCCCAGCACTTATTTCTTCTCGTAGTGGAAGATCATTTCCACGCGGCGGTTTTTGGTGCGTCCGGCATCGGTGTCGTTGGTATCTTTGGGGCGTGCCTCGCCGAAGCCGTCGGTGGTGATGCGGTATTCGCTGATGCCCTTTTCGGCCAGGAACCTCCGCACCGATTCGGCACGGCGGCGCGACAGGTCAAGGTTCTTTTCGTCCTCGCCCACATTGTCGGTGTGGCCTTCCAAGTGCAGCCGCGATTCGGAATTCTGGGTCATGATGGCCGCCAGTTCGTTGAGCGACGCAAAAGACGAGGGCCGAATCACATCCTTGTTAAACTCGAACAGCAGGTTTTCAAACGCCCGTTTCAGCACTTCCTTCTCCTCCTTGCGTATTTCGGGGCAGCCGTGGTTGGCAATGGTTCCCGGCACTTCGGGGCACACATCGTCGGCATCGTAAATGCCGTCGCCATCCGAATCTTTCTTGATGATGGGGCAGCCCATGTTGTGCGGGTCGCCGGGCACGTCGGGGCAGCGGTCCACGTTATCGGTCACGCGGTCTTTGTCGCGGTCGCCCCACGGGCAGCCTATGTTTTCCTTGGGGCCGGGAATAGTGTCGCAGTTGTCCTCATAGTCAAACACGCCATCGAAATCAATATCGGGCGGGCATCCGAACGGGGTCACTTTTTGGCCCACGGGTGTGCGCGGGCACTTGTCGCGGTAGTTGGGCACACCGTCCTTGTCGTCGTCGTAGGCATAGTACGGCGAAACGTACGCCTTTATTTCCTTCTTGCCTTTCTTGGCGGCTTTTGTCTCGGTCTTTTTGCCAGCCATTATTTCGGCGGCTTCGTTACCCACCGTCGAAGCGGTTTCTTGGGCAAAAACCCCCAAACCGGCGGCAAGTAGCAGGCTGGTTGTGAATAAAGTGGTAAAACGCATCATTTCAATATTTTTTTAAGTGAATGATTTTCCTGTCAATGCTGTATGCGCCACCGTGGCGAAAGGTAAGCCGCATTGCTGCCAGCCATTTTCGACACAGTGAAATATCGAAGGGATAAAGCACGCAAAACGGGCGACGAATGCCCCAAACCCGGTGTGCCGTCACATCCGCCCTGTTTGCGCCGGTTTCCGCTTCCGGCAGCAACCAAGCCAGCGGGAGAATTGCGATTTTCCGGCAACCGGCGTTTCGGACAAACCCGCATCCGGGTTTTGCCTTTTCAAAAGATACTATTTACTTTTAGGGGATTTCGAAAGATTCCCCCAAAACCGACCAAACATGAAAAATACTTACACAACGAATGTAATGCGCACTTTGGCCACCTTCTGGCTGGCCACCGCCTTGATTTTACCGGGCCATGCCCAAAAGAAAAGCAAGGCTGTTGCGGGCAGCCCTTACGACACCCTACTGCTGAGCGGAATGCAGTGGCGCGGCATTGGGCCATACCGGGGCGGCCGCTCCTGCACGGCAACAGGCATTGCCAGCCAGCCCAACACGTTTTACTTTGGCAGCGTGGGCGGCGGTGTGTGGAAAACCACCGATGCCGGACAATCCTGGAAAAACATTTCGGACGGCTACTTTGGCGGTTCCATTGGCGCGGTGGCCGTGAGCGAAGCCGACCCGAACGTGATTTACGTGGGGCAGGGCGAGAAAACCGTGCGTGGCAATGTATCGTCGGGCTGGGGCGTGTGGAAATCAACGGATGGCGGCAAAAGCTGGAAGTTCACGGGCCTGCGCGGTTCGCGCCACATCGGCCGCATCCGCATCCACCCGCAAAACCCCGATGTTGTGTACGTGGCCGCCATGGGCGACCTTTTCAAGCCGTCCGAAGAGCGTGGCGTGTACCGCAGCAAGGATGGCGGCACAACCTGGCAGAAAGTGTTGTTTGCCAACGCCGATGCCGGAGCCGTTGACTTGGTATTTGAACCGGGCAACCCGCGCATCCTGTACGCCAGCACGTGGCGCATCCGCCGCACACCCTACAGCTTGGAAAGCGGCGGCGAAGGCTCGGGTCTGTGGAAATCAACCGACAGCGGCGATAATTGGAAACGCCTCCCCCTAACCCCCTCCGAAGGAGGGGGAACCTTCACTCCTCCCCCTTCGGGGGAGGCTGGGAGGGGGCTTTTGGGCATCATCGG
>JANPIL010000442.1:0-11570 GCA_031424975.1 Sphingobacteriales bacterium
GCTCATGCTTGCCAAAAACGACAAGTCCGAACCGCGCGACCAAGTGGGCGACAACCCCGAGTCGGCGCAGGTTTTTGGCGTGGATGTGGAAGGCTGGAAAGCGGGCGAAGTAAAAACCGTTGATGCCTCGGTGTTCGGCTATCCGCTGAAAAGTTTGTCTGAACTGGCTGAAGGTGAATACGTTGTGCAAGCGTTGCTGCACAAGTACGAAACCTTCAAGCTCAAGGACGGCCGCGTACTCAAGCTGCCGCCCGACCGGGGCGAAGGCCAAAACTGGCGCAAGGCTCCGGGCAATTTTTACAGCGTTCCGGCCAAGATATCGGTAAGCAAAACCGGCGAAATCACGGTGACGCTCACCAAACAAAACCCGCCGCTGCCCGTGCCAACGGACACCAAATACGTGAAGCACATCCGCATCCAAAGCAAGAAACTGACCGAATTTTGGGGCAGGCCCGTGTATCTGGGGGCGCATATATTGCTGCCCGAAGGCTTCGACACGCACCCGGAAGCCCGCTATCCGCTGTGCATCAACCACGGGCATTTTCCGGCTGATTTCGATGGTTTCAGTCCCGAACCACCCGACCCGAAAATGGACACGACCGATTACATTGCGCGGTTTAACTTGTACGGCTACAATAAAATCCAGAAACAGGAGGCGCACAATTTCTACAATACTTGGACGGGCAAGGGGTTTCCACGGATGCTCATCATTGAAATACAGCACGCCAACCCGTATTACGACGATTCGTACGCCGTCAATTCGGCCAACCTCGGTCCGTACGGCGATGCGATTACCTACGAACTGATTCCGCACATCGAAAAGCAGTTCCGGGGCATCGGGCAGGGTTGGGCGCGGTTCCTGTACGGCGGCTCCACGGGCGGCTGGGAGGCATTGGCGGCGCAAGTGCTGTACCCCGACGAGTACGGCGGCTGCTTTGCCGCCTGTCCCGACCCGATTGATTTCCGGGCTTACACGGTCATTGACTTGTACAAAGACAAGAATGCCTATTTCACCGAAGGCGCGTTCAAGCGGGTTGCCAAGCCCGGCCACCGCAATTATCTGGGGCAGGTGAGCACGACCATTGAAAATACGAACCACCTGGAACTGGTGTTGGGTACCAAGAGCCGTTCGGGCGGACAGTGGGATATTTGGGAGGCGGTGTATTCTCCTGTGGGGCCGGATGGCTACCCGAAGCGTATTTTTGACAAGATGACGGGCGAAATTGACTCGTCGGTGGCAAACTACTGGCGCGAAAACTACGATTTGACGCACATCATGCAACGCGACTGGCCCAAGATTGGCGGCAAACTGGCGGGCAAAATCAATATCTACTGCGGTGACATGGACAATTACTACCTGAACAATGCGGTGTATCTGGCTGAGGATTTCCTGAAAACGACCAACAACTTTCAGGCGGGCGGCGAAGTCAAATACGGCGACCGTGCCGAACACTGCTGGAACGGCGACCCAACGCTGCCCAATTACCTGTCGCGGCTGCACTACAACACGATGTACGTGCCGAAAATCATGAAGCTGATGGAGAAAAACGCCCCCAAAGGAGCCGATCTGAAAAGTTGGCGCTATTGATCTTGGCTTGACAACCAAAAGCCTCACAGGTTTTAAAAACCTGTGAGGCTTGTCAAAGGCGGGTTTTGCCTTCTCAAAAGATACTATTTTCAAACTGCCAAGATGCCTGCGAAATGGCAAATTGAATCATCAGAACACTAAAAGAAAGTTTAAAATAACAACTGTCCACCAAAAGTTAAATTTATTAGTCTTTTATTTCTGACGGATTAAAATTGTAAATTCTAAATATTTCGTCAATATTCAAATTTGTGTCTTTGGGCAAATTAATGGTTGCAATACTTCCAAAATCAACCTGCCAAAAACCGCCGTTCTTCATTATTTCGTCACCCAAGAGCCTATACTCACTTACTGTAAATTGTGTATCCAACATAAATCGTCTTGTCACAAATAGAGATTCCTGAAATATTTTTATAATTTCGAGTTTGCCAACTTCATTAACTCTTGTTTCAAATTCTGTCCCGAAAGTTAGCTTGCAATTAAACAAATCATTTTCAGCCATTCTATAAATGTTGTCAGAAAGTTTAAATGCGTAAAACGAGCTTGTTGATTTCTCCCGTTTATAATACACTTCAATTAATATTTCTTCTGTCTCCATAATATTGGCAAATGCTTGCGTGTAACCTCGTAGATATTGCGAACCTCCCGGCTCAACTGAAACAAAGACACAAAAGGATGTTTACTTCTCTTAAAAACACCACAAGGGTCTTTGAGAGAAGCCGTTATCAAATACAATCATTTGATAACGGCTTGCATTTGTTGTTATGGCAATGCGTTTTGCAAAGTAGCTAATGTAAACACCAGTATGGGGTTTTACCTTCTTAAAAGATACTGTTTTCAAACTGCCGAAATACTTGCGAAATGGCAGTTGGAAAAACCTTATGTCAGCCAGATGAGGAGTTGAATGCGTTTCCCAGTTTGGCATTTTAAGTTCTCCAAACACTAATAAGCCAAATTTTTATCGTTCAATTCCACATTGAAATTCACTTTTGCACCCAAAGCGTCAAATACTTTTAAGATGGTTTCAAATCTGGCATTTTTTATGCTGTTTTCAATTTTTGAAATTTGCGCTTTCTGCACACCAACAAGGTCGCCCAGTTGTTCTTGTGTCAAGTTGCGTTCTTGCCTTGCCTGTTTAATGGCTTGTCCCAACAAGTCTATTCTCAACTCGTTTTCAAACGCCTCGCGTTTTTCAGTTCCACGCTTGCCAATGTGTTTGTCAAGCATTGTGTCAAGCGGAACAGTTTTGAATTTATTTGTTGCCATGACTATTTAATTTTTGTCTTATTGTTCAAGTATTGTTTTCTTATTTCGTCTGCTTTTTTAATTTCTTTTGATGGTGTTTTCTGTGTCTTCTTCAAAATTCCGTGTGTCGCTATCACCAACGTCTCTTTGCCATCTGTTTTCTCCCAAAACGAAAAAAGCCGGTACGCCTTACCGTTGTATAAAGTCCTGAATTCCCAAATGAAGTCGTTGAGTTTTTTAAAGAGTTCGTGATCGTTTATAAACTGAGCCTTTCTGAGGTTGTAGTATATTTTTTCCCGCGCCTTTTCGTCAAGATTTTCTAAAAATTCAACTGCTTCGGGCAATAATTCTATGTCAAAGCTTGGCTTCATTCGTAATTTTTGTCAAAGATAAAAGTTTCCCAATTGGGAAACAAGCGTTTGGTGACAAGTTCTGGAATAAAGCTCAGGGGTTTGGCGTTTCAAAAACATACTATTTTCAGGCCGCGCCTTCCAGATATTCCTCGCCGTTCATGACCGGCTCCAGGTTTTGCAGTTCCTCCATTGAAAACATCCGCGACTTGACCACGAACCGCAAGCCGAGCGGAATTTCGAGCGAGAAACTCGAACCGCGGCCCGGTGTGATTTCAATGCTGAGTTGGGTGTGTTTCCAGTATTCAAACTGGTCGGCGTTCATGAAAAAATCGCAGCCGTGAATGTTGCCCATCCACACATCGCTGGCACCCACGCGAAACTCGCCTTTGGCAAAGCACATGGGTTGCGAGCCGTCGCAGCAGCCGCCACTTTGGTGGAACATCAGTTCGCCGTGTTCGGCGCGGAGTTGGTCAATGATCTGTTCGGCTTCCGGGGTGGCGAGTACGCGCTTGGTTGGCATAAGTAAAAAAGCCCCCCGACTCCCGAAAAGGGAGTTTTTGCGGTCTGTCGGAGGGCGCGGGTTTGGTGTTTTGAAAAGATACTATTTTGCGGGACTGAAATGCAGGGGCAACCGCAAAGGTTGCCCCTACCTGTCATTGTCAGAAAAAGCCCAGCTTTTTCTTGTCATACGAAATCAGCATATTCTTGGTCTGGCGGTATTGGTTAATGGACATCTTATGGTTTTCGCGTCCGTAGCCCGACTTTTTGTAGCCGCCAAACGGCGCGTGGGCCGGATATGCGTGGTAGCAATTGACCCACACACGCCCCGCCTGAATGGCCCGCGGCACCTTGAACATTTCGTGCGCGTCGCGCGTCCATACGCCTGCACCGAGGCCGTACATACTGTCGTTGGCGATTTCAATAGCTTCCTCCACGGTCTTGAACGTGGTGATGGAAGTTACCGGGCCAAAGATTTCCTCCTGGAAAACCCGCATCTTGTTGTGCCCCTTGAAAATCGTCGGTTGGATGTAGTAGCCGTCTTTCAGGCCATCCACGTATTTGGCCGCGCCGCCGGTCAGCACTTCAGCTCCCTCTTCCTTGCCGATGTCAATGTAATTCAGGATTTTCTCGTACTGGTCTTTGGATGCCTGTGCGCCCATCATCGTGGCCGGATCCATGGGGTGGCCCATTTTAATGTTTTCCACCCGCTCAATCAGCCGCGCGATGAACTTGTCGTAGATGCTTTCGTGCACCAGAATCCGCGACGGGCACGTACATACCTCGCCTTGGTTCAGGGCAAACATGGCGGCCCCTTCCAGGCACTTGTCAAAAAACTCATCGTCGGCATCCATTACGCTGGCGAAGAAAATATTCGGCGACTTGCCGCCCAACTCCATCGTTACCGGCACAATGTTTTCGGATGCGTACTGCAAAATCAAGCGTCCGGTAGTGGTTTCGCCCGTAAAGGCAACCTTTGATACGCGTGGCGACTGCGCCAGCGGCTTGCCCGCCTCCGACCCGAAGCCCGTAACCACATTGACCACACCCGCCGGCAGCACGTCTTTGATCAATTCCATCAGCACCAGAATGCCAACGGGTGTTTGCTCGGCTGGTTTCAGCACCACCGTGCAGCCCGCCGCCAACGCCGGAGCCAATTTCCAAGCCGCCATCAGTATCGGGAAATTCCACGGGATAATCTGCCCGACCACACCGATGGGTTCGTGCAACTGAATGGAAACCGTGTTTTCGTCGTGTTCGGAAATACTACCTTCATCGGCACGGAGGCAACCGGCAAAGTACCGGAAGTGGTCAATGGCAAGTGGCAGGTCGGCGGCTTTGGTTTCGCGGATGGCCTTGCCATTGTCCACGGTTTCCACGGCGGCCAGAAAATCCAGGTTCTGCTCCATGATGTCGGCGATTTTGAGCATGATACCGCTCCGGTACGCTGCCGAAGTCCGAGACCACGTGGCAAATGCCTTGTGCGCCGCATCCAAGGCCAGTTCAATGTCTTCTTTGGTGGAACGCGCCACTTTGGTGAACGACTGGCCGTCCACGGGCGATACATTATCGAAATACTGGCCTTTTAGGGGCGATACCCACTCGCCGCCAATGAAGTTTTCGTAGCGTTCCTTGAATTGTGGGCGGGCAACGAGCCGCTCGGTTGACAATAGGGTTTCCATGGGCTTGAATTGAAGGGGATGACTGGATAAGTTGATATGATTTTTTCAAAGTTATTTTGTATTTTTCTCGAAAAAGAGTACTATCGTATCACACTTGTGGACGATTGTATCAAATGGAGGGCATCACCCAACGCCCTCCGAAACCCGCTTGCCAAACGGACAGGGAGAAGACCTGAAAACAAGGGGGTTTGGGCTTTTTGAAACATACTATTTTAGTGTCCAAGAACCCGTCATTGCGAGGAACGCAGCGGAGCGGAGTGACGAAGCAACCCCTTACGGAGCCACTGACGGTGACAAACCCTGTGAGAAAGGCGATACGCAACAAAAACAGAGCAGTATGCAGCGCGGCGGCACCATATATATCATGGCTAACAAAAACAATACAACGCTGTACGTAGGCGTGACAGCGAACCTGGTAGCCCGTGTACAAGAACACCAAGACAAGAAGTATCCGAACAGTTTCACGGCAAGATATAACTTGGACAAACTCGTTTATTTCGAATCATGGGCCGGAATTGAGGAAGCGATTCTGAGGGAAAAGCAAATCAAAGGCGGTTCAAGGAAGAAAAAGGAAGACTTGATCAATTCAATTAATCCCAAGTGGGAGGATTTGTCCGGCAGGTTGGAATAAAACAAATGCAAGGGGTTGGCAACCCATTGTGTTTTCTAACAAAGCAAGCCGCCGCCAAACCGATTGCCCATTACAAACATCTTGTGGCACGCGTGGCTCCGTAAGGGGTTGCTTCGTCACTCCGCTCCGCTGCGTTCCTCGCAATGACGGGTTTTTATGGGCAGGTTTGGGCTTTTTGAAAGATACTATTTTGCTTTCCTTCGGGAAACGGGGGCTTTATTTTTGATTTGTTATGCCAATCATACCCAAACCGCTGGCTTTGAAGCCCTTGCGCGACTTGCAGACGCTGGTGGAAAACCGCTCGGTGTACACGCTGAACCGCTGCGAACTGAATATTTTCGAGACGCACCAGCGCAGCGAGCAAGTGCGGCTGTGTTTCAAGGATTTGGTGCTGACAACCATGCTACGCGGCAAGAAGGTAATGCACTTGTTTGGCAATCAGGCATTTGACTACTTGCCCGGCGAATCGGTGATTGTACCGGAAAACGAAGAGATGATTATTGATTTTCCCGAGGCCGATGCCGAAAACCCAACGCAATGCCTCGCCTTGGCCGTGGATGCGGAAATGCTAAAGGAAACGCTGGATTTGCTCAACGAAAAATATCCCAAAATAGAAGCCCGCGACTCGTGGCACATGGATCCGAGTTGTTTCCACTTGCACAATACACTAGAAATAACGGGAGCCATTGACCGCCTTGTACACGTAACGCGTGAGAACAACCAAGCCAAGGAAGTGCTGGCAAATTTTACGCTGAAAGAACTGCTGGTAAGGCTGATGCAGACGCAGGCACGCTACCTGATACTTGACAACTGCACCAAACACCTGACCACGCACCGTTTTGCCTACGTGGTGGCGTATATCCGCGAACACTTGTCGGAGCCGATTACGGTGGACAAGCTCAGCGACTTGGCGTGTATGAGCAAACCCAATTTCTTCCGCCATTTTAAACGAGAACTCGGTATCACGCCCATTGAGTTCATCATCCGCGAACGCATGGGGCAAGCCAAAAAACATCTTGCCGACCCGCTGATGCCGATTGCCGAGGTGTGTTACCGCGCGGGTTTCAGCAATCCAAATTACTTTTTCAAACTCTTCAAGAAATACGAGGGTATTACGCCCAAAGCCTTCCGCGAGCAAAGAGCCGCCGCTTTCCTTAACTGAACAAAACCGGATCAAGCATCACCGCTTGCGGTTTTCAAGGGGTGGGTTTGGTGTTTTCCAAACATACTGTTTTGTCCGGGCCGTAATGTGCCGCAACACCGGTCAGACACTGTGTGTCAGACCTGCATCGTGCATTGGCGTTTAGGAAAACGGGCGGGTTTGGGCTTTTTGAAAGATACTATTTTCAAACTGCCGAAATGCCTGCGAAACAGAAGTTTGTAAAGTGTGCAAAAGCGATTGCCGCTAACGAACAGGGCTTTGCACAGGCTGGAAAATAGAATTCCGTCTGCCCGAAACCGCTGATGATTGAAATTATGAAGTTGAAGTTAAGAACAAAAGTTCAGCGATGTACGTCAAGCCCGAACAAAAATCGAATATACTTGCAAATGCTCATTGTTATTCCGTCTGCCCCACTTGCACAAAACCCAATGTTGCCTGCTGTTTTTGTCACTTGATGTCATAAAGGTTTTTGATTTTGTCAAGTCCTTTTTCACGTTCATCAACTATGTATTTTTGGTCAACCACCTCCCATTTTCCATTTGAAAAAAAGGAATACAACTTCGTTAAGTTAAAAGTCATACTTTCAAAAGTTCCTCTCAAATTATCTTTTAAATCGCTGTCTTTATATTCATCAGTTCGTGTCTCATTTTTGTCAAGCTGGTTTAATGCTAATATTACTTGTTTTAAAAGAGTTTCTGCTTTCTCCTGTCCCCACGTTGTATTGTCATATGGCATTAACATATTTCTTGCAACAACTTTTTTTGCTTTTATTTTGTCAATGACTGCTACAAGATATTTTTTTATTAATTCGATTATTTCAAGAAGAAATTCAGGTTCTTTTATATAAAAATCCCCTTTGGTTTTGTCGAATTCAAGTCTGTTGTCATTTAAGAGAGTTTTATAAAGTTCCTGTTTCTCAATTGGAATAGATTTGTCCTTTATAATATTAGAATCATTGTGAGCAATACAGTTTCTTAATTTCTGTATTTGAGTAATCTTTTGCCATTCTAATTTCGTATCATCTAAATTGATTTCCGCTATGAGTTCTAAATACCGCCTGCTTTTTTCAATATAGTTATTCCCTGATAAATCTTTGACTCTTACCTTTGAAAATCCCTTACGGCTGTCAAGGTCGCAAAGTTTTTTTAACCAATTCTCAAACTGTCCATAAAGAGTTAGCAATAAAGGATTGTACGTGTAAATGGGAAATACTTTGAAATATTTATGAATGTCGTCTTCAAAGAATGAATGAACGTCATACTCTGCATCTTCTTCAACTTCCTTATTTGCTTCCTCATAATCTTTGTCAAGCTTTTCCTGTTTTGCTTTCAAGTCGCTTGATATCTCATTTATATATTCTTCAACTTCTTTAAGTTCCATTTCAATGAGATTTTGAAATACTAAGAATATTGAAGTTCCTTTAAATTGTCTACGCTCTATCATTAGTGGGGTCGTTTAAAATAGCAGGCACCTCTTGAATATACGAACCTTTTGGCTGTTTTATGGGCTTTTGGTTTCCAGCGGCTGGGCCAAGTATTCTACCATCAGTTGCGCCGTTCGTTGTGAGGCTCCCGGCTTGCCGAGCAGTTCCTTTAGTTTACGGTAACCTTCCAGTTGTGCTTTGCGTTGGGGCGCACCGGGCAGGGTTTGGCTCAGTTCAGAGATACTATTTTGCGGGGTGAGTTCGTCTTGGATCAGTTCGGGCACAATGGGGCTGTCGGCAATGATGTTGACTAACGAAAGGTATTTGACTTTGATCAGCGCCTTGGCAATGCGGTACGAAAAGCCGCTGGTGCGGTAGCAAACCACTTGCGGCACTTGGAACAAGGCCGTTTCGAGGGTGGCCGTGCCGCTGGTAACTAACGCCGAAGTAGCGTGCGACAATAAATCATACGATTGGTCATAAACTACACTGACGGAAAGGGTGGGTTTGGCGTTTGGCGGGGATACTATTTCATTATACAGCGTTTGGGGCAGGTTGCCCACGCCCGCCACCACAAACTGATACTTGCCGGGCAGCTTGGCTTCTAGCAATTGTGCGGACTGCACCATCAGTGCCAGCATTTTCTCTACTTCTTGGTGGCGGCTGCCGGGCAGCAGCGCAATGATGGGTTTCGGAGACAAACCATTGGACTTCAGGAAGTCGGCGTTGGGTGTAAAAGCCGAAATCTCGTCTAATAATGGGTTTCCCACGTAGTCCACAGCATAATCAAAGCGTTTATAAAAGTCCTTTTCAAAGGGGAAAATCACAAACATTTGATCCACACAAGCCTTAATTTTGTAGGCGCGGTTTTGGTTCCAGGCCCAGACCTTGGGCGAAATGTAATAGAACGTGCGGATGCCGTGCCGCTTGCAAAACTTGGCGATGCGCATATTGAAGCCCGCATAATCTACCAGAATCACTGCGTCGGGCTGCCAGGCAAGTATGTCTTGGCGGCAGGTTTTAAGGAATCCGCTAATGGTGCGCAGGTTTTTTAGCACTTCCAGAAAGCCCATGAAAGCCATTTGGCGGTAGTGCGTCACAATGTCGGCACCGGCGGCCTGCATGGCATCACCTCCCCACGCCCTGAATTGGGCTTGCGGGTCTTCGGTTTTCAAGGCTTTAATTAAATTGGCGGCGTGGAGGTCGCCGGAGCGTTCACCGGCAATGACGTAGTATTTCATAGCAATTGAATGAGCAAATGGGTAAGTGCGCAAATGAGCAAATGGCGATTGGATATTTATTCATTTACTCATTTGCTCATTCACTCATTGTTCGCCGTAGTATTCCACAAAGTTTTTCGGGGTTTCCACCAGCAGCAGTTTGTATAATTGGGCGGTTGGGGCGGCTTGGGCAATGGCGGGAGCCAGTATTTTCCAGATTTCCTCCACAAAAACCTCACAGCTTGCCATCTTGCCGTGCATAAAATCCACGTCCATGTTTAGGTTCTTGTGGTCTACCTTGTCAATGATGAGTTCCTTGGTCAAGTCGCCAAGGCGTTTCATATCCATTACAAACCCGGTGTCGGGGTCGGGCTTGCCTTTCACAGTCACCGTAAGTTCAAAATTGTGTCCGTGGTAATATTGGTTGGCGCAAGCCCCAAAAACCTGTTCGTTCTGCTCCTTGCTCCAGCGCGGGTTGTATAGTTTGTGCGCGGCGTTGAAATGCTCCTTGCGGCTAATGTATATCATAGTGCGGGTTGTGGCAATTGACCCGCAAAAATAAGGGTAAGAACGGCCGAAAGCAAAACGGGAGGTGTAGGGGCAATGCGAAAAATAGTATGTTTCGGAAAGCCCAAACCCGCTCGGGCTGGTTGCAGCCTTGGCAAATACAACCTACATTTGAACAAAACACGAACCGCGAAGGCCCGGAACCCGGCCATGTTTTGTGCGTTGCGGCGTTGCCCGCCCAACTGCCGCCCCATTGCTCTTCATCAAACCCAAAACAAGATGATTATTGCCAATCCGATTTATGATGTAGTCTTTAAGCGACTGATGGAAAACGATAAGGTGGCTAAATTCTTTATCGGGACTCTGTTGGAACAAACCATTGAGGCTGTAGAAGTAAAGCCGCAGGAATTTACCTATACCGACAAACTGGCGGGCCTGGCCGTTTTCCGTCTGGACTTCATCGCCACCATAAAAACCGAAACTGGCGAACTCAAGAAAGTCCTGATAGAAATCCAGAAAGCAAAAAACCCGGTTGACTTAATGCGTTTCCGCAATTATCTGGCCGAACAATACAAAAAAGAAGATAAGATAGACAATGAAACCGTTGTGCTGCCCATCACTACAATTTATATTTTGGGTTTTAAGCTGTCCGAAATAGAAAGTCCCTGCATCAAAGTGGAACGCAACTACTTTGACATGGTTAATAAAACCACAATAACCCATAAAAGTGATTTTGTCGAGAAACTGACCCACGATAGTTTTGTTGTACAGGTAGAGCGTATTACAGACCGCTACCAAACCCGGCTGGATAAGTTGCTGAGTGTGTTTGAACAAAACAATTTTGTGGATGACAAGGAAATCGTCAAGGATTTTACGCACAGTCCCGACACCGACGAACTGAAAACCATCACCGACATCCTGCATCATGTAGGCACAGACCCGCAGGAAAGAAAACAGATAGAAATAGAGCAGGAAGCCTGGCGAACTGTAAATGCAATGTTTGAAGAAAAAGAGAGAAAATACCGGCAGCAATTGGAAGAACAACAAAAAGCCTTGGATGAGAAAGACAAATTCATAGCAGAACTCCTGCGCAAACTTGACCAGCAAAAATAACCCCGGCCTTGGCATCCGAATAGAAAAGCAGGCAGGTTTGGCGTTTTTAAAAGATACTATTTCACCTCACCCTCTCCGCGTTAAAGAGGGGCTTTTTTACCTCCTCCCCTTTCGGGGGAGGCCGGGAGGGGGCTTCGGGGCCGGGGGTGAG
>JANPIL010000443.1:0-10935 GCA_031424975.1 Sphingobacteriales bacterium
GCCATTTTTTTTCTCCGTGGCGAACAAAGACGGGCAAGTGTCCTTCCGGAAAAACGTGTTTGCGCACATAAAAAACCACTGGAAAAAAGGCTTGGGCATTGTGCTTTTCGGCTGGATTGTGTGGCAACTGAAATTCTATTATCTCGGTGCGCTGCTACCGGCGGTATTGTCGTTGGCGGGGGTTATTGTGCTGCATGGCAGCTACGGCATTTCTCATGGCCGGGTTTTGCGGTTTTGGCAGATACTATTTTTTTGCGCCGTCTTTGGTACGGCTCTGCTGCTGATTCGGCATATCACCGGTCATTCGCTGCTGGCTTCCATTGTGGCCAACCACGATGCAACGGTAAGCATTTCCAAACCGGGCACGTATGTGGTTTTCCGTTCGCTTTTGCCCACCGTGCGCAGTTTTGCCGCGCATTTTCCGTTAGCTTTGTGGTCGGGCTTGTTTGCGCCGCTGCCGTGGCAGACCCGCAATTGGCTGGCTTTCGGGGAGGGTATCGAAAATGCGGTTTTGCTGGGTCTGGCGGTACTTTGCCTGGTGAAAACTTATCTTCCTCCGAAAAAAAATTTTCGTCTTTTTTCTTCTCCGGCGGGTTTGGCACTTTCAAAGGATACTATTTCGACGCGGTTGCTGGTGCGGGCGGCGTGGCTGTATATTCTGTCGCTGGCGGCGGTGCTGGCTTTTGCCTCACCCAATTTCGGGGCATTGGCGCGTTACAAGGTCGGTTTCGTGCCGTTTCTCGCGTACATCCTGCTGGCCACACTGCCGGCCAACCCACAAAAAACCAACAACTGAAATGAACATAAACGAATGTTTTGAACTGGGATACATTGCCAAAACGCACGGGCTGAAAGGCGAACTGATGGTGGTGCTTGATGTAGACAACCCGCAGAAATACAGCGGCTTGGATTCCTTTTTTGTGCAGTGGCAGGGCCAGTTGGTTCCGTATTTCATGGAACACTACAACCTGCAAGGTGGCCGCGCCATTGTGAAACTTGAGGAAGTGGACAGCCTGGATGCCGCCAAAAACCTGGTTGGCAGCAAGCTGTATTTGCCACTGGATAACCTGCCGAAACTCAAAAAAGGCCAGTTTTACTACCATCAGGTGCTGGGTTACCAAGTTGTGGATGCCCAAGAAGGCCCGCTCGGTACGGTATCGGCCATTTACGATATGCCCGGCAACGACCTGCTCGCCATGGACTACCAAGGCCGCGAAGTGTTGGTTCCGATGAATGGCAACATTATCGGCCACGTTGATCATGCCGCCAAAACCCTGTTTGTGAACCTGCCCGAAGGCTTGCTGGAGGTGTACATGAACGATGACGAAGGCCAGCGCGATGATGACTGACCAATAAATGTGGTTTCCCCGGCGCAAGCGTCCAGTTGACCGCGCCAGACGCTTTTAGAATAGTATCTTTTTAAAACGCCAAACCCGGCTGTCTGCGGACCGTGGACTATGGACTGACAAATATGCGCATAGATATCATTACCTGTTTGCCGCAATTGCTGGACAGTTTTTTTGCGGCTTCCATCCTGAAAAGGGCGCAGGACAAGCAACTCGTTTCGGTACACACGCACGACCTGCGCGACCACACCACCTACAACCACCGCCAAGTGGATGATTATGCGTTTGGCGGCGGGGCGGGCATGGTGCTCATGATCGAGCCGATTGCCAATTGCATCCGTGCGCTGCAAAAAGACCGCAGTTACGATGAAATCATTTACGTAACGCCCGATGGGGAGCCGTTCAGCCAGCGGATGGCCAACCGGTTTTCGCTCAGGCAAAACCTGATCATCCTTTGCGGCCACTACAAGGGCGTGGACGAACGGGTGCGGGAGCATTTTATCACGCAGGAAATCAGCATCGGCGATTATGTGCTGTCGGGGGGCGAACTGGCGGCGGCGGTGATTTCGGATGCCGTGATCCGGCTCATTCCGGGCGTATTGTCCGACGAGACTTCGGCCCTCACCGATTCGTTCCAGGACGATCTGCTGGCTCCGCCCGTCTATACGCGTCCCGCCGAATTTGAAGGCTGGCAAGTGCCAGATATCCTGCTGTCGGGCCACGAAGCCAAAATCAACGACTGGCGCACCGACCAATCATTGGCACGCACCCGCCAGCGCCGCCCCGATTTGCTGGCCGAGTGAAAGGCATCACAATCGCCGTTAGCCGGATAAGTCTTGATTCACGGATATGCCTGAATGCCAAAAGGGGGTTTGGCCTTTTGGAAACATATTTATGCGCCGTGGCGTAATATTTTTCCCCGCGCCCACATTCGCCCCGCCAATGTTTCAGGTTTGCTGGCGATGGCGGCATTTGGACGCAAACAAACCCTGAAATACGGCGCGGCGCAATTTTGCTTTTTGCGTTCTTTTTCCTAATTTTGCAGCCCGTTTCATTTTTAAAGGCGGTTTTTTCATTTATTTCCAACCCTGATTTCAATCCGTACGGCCTGCGGACTGATGTACGTTGCAAGGCCATCAACGATGAGTAAAGTTCTTGAAGATTTTGATTGGGACAAAGTAGTGGCCAAAGGCCTTGGCGGCGGATATTCGGCAGCCGAAAAAGCCGAGATGGAAGCCATGATTGACGGCACGCTGACCCAAGTGGCCGAAAAGGAAGTGGTGAAGGGTTCGGTTGTGGGCATCTCCGACCGTGAGGTAATCATCAACATCGGCTTCAAGTCCGACGGGTTGGTTCCCCTCTCCGAGTTCCGCGATATGCCCGACCTGAAAGTGGGCGACGAGATTGAAGTGTTTGTGGAAACGCAGGAAGACCTGAACGGCCAACTGGTGCTCTCGCGCAAGAAAGCCAAAGTACTTACTGCTTGGGACAATATTCAGAAAGCACTGGATCACGACCTGGTGATTGAGGCATTGGTGAAACGCCGTACCAAAGGCGGCCTGATCGTGGACATTTTCAGCATCGAGGCGTTCCTGCCCGGCTCGCAGATTGACGTGAAGCCAATCCGCGACTTCGACATTTACGTGGGCAAGAAAATGGAAGTGAAGGTGGTGAAAATCAACTACGCCAACGACAACGTGGTGGTTTCGCACAAGATATTGATTGAGAAGGACTTGGAAAACCAACGCCAGCAAATCCTGACCAACCTTGAAAAAGGCCAGATACTGGAAGGCGTGGTGAAAAACATCACCAATTTCGGCGTGTTCATTGACTTGGGCGGCGTAGACGGCTTGCTGCACATCACGGATATTTCGTGGGGTCGCGTGTCGCATCCGCAGGAGGCTTTGAATCTGGATGACAAGGTTACGATTGTGGTGCTTGACTTTGACGGCGAGAAAAAACGCATTTCGCTGGGCATGAAGCAGTTGACCCCGCACCCGTGGGATTCGCTGCCTGCCGATATGCAGATAGGCTCGAAAGTGAACGGCCGGATTGTGAATGTGGCCGACTACGGCGCATTCCTCGAACTGATGCCGGGCGTGGAAGGCTTGATTCACGTATCGGAAATGTCGTGGTCGCAGCACTTGCGCAACCCGCAGGAGTTTGTCAAAATCGGCGACCGTACCGATGCCGTGGTGCTGACGCTGGACCGCAACGACCGCAAAATGTCGTTGGGAATCAAGCAGATGACCGAAGACCCGTGGACGGATTCGTCGCTGCTGACCAAATACGCGCCGGGAACCAAACACACGGGCATTGTGCGCAACCTGACCAATTTCGGCCTGTTCGTGGAGTTGCAGGAAGGCATTGACGGTCTGGTACACGTATCCGATCTTTCCTGGACCAAGAAGGTGAAGCATCCGTCGGAATTCATCAAAGTGGGCGAGAACATTGACGTGCTGGTGTTGGAAATAGATGCCGACAGCCGCCGTTTGGCACTGGGCCACAAGCAGTTGGAGGAAAACCCGTGGGATACCTTTGAAACCATGTTCTACGTGGGCTCCACGCACCGCGGCACCGTGATTGGCAAAGGCGAAAAGGGCGCAACCATTGAACTGCCTTACGGAATCGAGGGAACATCGGCCTTGAAAAACCTGGCCAAGGAGGACGGCAGCGTTGCCGAGATCGGCGAATCGATTGACTTTAAGGTGACTGAGTTCTACAAGGAAGAGAAACGCATTGTCGTTTCGCACTCCAAAGTGTATGCAGAACCTGAGCCGGCCGATGCCGAGGCGAAAAAACCCGCCAAGGCCAAGAAAGCCAAACCGGACAGCCCGGCCAAGGATGATGAGAAGAACTCGACTCTGGGCGATTTGGAAGCACTTTCAAGCCTGAAAGAGCAGATGGAAGAAGATGCCAAGAATGCGCAATAAGCGGTACCCGGAAAGCGTCCGGCGGAAAACGATTTTGTGTTTTTTCGCCGGACGCTTTTGGTTTTCACCTATATATACGTATGTTTGCGCTGGTAAAAGAAATGGTCTCGTGGCCGAGTGGTTAGGCAAAGCTCTGCAAAAGCTTGTACAGCAGTTCGAATCTGCTCGAGACCTCCACAAAAAAACCCGACTTACGTCAAGTAAGCCGGGTTTTTTTGTTTGAGCCACCCAAGCACCAAACGCATCCCGCCAGCGTAAAAGCGGAACATAGCGTGGTGTGCGTTTTTAGGCCGAATTGCGTATTTTTTCCGTGGCGGAATCCTTGTATTTCAAACCAAGTATCCTACATTTCGGACGGTCAGGTTGGGCACTGCCCAATGCGCCCCGCTTTTGCGAAACACGAACATTTCCGTTCCCCCTGTCATCATTTCAATCTTTTTTTTCATTCACCCAAACAACTCCCGTCATGGATAACTCAACCGAAAATGTGACTTTGTACGCCGCGTTCGTAACCGATATCCTTAAAAATTACGAGGGCAAAAAAGACGATTACAAAGGTTTGTTCGACATGGTGAAAAGCTACGACCTGACCGACCCTTTCGGGAAGGTTCCGATCCAGCTTTATAACGATATGTGCGCATGGATTGAGAGCGAACTTGGCAAGTTCAACCTGATCCGGGTAGGACGAAATGTGGGCGAAACGGCATTTGCGGGTATGGTAGCCAACGGGTTGCTCAAAGAGATATCCACGCCGCTGCAAGTCATGGAAGCTTTGGTAGCCGTAGCTGCGGCCATGATTCAAGATCCGAAGGGGCGGGGTTGGAAAATCCTGAACAGCACCAAAAACTCCATCACCATGCTCCGGACCCAAACCTTTAACCGGCAGTTGCAGTTGGGCTTGCTCGACGGCTTGGTCAAGAAAGCGGGCGTGAAGGGAGTCAAAGTAGATTTTTCAAAGAGCGTGGAGGACGGCAGCGAATTCGACGAATATTTCATTACTTGGAATTGACGGAAGGCGTGGGTTTGGTGGTTTTGAAAGCTGAAAGCCCCGTCTTTAGCGGGGATACTATTTTGCTTTGCACCCGGCTTGGATTGCAGATAGCCTGGGGTTTGGCACGTTGAAAACATACTATTTTTCCGCATTCCGAAACCCGTTTCCGGTTTCCAGTGCGTGCGCAAACAATTTGCCGCCCAAAAGCGTATGTTTATCATCATCCACCAGAACCGGGGGTTTTCCACCATGAGACATCAACCACAGAAAAATTTCCGCCATGCCCTGCGGCTGCTGGCCGCAATGCTCTCGCCGTTTTTTGTGTCGGCGCAATCGGGATTGCAAATCCGCGAGGCGTTTCCCGGCCTGGCCGATTTCAGCGCACCCATCGAACTCACGCACGCCAACGACGGAACCAACCGGATTTTCGTGGCCGAGCAAGCCGGAGTGGTACGCGTTTTCCCGAACGATACCGCCGTGACCGCCGCCCAAAGAAGCGTTTTCCTCGACATCCGCGACCGGGTGACGGTTGGCGGCGAGCGGGGCTTTCTCGGCTTGGCCTTTCATCCCGACTACCAGCGCAACGGTTATTTCTACGTCAATTATACCCGCAATACCGACCGACTCCGCACCATTGTTTCGCGTTTCAGCGTCAATGCCGCCAACCCCAACCAAGCTGACCCGGCCAGCGAACTGGTGGTGCTCCAATTCGCGCAGCCGGACAACAACCACAACGGCGGCAAAGTGGTATTCGGTAAGGACGGCTTGCTCTACATTGCCACCGGCGATGGCGGCGGTGGCGGCGACCCGCAGGATAACGGCCAGAACCTGAACACGTTGCTGGGCAAAATCCTGCGCATTGATGTGAACCGTACCAACGGCACGGTTCCGTACGCCATTCCCGCCGACAATCCGTTTGTGAACCAAGCCAATGCACGCCCCGAAATCTTTGCCTACGGATTGCGAAACCCGTGGCGCATCAGCGTGGACAACCTGACCGGACGCATCTGGGCGGCCGATGTGGGGCAGAATGCCCGCGAGGAAATAGACATTATCGTGAAAGGCGGCAACTACGGCTGGCGGCTGCGCGAAGGCAAGGCGTGCTATGATCCGGCGAATAACTGCCCGGTGCAAAACCTGACTGAGCCGGTCTGGGATTACACGCACGCCTCCGGCGCGGGGCGTTCGGTAACGGGCGGCGTGGTGTACCGTGGCAGCCTACTGCCCACTTTGCGCGGCAAATACATCTACGGCGATTATGTGAGCGGCAATATCTGGTCGTTGGCCTACGACAGTGCCAGCGGCACGGCCACCAATGAATTTGTACTCAGGTTGACGGGTGCGCTGTCGGCTTTTGGCGAAGACCAAAACCAGGAAATGTACCTGCTCAACCATCAGTCGGGCCGCATACAGAAATTCAAAGACCCGAACATGGTGACGGCCAACGAGAACTTTATTTCACAAAAAAGCGAAATAAAGTTCTTCCCCAACCCCGCCCAAAACTATCTTCGGTTTTCCGTCAGCCTGCCGCAAGCCGCGCGGCTGAACCTGCGGTTGTACGATTTGCGGGGCAACTTGGTGCGCACCCTGCTAAAAAACGAGAAAGTGAACGCCGGTTCGCAACCCTACACTTTTGAAACCGGGAACCTGCCCGCAGGCACGTACATTTACCGGTTGGAAAGCCCGGCATTCGGGCAAAGTGGAAAAGTGCAGATCGTCCGTTGAAAACCATTGAAGCGGAAACAAACAAACCCGGGGTTTTGCAAGCACGAATTTTATCCAGAAAACCGCTGTCCGGCATCCCGTCCGCTTCCGGCATTGAAGTAGCCGGTGGACAAGTATTTGTCATCGGCGATGATTCGGCGTGGCTGTTTGTGCTGAACCGCCAATATGAATTGGTTCGCAGAATCCGGCTTTACGAACCCGTTTCCGGAACGGCGCACCGGATTCCAAAACCCCTGAAAGCCGATCTGGAGGCCATAGCTGCCTTTCAGTACAAAGGCAGCCCGCAATTGTTTGTCATAGGCTCCGGCTCGGCGCAAAACCGGAATGTCGGTTTCCGCATTGAAACCGAAAGCCCGTTTCTCGTTCATGCCTACGATTTGTCAGGGTTTTACGGGTTTTTGCGCCGCCATCCGCAGATTGTCGGCAACCGGAGGCTGAACCTGGAGGGTTTGGCTGTTTCAAAAGATACTATTTTCTTTTTGCAGCGCGGCAATGTGTCAGGCATAAACGCGCTGGTTTCGCTCCCGTTATCCGTTTTTTTCGATTGTTTGGAAAACCATACACCAGTGGCCGAGCCTGACATCAGGAACTGCCAACTTCCTGAAATACAGGGGCTTTTGTCGGGATTTTCGGGACTCGCCGCCATTGACGACCACCGGCTGCTGTTTACGGCCACCCTCGAAAACACAGCCGATGAAATAGCCGACGGCCAATCGCTGGGCAGTTTTGCCGGGGTGATTGACCTGCGACAACCCGAAACGCGCCTCCGATTTGCGCCCATTTTGGCCGATCAGCCTTATGCCGGCAAAGTCGAATCCATTGCGGTGCTGGAAATGATTTCCGAAAACCATCTGCACGCCCTTGCCGTGACCGACAGCGACGGCGGCGTTTCGGAACTGCTGGTTCTGGAAATACAATGGTGAGTGCTGGCCGCAAAACTCTTGGATCGGTTTTTTTGTTGTGCAGACGCAACCTCACCGAATTTAAAGACAAAAATCCATGGACACGAAAGACAAAATAGTAAAGACCGACCAGGAATGGCAGGCGCAACTCACGCCCACGCAGTTTGACGTGGCCCGCAAACAGGGCACCGAACGCGCCTTCACGGGCGAATACTGGGACACCAAAGACAAGGGCACGTATGTGTGCGTGTGCTGCGGCACGCCGCTTTTCCGCTCCGAAACCAAATTTGATTCGGGCACGGGCTGGCCCAGTTTCTACGCGCCGGTATCCGCGGAAAACGTGGAGACCGAAACCGACCGCCAATACGGCATGACCCGCACCGAAGCCTTGTGCGCCAAATGTGATGCCCACCTGGGCCACGTGTTCGACGACGGCCCCAAACCCACCGGCCAGCGTTACTGCATGAATTCGGCGGCCCTGCGGCTGGAAAAGGATGCCTGAAAAATAGTAGGTTTCAAAAACCCGAAACCTCCGTTTGGCTAAATGCCCGGAGGTTTTTTTGTGTTCCACTTATTTCCATTAATTTTACTCCTCAAAGCATTTATTCATCAAATTCAAACCCCCGTGTATGTACAGAAATACTTTAGCCTTCTTTTTTTGCGTCTTGGTACATTTGCAGGTTTTAGGTCAGGTGGCAACCAAGAAAATAAAGAATCAAACAAACGTATATAAAGAGACATTTTACGTTTTAGCTTCTAACGATACAATAAAACAAGGCTTTTATGAAAAGCATATCGGTAGAGGCTTGGCTGAAAAAGGAAATTATACATCTAATATTCGGACAGGTGTATGGGACTTTTTTGACTTTAACGGAAATATAGATTTAAAATATGATTATAGCCGGAAGGTCATTGTGGAAACAACCCGCAGTAGGCAAGAGGATACTGTAAAATATTTGATAGACACAGAAAATGGCTGGACACTCACGCAAGTGAAAAGACCTGCCATTGTTTTACAAAGCCCCAAGGAATTCGGAATGATTATGCAGCAAAACATAAGGTTTCCTTTGGAAGCGCGGAACAATGGAATATCAGGAACTGTTTTGGTAAGGTTTACAATAGACGAAAATGGTAAAACCTCTGATTACAAAGTGAAGAAAGGGATAGGATATGGCTGTGATCAAGAAGCTTGGCGTGTAATCAAGATGGCAACCGAATCCGCACAATGGCTTCCAGCCGTTTACCAGGATGTTCCTGTAAAATCCGAGTATGTTATGCCATGCGTTTACAAAATTCAATAGCGGGTGTTATGGCATAATTTTAAAATGTGCCATAGCTGACACTTCATCAAAACCACTTTACTTTCATGGAACTCAGAAAATTAGGCAACAGCGACGTTAAAATTACGCCCATTGCGTTTGGCGCGTGGGCGGCCGGTGGCTGGATGTGGGGCGGCAACGACCACAATGAATCGGTGGAGGCCGTCCGCAAATCCGTAGAACTCGGCGTGACCACCATTGACACGGCTCCCATCTACGGTTTCGGCCTGAGCGAGAAAATCGTGGGCGAAGCTATCCGTGGATTCCGGCGCGACCAAGTGCAGATACTGACCAAATTCGGGATGCGTTGGGACAGCGACCAAGGTGATTTTGCGTTTGACAGCAGCGATGCCGAGGGCAAGCCCGTGAAAATATACCGCTACGCCGGGCGCGAAAGCGTGATCCGCGAATGCGAACAAAGCCTGCAACGCCTCGGTACAGATTACATTGACCTGCTGCAAATACACTGGAACGACCCGACCACGCCCATCCACGAAACCATGGAAGCCGTGGCGCAACTGCTCAAGGATGGCAAAATCCGCGCCGCCGGCGTGTGCAACTACACCGCGCAACAAACCGAAACCGCCCGCCAAACCGTGCCCATCGCCTCGAACCAAGTGCCTTACAGCATGGTGAAGCGCGACATTGAACAGGAGCTGGTGCCGTATTGTGTGGAAAATCAGGTGGGAATATTGGCTTACAGTCCGTTGCAACGTGGCTTGCTGACGGGCAAAATACAGCCCAGCCACGTATTTGCCGAAGGCGACCACCGCCCGACAACCTCGTTTTTCAAGCCGGAAAACATTGCCCGTACCAACGTGATACTCGAAAAACTAAGGCCGCTGGCCGCCGACAAAAACGCCACGCTGTCGCAACTCGTAATCCAGTGGACGCTGCGTCAGCCGGGCATTACGTGTGCATTAGTAGGCGCACGCAATGCCCAGCAAGCCGAACAAAACGCCGCCGCCGCCAACTTGGTGCTGACCGATTCGGACATATCGTTTATCAACAGCCAGTTGGCGGGATTGGAATTGGTGTCGTGAGTTTGTCTTGTTATTTCAAGTTTCTTATCCCTTTGGGGCAAAAGGACAACCTGAAATAGTATCTTTTGAAAAGGCGAAACCTCCTACCCTGCCGCAGTATAGTAGCACACAGACCCGGGTTTTTGGTGGCACCGCATCTTCAATCAAAAGCCAAAACCCGCCTGCAACAGGCGGGTTTTGGCTTTTCAAAAGATACTATTTTGCCGGTTTCCGGCCCGCCTTATTTCTCCTTTTTCCAGACTTCATTCACCTTGTCGCCGGTGGTGCTGCGGCCTTGGTGCCGCCAACTGTCGCTGGTGGTCTGGGCATCGAACGTTAGGCTGGCACCCACACGCTGGGGGTCGCGCGAGAAATACTCGATTTTTTCGGTGTACTTGCCGTTTTCGAGCGTGTACGTGCCGCCGCCACAGCCGAAAAACTGCTTGGTTTCGGGGTTGATGGCCGTCCATTGGAACCGCGTGCCGCTGAGAATCTTGATGGTTTTGCGCGGGCCGCCTTGGATTGTGCTGGTCTTGCCATGCTGTTCGCGTTCGGTGATGCGCCACACGCCCGCCAGCGCGTTTGCGCTTTTCGGCTCATCCAGGCGTTCCCAAACCTCCTCGCCTTCGGGGGCGTTGAGGGCCAGCCGTTTGCCTTTCAGCACATAATCGTAGGCAACGGTATTGCCCACCTTGGT
>JANPIL010000444.1:0-4041 GCA_031424975.1 Sphingobacteriales bacterium
CCGCGCAGCCCGGCAACGTGACCACAAGCCTCAACACGCCGTATGTTTTCAAAACCGCCGATTTTCCGGTGGCTTCGGGTACGGTGGCTTCGGTAGTCGTGAAAACGCTTCCCGCCAAGGGTGTGCTTCGCTACAAGGGTATTGTGCTGACTTCCTTGCCTCCGGGTGGTTTGGTTATTCCCATTAGTGAGGTCGGCAATGGCGACTTGGTGTTTGAGCCCGTCACGAACGAAAGCGGCATCGCTTACGACACGTTCGGCTTCGCCCTGCGCGATGGCAACAATATTGAAGGCCCAGCCACCACCATGACGGTAAATGTGATCCGCGCAGTAGATGACAATGCCGGCAGCAACCCCACCGCAATCAACGTGTTGCAAAACGACATCACCCCGTCGGGGGCGGTGGTGAACATTGTGAGCCAGCCCGCCTGCGGCACGGTGGCCGTCAATGCCTCCAACCAGGTTGTGTACACGCCGCCAAACCCCAACACCTGCGTCGGCCCGTATTCCTTTACCTACACGTTCACCGTGAACGGGGTGGTTTCCAATGCGGCAACCGTGACATTCACGGCCATACCCCTGCCCGTTGCCAACAACGACGGGCCGCTGAATGTGGTGGCGGGGCAAATCCTGAGCCCGATTGATGTCCTGACAAACGATGTGTTTGTCGGCCTTGCCAGCAGCATTGCCATCACCATCGTGACCCCGCCCGGCTGCGGCACACTGACCCCGAACGGCAACGGCACTTTCAGTTTCAACGCCACCGGCTGCACACCCGGCACGTATACGTTTGCGTACCAAATCACCGATGCCAACGGAATATCCAACAATGCAACCGTGACCATCAACGTCACTGCCGCGCCGATCCCCGCGACACCGGTAGCACAGAACGCGGCCATTGTGGTGCCCGAAGACAGCCCCGGTTTCAACGGCAGCCTGACCGGATTGGCAAGCGACCCCAACGGCGACCCGCTGACATTTACCGCCGTTACCAAGCCGACGGACAACGGCACGGTGACCATCAACGCCGATGGTACCTACACGTACAAGCCTAACCCAAACTACAACGGGCCGGACGTTTTCAAGTATGAGGTTTGCGATAATACGGTGGTTCCCTGCGGCACCGGAGTCATAAGTGTCACAGTTACGCCGGTCAATGATGCCCCCGTAGCGGTGAACGACCTGAACAATGTGGTGCCGACCAACACGCCGACCATAATCAATGTCGCCGACAATGATACCGATGTGGATGGCACCGGCACCCCTAACTCCGACTTGGATCTGGCATCCATCGTAATCACCAACCCGCCAACCAACGGCACGGTTGCGGTAAATGCCGACGGCTCGATAACCTATACGCCCAATACTGGCTACACCGGCCCTGACCAGTTCAGCTACACAATCAAAGATAAGGCCGGTGTGGTTTCCAATGTGGCCCTGGTCACCGTCAATGTGCAGAACCCGAACCAGCCGCCGGTGGCGCAGAACTTGGAATACCGGATACTGAACGATGCGACCGCCAAGGCCACGCCGCCCGTTGGCTCCGATCCCGAAGATGGTGCGAACGTGATTTACCTCGTCAGCACGCTGCCCCCGGCGGCGGCGGGCGTGCTGCTGCTTGCCGATGGCACACCGGTAGTGGCAGACCAGCCCTACTCGGCGGCTCAGGCGGCCGGTATCCGGTTCCGCCCGGTGGCCGCCTTCAACGGTTCCACCAGTTACCAGTTCAAGGTTAGGGACAGCAATGGGCTGGAATCAGGCATCGCCACGGTGACGGTGATTGTTAACCGGCCGCCGACCGTTGGAAACCGGCGCGATACGCTGGTAAACCCGAACCGTCTGGGAGCCACTTCGCTTGCCACGGCAATGCTGAGAGAAAAGGTGCGCGGAACGGATGTGGCACCCGGCACGGTAACCAGCTACACCATCACAACCCTGCCGACCGATACGATAACCCAAGCGGTGGTGGGCAAACTGTACTACACCAAAAACAGCCAGAAGACCGAAGTGAAAGCCGGTGACGTGCTGACTGCCGCCGAAGCCGCAACACTGGCCTACGAACCGCCAGCCGGATATTCGGGGGCAACGGTGAAATTCACCCATTCGGCCATTGACAATGATGGGGCGGTTTCCAACACCGCCAACTACAACCTCTGGATCATTAACCGGCCCGTGGCGCAAGACGACCGGGTGGTGGTAATTCCCAACAGTTCGCAAGTGCCCATCCGCCCGTACCGCAACGATACCGACCCTGACGTGTCCGCAACCCTTGCGTTTTCGGCTCTGGACAGTGTTTCGGTGCGCATCCTGGCAAACGGCAATCCACGCAATGGCACGGCAACCGTGGCCAACGGCATCATAAGCTATACGCCCAATAATAATGTCCGGGACGTAATCGACGAGATCCAGTACATTATCTGCGACTTCACACCGGCCTCCGCTGGCGGACCACTTTGTGACACGGCAACCATCTTTATTGAAGTGCGCGAGCCGTTTATCCCGGAAGGTATTACGCCAAATGGCGATGGGCAGCACGATTTCTTCGTTGTTGAGAATCCGAACAATGAGCCGGTCACGCTCCAGATTTTCAACCGCTGGGGCAATATCGTCTTTGAATCGAGCGATTTCAAACAAGACCGTTTGGAATACGACTTGGCGGGCCGGATAACCAACTTCAGCACGGCCCGGAGCGAGTGGAGCGGCAAAACCAACCGGGGCCTGCGCGTGGGCGAAGACTTACCTGACGGTACGTATTTCTACATTGTCAAGTACAAGAACAGCGGCTTCACCAAAGCCCGCTACATGACCTTGATCCGTTAATTTCCATTCTCCGGGCGTGCTTTAAGCCGCCCGGAGGTTTGGGCTTTCTAAAAGATACTATTTCCAACGACCCCGTTAATCCTCCATTGCAATGAAAAAAAGACTACTGTTCACGCTGCTTTCCCTGCTGGCCGCAGCAACCGGCTTTGCCCAGCAGGATGCGCAATACAGCCAGTATATGTTCAATATGCTGTCCGTTAATCCGGCCTATGCGGGCAGCCGCGATGTGCTGAGCGTTACGGGCCTGTACCGCAACCAATGGGTAGGCTTGGAAGGCGCACCCGTTACCCAGACCATCACCGCCGATATGCCCGTGCGCAAGGAAAAAATCGGCTTGGGCCTGTCGCTTTTCAACGACAAGGTGGGTGTGGTGTCCACGCGCGGCATTACAGGCTCTTATGCTTACCGCCTCAGGTTCAGCAAAAAGGGAACGCTGGCGTTTGGCATCCAAGGCGGGCTGGTGTATTTCAACGGCAACTATTCCAGCATCGCATTCAATCCCGATGGCAGCCCCGACAATTCCGTTCCCGGCGATTACCTGCGCTACGCACCCGTAGTTGGCACCGGGGTTTACTATTCCAGCGACCGGTTTTACTTGGGCTTGTCCATGCCCAACCTGATTAAATATAACCTGACCGACGAGCGGATGAACGTAAACGTCGAGAACCGGGCCGCCAAATACCGCCATGTGTTTTTCATGGCCGGCTACGTGGTTCCGCTGAGTGCCTCGGTGGTTTGGAAACCTTCCTTATTGACCAAATTCGTGACCGGCGCACCCGTTTCATTCGATATCAACAGCAATTTCTGGTTTTACGACAAGTTCGCGGTTGGCGCGTCGTACCGTACGGGTTCGGCGGTGCTGGGCATGGTCGAGTTCCAAGCCACACCGCAGTTCCGTCTTGGCTACGCGTACGATTATGGCCTGAACAACCTGCAACGCTACAACTCGGGCACGCACGAAATCATGCTGCGCTACGAATTCGGCTTCGACAAGTCCAAAGTACTGTCGCCCAGATATTTCTGAGTCCGGCCCAAACCCGGCGGTTTTCCCGGCAAGGGGGTTTGGGCTTTTTGAAACATACTATTTCCAAATCACTCACAGTTGCCTACCCAAGCCTGACCGGGCTTGTAAACATCCTTAGGAAATGTTGAAAAAATATACTTTTTGGACGATTGCCTTTGTTTTTATCGGCTGCCTTCCGGCGTATGCCCAAGGGTTGAA
>JANPIL010000445.1:0-6153 GCA_031424975.1 Sphingobacteriales bacterium
GCGCAGAACTTCAAATCCTGGTTGTATTTGGCATCGAGTCTGATTAACCTAAGGACAAAATTCAACTAAACAAGTCCAACATAAGTATGTTTTAATCCCAACCATGATTGATTCCGACTTGATCGAAAAAAACAAAACCATTCTAATAAGCAAGTTTGGCATTCAAGGTATAAGGAACGGCACTTGGCACATTATGAACAGACTGGCTGATTTTAACCGAACCGACTGGCCCATTCCCGTATTTTTAAGGCATACCGAACCATTTCCGCCAAGACTGATACAATATGATGACAATCTTGACGAAATCGAGGATAGGGAAGCCCCACCCCACATTGATGCCAATAGCTATTATAAGGATGGCTTAGGTGGTTCCGGTGCCATTGAAATCAGAATGACCGGACTTATTGATGGCAATAATTGAACCGGTAGTGTTCATGATTTCTGGAAGTTTTCGGATTTGTTTGAATTGACTTAGTTTGTGTGGGTTTAATGTTCCGGGAAGATACTATCCCGGCCAAGCCTCCCCCCAAAACCGGTTCAAGCGTCCTCGCTTGAACTTTTCAGACAGGGAGGTTTAGCGTTTTGCAGGGATACTATTTTGCCGGCCTTGATGCGGCGGCCTATCAAAGCAACGCCCCGGCGGGGATGTGCAGGCCCGCCGACAGCTTGCGCACCATAGCCAGCGTCAGTGAACGCTTGCGGCTTAGTATCTGCGAAACCACACTTTTGCTGCCTATGTAGGGCACCAGGTCGGCCTGCCTCAAATCATGCTGCTCCATGAAGAATTTCAGCACATCAACGGCATCGGCCTGCACGGGTGGCGGCTCGTCGGTGGCTTCCTCGTAGTCGGCAATGACCTTGGCCAGTACCTTGAGTTCGTAGCCATCGTTGGAATCCGGGTCGGCATCAATAATCTCCTCCAAGCGTGCGAGGGCCGCCCGGTAATCCTGCTCGTTTCTTATGACAATCAATTCGATGACTTCTGTCATGGGTGTCAATGGTTGGGGATGGAAAGTGTTCAGACGGAATCGGCATCAACCTTGTCGTAATCCTGGTGGGTGCCGAACCACCGGACGTACATGATTTGCGCGAAGTAAACGGCCTTGACCACCAAACGGTAGCGGCCGCCATTTATGTCAAACACAAGCCGCCCGCTTTTCAGCACGGACACTTTCGGGTCTGATGCCTGAACGTCTTCCGGAGACTGCCATTCGGCTTTCCTTGCTGTCTTCAGCCAAGCGGCCAAAGCCTTGTCAGCCTTTGGGTGTGCCTGCCGGTAAGCGCGGATTGTCCTTGCTGCTATTACGTTCACCGGCAGTCGGTTGTTTTGTGGTGGTGGACAAAGATAACCGATGGTTTGCAAATTGCAAACCCTTTTTCTGTTATCTTTCCACTCCTTTTTGGTGCTATCACCAGCATGGAGGTCTGGCACGCACCCCGCAGCAGGAGTCCGAAATATTGCCTGGAATTATCCGGGTGCAGGCGGGTTTGGCGTTTTTGAAAGATACTATTTTGGTTCAACTCTCAAGCCGGTGAACCGGTTAAAGTATCTGAATAACGGTAATGCCGAGGAGAATGCGAAGGCTGAGGCGCATTTGGAAAATGACACCAGATATGGCGTTTTCGATACCGCGCAAGAACAGTAGTTTACGTAGCCGCAAAAAAACGATTACTTTTGCGCGGTACCTTTGATTTTTCGCTGTAAGGAATGAAAATATACTTCCGCCTGCTCACCTACGCCCGCCCTTACCACCAGTTTGTGGTTCCGTTTTTCATATTCTCGCTGCTGGGGTCGTTTTTCAGTGTGTTCCAATTCACGCTGCTCATCCCCTTGCTCGACATACTTTTCAAGGACGCGCCGCCCGCCGTGGCTCCGGCCACGTATGCCAGCCTGCCCGCCTTTTCATTGTCGGCCAAGTATTTCATTCACGTTTTCTACCATTATTTCTACCTGATCAAAGACACCAAGGGGCCGGTGTCGGTGCTGTATTACGTTACGGGCATCATCGTCGCTACGGTAATCCTGAGCAATTTTTTCCGGTATTTCGCCCAGCGCAGCGTGCAAACCGCGCGCACATTCCTGGTGAAAAGACTGCGCGAGGCCATGTTCGAGAAAATCAACTACCTGCACATCGGCTACTTCACCAAGGAACGCAAAGGCGATTTGATCCAGCGCATCAACGGCGATGTGTATGAGATTGAAGGGGCCGCCGCCAGTTCGCTGGACATTATTTTCAAGGAACCCTTCGCGTTGATCGGCTTTTTCATCGCCCTGTTTGCCATCTCAACCCCGCTCACGCTTTTCACGCTCATCATCATTCCCATTTCCGGCCTCATCATCGCCATCGTCACCCGCAACCTGCGCAAGGATGCGGGCGAAGGGCAGGCTTCGCTGGGCCAGTTGCTGACCATCATTGATGAAACGCTGATGGGTATGCGGATTGTGCGGTCTTTCAACGCCACCAAGTACATTTTAAAGCGGTTCAGCGATGAAAACGACTTTTACCGCCGCATGAGTCTGCGCATCTTCAACCGGCGCGAACTGGCTCCGGCTTTTTCCGAAGTCTCGGGCGTAATGGTGGTGGCGGGCATCATGATTTACGGCGGCACCATGATTTTGCAAGGTGGCCGCGACCTTTCCGGCTCCCAGTTTGTGGCGTTCATCAGCATTTTCTCGCAGGTGCTGCGGCCCGTCAAATCCATGGTGGGGGCGTTTGCCAGCATCCAGCGCGCCCAAGCCGCCGGCGACCGCATACTGTCGGTGATTGACACGCCAATCGAGATAACGGACAAGCCCGATGCGGTGGAACTGAAAGAGTTTGCCTCGGAAATCGAGTTCCGCAACGTGGGTTTCCAGTACGGTGAAAGGCCGGTTTTGCAGGATATCAGTTTTACGGTTCCCAAAGGCCGCATGGTGGCGTTGGTGGGCGGGTCGGGCGGCGGCAAATCTACGACTGCCGACCTGATTCCGCGTTTTTACGATGTGAAGCAAGGCGGCATTTTCATTGATGGCCATGACATCCGCGACTATACGCTGGAATCGCTGCGCCAGCAAATGGGCATCGTCACGCAGGAGTCAATCCTGTTCAACGATACCATTTTCAACAACATCGCCTTTGGCAAACCCGAGGCTACCGAAGCGGACGTGATCCGGGCGGCGCAAATCGCGAATGCGCACGAATTCATCATGCAGACCGAAAACGGCTACCAGACCAACATCGGCGACCGGGGCGTACGGCTGTCGGGCGGACAAAAACAGCGGATCAGCATTGCGCGGGCGGTGTTCAAGAATCCGCCGATTTTAATATTGGACGAGGCAACTTCGGCTTTGGATACTGAATCGGAACGGTTGGTGCAGGATGCGCTGGGCAAACTGATGAAAGGCCGCACCACGCTGGTGATAGCCCACCGGCTGAGTACCATCCGGGAGGCCGATGAGATAATCGTGATCCAGGAAGGCCGCATTGTGGAACGCGGCCACCACAATGACTTGTTGGAAATCGAAAAAGGCGTGTACCGCAACCTGACCATGATGCAGCAACTGGCATAAATTGTAAGCGGGCAGGTTTGGCGTTTTTGAAAGATACTATTTTGGAAAGGTTCAGGTGAGGATATTGAGTTTAGAACTGTCAGCCCTACTATTGCCAATACGATGTTAGTGGCTGGACTTTTATCAAACACTTTTATTCGGTCAGCGTATGTCAATATTTGGTCAAATGTTGTCAAGATGGTTTTTTAGTTGTCGTAAATATTTTTTCATATCACTATTTGCCTTCATGGAAACAATGAATCTTGGTAGACCAAATCCCAAAGCAAATTTGACAATGTTTATGTCAAAGTCAAGTGTGTAGGTAAGTTCCGTCGCATCGCCAGAAACAGCTTTCACTTGACGTTGGCTTTTTAAATAAAAGTTAGCGTTGTCGGGTGTTTTGAAAATGGCAATTTTGTTTTTATCAAACTGCACACACTTTAGTTCTAATAGATTATTTGATATTTTTTTTGACAGGTTAGAATATTCAGATACTGTCACACCTAATTGTAATGTTCCGTCTAAAGCACTTTTATTTATTTCAGTCCGCCATAAACTGTCATTGCTTGGATTAGCAAAGAAATTGAATACAATTTCTGCGTTTTTGTTTGCCAAAATTGTCCCCGTGATTTTTATTAGCTTTTTATTCGCCATTGTATCTGTTGTTTTCATTCTTGGTGTTGTTATGGCCTTGCCACTAACTTTTACATATATGCAAATTTGTGTACATGAGCAAGGCTAATATTTTCTTACAGGACAACCAAATTTGCGTTGATATTTTTTGTTATTGTTATGATAACCAGATGGTTACTCTGGTTTCTCCTGCTTGGGTCAACTTGCAGTAATACTACATACGCTGTATCGAAACAGGTCTAATTTTGATTTCTGGCAATTCTGAATCCAAGGTCGTCAATTTTGAATTTCAAAGGATGGCTTCTTCTTCGTGTAGTCGCCATTACACTTCGTTCTCCATCAGCCCAACCGCCACCTCTGAAAATTCGGTACGAACCATAAACCGTTTCGTCATAAATGTCTGAACACCACTCCCAAACATTGCCTAACATATCGTAAAGACCCCACGCATTTGGCTCTTTCTGGCCAACAATATGCGTTGTCTTTCCTGAGTTTTCCGTGTACCAGGCAATTTCATTCAGTTCGCCATACCTGATTCCTGTTGTTCCTGCTTTGCAGGCATATTCCCATTCCGCTTCCGTTGGCAAGCGAAATCCCTTGGCATTTTTGTCAAACGTAATTTCCTCGCTTCCTTCCTGAATACCATAACAAGGATTTAGTCCTGATTGTATTGATAATCCATTGCAAAAATTAACCGCATCTTTCCAGCTAACAGTCTCAACAGGAAGTCCCGTGCCTTTGATTGTACTGGGGTTTTCATTTGTAATGGCGAAGTATAGTTCTTGTGTCACCGGAAATTTTGCGAGCAAAAGCGGATTTATCTCCACAATCCATTTTTCTTTGATTCTGTCGTCTCTCAATTCGATTTTTCCGCTTGGTATCTTAACCATTTGGTCCGCGACAAGTGAAATCAAAGATGTTTCAGTTTTACTTGTATTCATCTGTCTGTAAGAATTGTGATTGCTTATTTTAGAAATTGCAAGATTGATTTAAAATGGGCGTATACTTTTTCTAAGAACAAATTATTTTACATGGAAACAGGTTTACTGATATTCGATTGTTTTGTGCGTATCCTTTCTTATGAATATTATATTGAGTGCTGTATTTTTTCTGCGAGTATTTCGCTGACGGTAGATTCATTTAGTTCGCTTAATATCGGTGCTTCATAGATTGTTCTTAAACTGGCCGTCATTAAAGTAGTCCTGTCATAAAACTTAAAGAGCAGGTTCTTGTCAGATAAATTAGAGTTTAAAAAGCCGTTTACAAGTTGTTCCAATGGCAGTTCTCTGAATAATGAGGCATATATCTGGATAATACTTGCCCAGAAAATAGTTATGGTCTCGTGATAACCACTTTTACTTGTGTTTTCAGTTCGGTGAAAATCGTTTAAGAGAATTATGCCCGATTTCAGTCGGCACACTGCTTCGAAAAAATCATAATTTTTAATGTGCCATACTGCAACTGTCAAGTGGGCATGGTGAGTCCAATCTGCCTTCGGTAACTTTTTTGTTTTGAAATTTTCCACCAATTGTGAAATTTGATGTTCACTGTAATAGACTTCCATAATTTATTGATTTATAAATGATTTGTTTTGTTATATCTTGTTGTTATGTGCATTCTGAATCTTCCTTGTCCATGCGCTTTGTGACATGATACTTGCCTCACTGATTACCGCACATTGTGCATTTTTTCAATACTATGGATATTTCTTGGCAATAAAAATGGTGCTCGGGCTTTTTACGCTTGGTTGGTGCTAAGAATGTCGTATTGTTTCATTTCAAATGCTTCGTGGCAATACAACAGTCGCATTGCGTGACTGTTACATGAGTTTCCGGAATAGTATCTTTTGGAAACGCGAAACCCACCCCATCGCCCGTGAAAAGGACAATAAGGCGGGTTTCGCGTTTCCAAAAGATACTATTTTCTTACAGGAGAATACGACCGTTTTTCGCTACGCTCAATTCACGCGTACATTGCCGCCCGATGTGGAG
>JANPIL010000446.1:0-2654 GCA_031424975.1 Sphingobacteriales bacterium
GTCCTTCGCGCCCCACGCCAACCGTGTAAACCTTGATCTTCAGCCGCCGCGCCATTTCCGCCGCCGTCAGCGGGGCAATGAAACCGGCGTTGTTCTCGCCGTCGGTGAGCAGCACCACCACCTTGCTTTTGGCGCGGCTGGTTTTGAGGCGGTTTACGGCCATCGCCAAACCCAGGCCAATGGCCGTGCCATCCTCAAGATTCTGGTAATCAACGTTTTGGATTATGTTTTGCAACAGCGCGTGCTGCGTGGTTGGCGGACAGGCCGTGATGCTTTCGCCCGAATAAATGACCAGTCCGATGCGGTCGTCGGGGCGGGCGGCGACAAAATCGCGGGCGGCTTTCTTGGCGGCTTCCAGTCGGTTGGGCTTCAAATCTTCGGCCTCCATGCTCCGCGACACATCCATGGCAATCACCATGTCAATGCCTTCCACGGGCAGTTTTTCGCGGCTCCGTTCCTGTATTTGCGGACGCGCCAAGGCAATCACTAAAAATAGTATCGCCAGAAACCGCAAAACCTCCGGCACACGCCGTAGCCAGGCCAGGCTCCGCAAATCCACCGGCGGTAGGCTCGGAAATAGCATGGCCGGTTGCCGGTTGCGCTGCCGCCATTGCCAAAACCACAGCAGTGGCAGTACGCCCAGCAGCAGGAACGCTTCGGGATTGGCAAACCGGTCGAAAGTTGGAAAAGCGAATGGATTCAAGTATTTATTTCTTTTAGCAGGATTTCCGTTTTTTCCTGTAGGGATTGGAAATTTTCAATTGAAAAAATATTTTCCGAAAACCGTCCTGCTTTTATTTCCGATAAAATTTTTTCCAGTTCGGCAATGTTTCTCTGGCCAACGCCTTTTTCCAACAGTATTCCGCTGATTTCATTGTCGGTTAATTGATGGGCCGCAATTTGGAATCTCCCGGTCAAAAAGCCTTTCAATATCTGCGATAAGCGGCCGTAGCCGGTTTTGTCCTTTTGTAAGATACCTGCCTGTCCGGCAGGCAGGCTGTTTTTTCGCAACGCCTTCAACTCACTGACTGCCAATGCATACGGATGATTTGCCAAGCAATTTTTCCAAGCGAAAAACCTGTTCCGACGGCGGTAGGCAACCCAGCCGATGGCCGCCAAAAACACACCACCCGCGCTGGCGGCGTAAGGCAGCCACTCGGCACGGGCGTAGCCAATGGCAAGCGGCGGGCCAATGGCCGTTTCGGGCTGCGTCACGGGCAACAACACACAATTGACGGACAACGCCGGAACCCGTACTTTTTGAATGGAATCGCCTTTCTGGACAATGATTGTCTGCGCCGAAAGTACGTGGTTTCCCGGCTCCAAAAACATCAGCCGGAAGGTTCTTCGGAATAACGCAATGCCTTGTCTGTCAGTGAGGTTGGTGTCTGCCCAGCCCAAGAGTTCAACGGTTGACCAATCCGGCCGGTTGACCGTCAGTTTCGTTATTTCCGCGCTGGCAATTGTCCACGAAATCCGGAACGGCTCGCCGACCAACACTTGTTTTTTGTTGGAAACAACGTTCACGGTTTGTGCTTGAATGCTGAAAACCCGTCCGAAAAGCAACAGAGCCGCTCCGATAAGAATCACGGAACGGATTGTGTTTTTACGGATTTTGCGAATGGTAAATCCAAGTTTCATTTTCGCGCGGTGAAATGTTTCCTCAAGGTCGGGATATAGTCTTCCCCGGTGCGCATACACAATAAATCGGCCCCGCTGTCTTTGAAAATTGCCTGTGTACCGGCCAGTTGGTTGGTGTGCGAGGTTTGGTGTTTCCGGCGGATACTATTTCGGAACGTGGGCAGCCACGCTGTTTTTCCGGTTTCCGCATCCCGCATCGGCAGCCAGCCGACGCTGGGCATCCGCTCTTCAAGAATGTCCGAAACGTGCATCCCGATCACTTCGTGGCGCGCCGCCGACAATTGCAGGACTTGTCGGTAATCGCCGGTCAAGAAATCGGAAAAGAGGCAGAAAATACTTTTTTGGCGCACCATGCGCATGGCAAACTGCAACGCCGCCGCCAAGTCAGTTTTGCTGCCCGCCGTTTGGGTTGCAAGCATATCTCGCACCAGCCGCAACACGTGGGCGTGGCCTTTGGCGGTCGGCACAAAATGCTCGATCCGGTCGCTGAATAGAATCAAGCCCGTTTGGTCGCCGTTTTGGTGCGCCGCCAAGGCCAGCACCGCCGCCAGTTCGTGCGCCAAATCGCGTTTGGTCTGGCTGGCGGTGCCGAATTGCATGGACGCACTCACATCCACGAGCAACAACAGGTTCAGGGCGCGTTCCTCTTGAAATACCTTTATGTGCGGTGCCTGGTAGCGGGCCGTCACGTTCCAGTCAATGGCCCGCACATCGTCGCCAAACTCGTAGGTGCGTATACCGTTGAAAATCATGCCTTTGCCCCGGAAATGGCTGTGATACTGGCCCGCCAGCAAATGCCCGGAAACGTGCCTGGCACGGAACGTGAGTTTTTGTACTTTTTTGAGTAGGTCGGTTGTTTCCATATCTTTTTGATGGCTTCACCGGGTATCGCCCGGTGTTGGTGTCTGTCGCCCTTTCAGGACTTTTAAACAGATTATTGCATGATTCCTAATTATTTTCGATATATCTGCGCAAGTTGAGGGCCTATTTTAATCTTCTTTTTAACCAATTAG
>JANPIL010000447.1:0-5286 GCA_031424975.1 Sphingobacteriales bacterium
TTCTGACGGCGGGTTTGGGCTTTTTGAAAGCTGAAAGCCCCGTTTCCGCCTCTGGCGGAACTTTTAGCTTTAGCGGGGATACTATTTTGGCGGCAGCGTAGCCAGACTTTCCAAGTCCAGCGGCATGGGCGGGGGTTTGGCTTTTTGAAAACATACTATTTTTGCCCGTCCGCAAAACCCCGCCCCACCACGGAAACCGCCCTTTTCCGCACCGCAACTTACACCGGCAGCCGCCAATGCTTCTGCTTTCTGGTGATTCTACCATTGAAATGCTTTTTCGGCTAATGCCTTGACATCCAGCAGGCAAGCGGATAATTCAGTTTTCTGGAGTTTTTTCGGACTTGCCGGCGCAGGGTTTCGTCGAAAATACCCCCACAAAATCGAACAATTCCTTACATTTACCTGTTTGCATTTGCCCAGACACTCCTCCGAAATAGTATCCCCTGAAAACACCAAACCCACCTTTCCCTGAACTTAACAAGTCGGCATGAAAACATTCCTACTCTTGTGTTGCATCGGGTTTTGCGTGTCCCTGCAGTCCGTCCGGGCAACGCACATTGTGGGAGGCGCACTCGAACTTACCGTCAAGGAGAGCCGCACCTACACCTACACCTTGGCCCTCAACCTGTATTTCGATGCCGTCAATGGCTTGGCCGGTGCGCGTGATCCCAGCGTGAGCGTGGTCATTTTCAGCAAACGCACCGGCCAGCCGGTTTCCACGCACATACTGCCCCTCACGTCAACAACGCGTGTGCCTTACACCAATCCGGTGTGCGTATCAGAAAAACTGGTGACAGACTTGATGCGCTACCAACTGGACATCCGCCTGCCACTTGCGGATTACAACGATGCCTTTGGCTATTACGCGGTTTGGGAACGGTGCTGCCGCAACAATGTCATCGTCAACATCGTGTCGCCGGAAGCGGCGGGCAACAGCTTTTATCTGGAGTTTCCGGCCGTTACCGCAAGCAACCGGCAATTCATCAATAATTCGCCGGTCTTTGACATTCCCAAAGGCGATTTTGCTTGTGTGAATGAGCCTTTCCTCTTGGATTTCAATGCGCAGGATGCCGATAACGACGAACTGCGGTACTCGTTGGTAACGCCCTACACCAGTTTCAGCACCCGCGACAATCCGAGGCCACTGGCTTCGTCCGGCCCCTATCCGCCCATCAATTGGATTCCGGGCATTGGCTTGGCAAACGTGATTCCCGGCCCGCAGCCGTTGCGCGTAGACCCCGTTACCGGTCAATTGCGCGTCACGGCCGGCCGCACGGGGCTTTTTGTGTTTTCGGTGCTGTGCGAGGAATTCCGCGACGGCGTGAAAATCGGTGGCGTACGTCAGGATTTCCAGTTGCTGGTAGTGGATTGCCCCCGCAACGACGCGCCAAAAGTACAACTCAAGGAAAGATCCGGCTCGGGTTTCTACCGCGCCGGCCAAATCATCAAGGCATCGTGGGTGCAAGGCGACCGTTGCGTAAACCTGCTGCTGACCGACGCAAACAACCAGGAAAATGTGCGCCTCAACATTCGCCCCATCAATTTTCCGGGTGGCATCACCATCACGCCCGCCCAAGGGGTTATCCGCAATGCGCAGGATACGCTGCGCGCACAACTGTGCTGGGATAATTGCGTGGCCAGCAAACCCGGCGAACCGCTGGAATTTGACGTGATTGTGCAGGACGATGGCTGCCCGCTACCCAAAGCCGATACGTTGCGCGTGAAAATGGAAATTACGCCGCAGCCCAACGCAACACCCCGTGTACAAACCGATTTGCCCGGCAGTGCCGCTTTGGTCTTGGAAGGCAAAATTTTGAATTTCAACGTGTTGGCCACCGATACCGACAACGACCAGATTACGCTGGAAGCCGTGGGCCGGGGTTTTGACATCCGCACCGTGGGCATGGCCTTTGTCAATGGAACCGCCCAAGGCACGCTCACCACGCCGTTTGTGTGGCAGCCGCCCTGCGACAAGGTGAAGGAAGGGCAAACCTACACCGTTGACTTCATCGTGACCGACCGCCGCTGTCCGGGCCAGCAGAAAAAAGACACGGTAACCGTGAATTTGCAGTTCAAAAACCGCCCGAACCGGCAGCCGGATGTATCGACAACCTTGCCGGGCAATTACATTTCGGTGCGGCCCGGCGGCGAAATCCGGTTCAATGTGCTGGGCAACGATGCCGACAGCGACCCGGTTGTTGTGAGAGCCAATGGCCGGGGTTTTGACTTGGCGGAAGCTGGCATCCAGTTCAAAAACAACGCCACCGGTATTGGCCGCCTCAACGAGCCGTTTGTGTGGACACCCGACTGCAAAACGCTGGAACTAAAGCCCGACGGCATTTTCATCATTGATTTCCTGCTGCAAGACAATACCTGCGCCCCCAACCGCTTGGATACCGTGAGTGTGGAGGTGAACGTGAAGGATTCTGATTTTGTGTTCAAAAACGATTCGGTTCCCAATGTGTTCACCCCCAACGGCGACCAATGGAACCAAACGTTTGAACTGGCCCAATACCTGCCGCCCGATAATTGCCAGGATCAATTCGAGAAAATCGAGATTTACAACCGCTGGGGCTTGGTGGTGTACCAAACCACCAACCGCGAATTTGTCTGGAGCGGGTTCGGCTTTCCGGCGGGCGTGTATTATTACCTCATCAAATACCGCCGCAGCCGCTTCAAAGGCACGGTTTCGCTGTTGCGGTAAAAGCCCCACCCCGACCCTCCCCGAAGGAGAGGGAGTAAAAAAAATAGTATGTTTTGAAAACGCCAAACCCGCCCGTCTTAAAGCCCCCTCCTTCGGAGGGGGTTGGGGGAGGCTTTTAATAACTCGTAAAGGCAAAACCAATCAGGTTGGCTCCCATGCGCAGGGCTTGCTGGCGTTTCTCGTCGGGGTCGTTGTGTACCGATTGGTCTTCCCAACCATTGCCCAAATCACACTCGTAGCTGTAAAAACAAACTAATCGCCCTTCGTACAGCAATCCGAAACCCTGCGGTGCCTTGCCGTCGTGTTCGTGTACTTTGGGCAGTCCTTTCTGGAAATCGAATTTTTGGTGGTACACCGGATGGTTGAACGGTAATTCTACGAAACCAAGTTCGGGAAAGACTTTTTTCATTTCCAGCCGGATGAATTTGTCCAGCCCGTAGTTGTCGTCTATGTGCAGAAAGCCGCCCGAAATCAGGTATTTGCGCAGGTTTTTGGCTTCGGCATCCGAAAAAACCACGTTTCCGTGCCCCGTCATGTGGACAAATGGATACGAGAAAAGTTCCGCGCTGCCTACCTCCACCACATCTTCATCGGGCGACAGGTTCAATCTCAGGTTCTGGTTGCAAAAGTTAATCAGGTTGGGCAGCGACGTTTTGTTGGCATACCAGTCGCCGCCACCATTGTATTTGAGCTTGGCGATTTTCAGTGTCGGCTGGCTCTGCGCGGATATGCTCTGCACTGCAGACAACATAAAAACGCCAACCAATAGTGAAACCAAATGAAAGTTCTTTTTCATGCGATTAATTTGGGTCGTTAAATTTCGGAAACGTATTTTGTTTGGTAAATTGTCCAAGAATTGCCGCCAGCTATCTTTATGGCCGCAAAATAGTATCTTTCAAAATGCTGAAACCTGCCTCTTCGCCCATCAAATGATTTCAGCAGATGCTGAACCATCCTTGAAACGAAGTAAAACAAATGTAACTTACTCCTTTCCGCTGAAGAAAATAAGTTTTTTCAATAGAAACTAAATCTCCAACTGAAAGGGAATTTAATAGGTGACTGTTTTTTCCTGCGACCCGATCATGCAACACACCCGCCAGCCAAACGCGTTTTTATCCACAGCCCTCATTTTCGGATGCGCCCTGCTGCTGGCATCCTGCACTGATCCGGTGCCGGACGAGGTGCAACTGGCCTATGCCAAACTTCCCGAAAAGATTGACTACAACCTGCACGTAAAACCCTTGCTGTCCGACCGTTGCTTTGCCTGCCACGGCCCCGACAAGAACAAGCAGCAAGCTGGCTTGCGGCTCGACACGCCCGAAGGAGCCTTTGGCGAACTGCCCGAAAGCAAGGGCAAGCACGCCATTGTGCCGGGCAATATGCGCAAAAGCGAAGTCATCAGCCGGATACTCTCGCAAGATCCGGAGCTGGTCATGCCCACGCCGGAGTCGCATTTGTCGCTGAACGAAGAGGAAAAGGCACTGCTTGTGAAATGGATAGAGCAGGGTGCGGAATACAAAACCCACTGGTCGCTGATTGCGCCGGTTAAAACGCCGCCGCCAGCTGTGAAAAACCAGCCATGGACGCGCAACCCCATTGACGCGTTTACGCTGGCAAAGCTGGAACACAAGAACCTGCGTCCCGCACCCGAAGCTGACAGGGAAACGCTGCTGCGGCGCGTGTCGCTGGATCTGACCGGACTGCCGCCCACGCCCAAGGAAATAGACGCGTTTTTGGCCGATAAATCGCCCGGCGCATACGAAAAAACGGTGAACCGGTTGCTGGCCTCGCTGCATTACGGCGAACGCATGGCCGCCGACTGGATGGATGTGTCGCGCTATGCCGACAGCCACGGCTACCAGGACGACGGGATGCGTAACTCGTTTCCGTACCGCGACTGGGTAATCGGGGCATTCAACCAAAACCTGCCATTCGGACATTTCGTGACGTGGCAACTGGCCGGCGACCTGCTGCCCAATCCGAGCCGCAACACGCTCATTGCCACCAGTTTTAACCGCAACCACCCGCAAAGCCAAGAAGGTGGCATCATTGACGAGGAATACCGTACCGAATACGTGGTTGACCGCACCGGCACGTTTGGCAAGGCATTTCTGGGCCTGACCGTGGAATGTGCCCGCTGCCACGACCACAAATACGACGCGATTTCGCAAAAGGATTTCTATTCGCTCTACGCGTTTTTCAACCAGAACAAGGAATCGGGTGGAGTTCCTTACGATGGCGAGGCTTCGCCCACGGTGATGCTGCCCGCGCCGGAAATAGACCGGAAACTCAAGGAAATCCGTGCGAAAATAGCGCCGCTGGAGCAGCAACTACGCCCGGATGCGGAAACCTACAGGAATGGATTTGCCGCGTGGCTCGCCAATGCCAAGCCCGATGCGGTGCAAACGCTAAATTCTGGATTGCTGGCGCATTTTCCGTTTGATGGCGGTACCGACTCCACGTATGTCAACGCCGCCAAGACTGATATCCGCAGCTATCCGTCGGGCGATAGGGATTACCGCCCGACCCAAGTGGATGGCCGATTTGGCAAGGCCCGCCAGATTCGCGGCGACTGCGGCATA
>JANPIL010000448.1:0-2294 GCA_031424975.1 Sphingobacteriales bacterium
CCGAACTCGAAGACCGGCTGTACCTCAACGATGGCAAGGGCAATTTCACGCGCGATACGCGGCTGCCCAACCTGAAGGAAAACGGCTCGTGCGTGGCCGCCGCCGATGTTGACCGCGATGGCGACATGGATTTGTTTGTGGGCAGCCGCATGGTTTCGGGGCAGTACGGCTATGATCCGCCGAGTTTTTTGCTCGTCAACGATGGCACCGGCAACTTTAAGAATTATACCAAACGCTACCTGTCCGTCAATGAGTTGGGCATGGTTACTGATGCGGTCTGGCAGGATTTGGACGGCGACCAATATCCCGAGTTGGTGCTTGTCGGTGATTGGATGCCAATTAAAATCTACAAAAACCAGCGCGGAAAAAGCCTTGTTCTCTCCGAAGGAGAAGCCAAAAGCCCTCTGTTGGGGCAGGCTTCTTCCGGCTGGTGGAACTGCCTCCAGCCCGCCGATATTGACAACGATGGCGACGTGGATTTCATCGTTGGCAACTTGGGGCGCAACAGCCGCATTTCCGCTTCCCAAACCCTGCCCGCCGAACTGTATACCAGCGACTTTGACGGCAACGGAACCGTGGAGCAAATCATCAACTGTGCCGCCGAGGATGGAAAAATGTACCCGATGGTGCTGAAAGGCGATTTGCAAAAGCAGATTCCCGAACTGAAACGCAAGTTTGTGAACTTCGGAGACTACGCCGGACAGCCGATTGACAAGGTTTTCGACGCGGAACAACTGCAAAAAGCCACAATCAAAAGGGTGACCAATCCCAATTCGTGCCTGCTTATTAATGAAGGTAACATGAAATTCTCTTTGAAGCCGTTGCCGCTCGAAGCGCAGTTTTCACCCGTTTTCGGCATCGAAACGCTGGATTATGATGCGGATGGCAAAACGGATGTGCTGCTGGCGGGCAATTTCTTTGACCTGCTGCCCGAAATGGGCCGCTACGACAGCAATTACGGCCTGCTGCTCAAAGGCGATGGCAAAGGCGGCTTTTTGGTGGTTCCCAACCGCGAATCGGGCTTTTTTACGCGGGGGCAAGTTCGGAAAATGAAATCGGCGGCGGGTACGGACGGGAAGAGGTTTCTTATCTTGGCAAAAAACAATGACAAGGCGCAGGTGTTTGGCTACAGTGTCGCAAAAGGCAAGCTGCTGGAGGCACGGAAAAAATAGGGCGGGTTTGGGCCTCCGAAAAGATACTATTTTGCCATTCTGCCCAACGCGTCGCAGACGCGAAGCCAGCCGTCACGCGTCGCAGACGCGCTACAATTACGGTACAGCCGTCACCGTTGCGTCACAGCCGCTGCTGCGCGTCTTTGACGCGCAACCACTGGTTCCGAGTCTGTGACTCGTTTGATGGGTTTTTAATTTGCATTTCTTTTGACACATGAGCGTATACAAAACTCCGAATCCGGAAGGCATTTACTTTACAACCACAACTGTCGTGGATTGGATAGATGTTTTTACCCGTAAGGAACACCGACTGATTGTACTTGACTCGCTCAAATACTGTCAGGAACACAAGGGGCTGATTGTTTACGCGTACTGTCTGATGTTAAACCACCTCCACATGATTTGCGCAGCACAGGAAGGTTTCCTGTTGTCAGATATATTCCGGGATTTTAAAAAATTCACCGCAAAAGCCATAATTAAGGCAATCGAACAGGAACCTGAAAGCCGCCGTGACTGGATGCTTTACCGATTTGAATACAATGGCAAACTTTTGGCACGGATAGAAAAATATAAATTTTGGATGGATGGAAACCATGCAAAAGAATTATTGGATTCAAAAACAAGCCGCCAAAAACTTGATTACATACACAACAATCCGGTCCGGGCAATGATTGTCGAAGAACCGGAGCATTACCTGTTCAGTTCCGCCAGAAACTATGCGGGATTACCCGGCCTGATGGATGTCGAGTTCTTGTCTTGAACAGAGTTGAAAACTCTGAACCAGTGGTTGCGCGTTGCAAACGCGCAACAGCGGCTGCGCCGCAACTGTCGCGCGTTTTTAACGCGTGACGGCTGGCTTCGCGTCTGCGACGCGTTGAGCAGCCGGGGTTTGGCCTTTCCGAAACATACTATTTTCATTTTCAACAAATCAAATATGCCACGCAATTTTTTTGCTTTCCTTTTGCTTTCAGGCGGCTTGTTCAGTTGCAACACAAAACCCGCCGAAAAGGCACTGTTCCAACAATTGGATTCTGTACAGACCGGCATCGGATTCACCAACAGCCTTAAGGATACCGACAAACTCAACATCCTGGACTACCTCTATTATTACAACGGGGCTGG
>JANPIL010000449.1:0-8249 GCA_031424975.1 Sphingobacteriales bacterium
CGTATGCGGGCAAGACGATTGAAGTGATTGACACCGATGCCGAAGGCCGCCTGATACTGGCCGACGCGCTGGCCTACATCACCGCAACCCACCAGCCCGATGTGCTCATTGACTTGGCAACGCTGACGGGCAGCGTGATTAACACGCTGGGTTTTGCCGCCGCCGGGCTGTTTGCCCACAACGACCAACTGGCGCACAACCTGCTGGAAGCCGGCACGGAAACCGGCGAAAAACTGTGGCGGCTGCCCTTGTGGGATGACTACAAGGATGAAGTGAAATCGGATGTGGCGGATGTGAAAAACTACCACGGCAAACCGTTTGCCGGAGCCATTGTAGCCGCCAAGTTTCTGGAAGTATTCACCAACCAGCACCCAGCTTGGGCGCACTTGGATATTGCCGGAACCGCCTTTGCCGACAGTGAATTTGGCACGCAGAAAAATGCCACTGCCTACGGTGTGCGGCTGCTGAAAGCGTTTTTGAGCCATCCGGTGTCCGAAGGGAAAAACGGAACAGAAAAATAGTATCTTTTTCAACCGCCAAACCCGGTTGGGTAAAATAGTATCTTTTAAATACGTCAAACCCACTCTTTTCAACGGTAAACGCAAAACGGTAAACGCAACCATGCCAACGGCAAATCTCACTTTCCTCTGCATTTCGAGCTACTTCAAGGGAGCCGAATTCCTGCGTGCCTGCAAGCAGGCGGGCTGCACGGTGCTGCTGCTCACCTCCAAAAAACTGGAGGGTAAGCCGTGGCCGCGCGAAAGCATTGACGAATTTTTCTTTATGGAAGAGGATGCCGACGGCCAATGGAACATGGAACACGTGATTGACGGCCTAGCCCATGTGATGCGCCACCGCCGCGTGGATCGCATGGTGGCACTCGACGACTTTGATGTGGAGAAGGCCGCGTTGCTGCGCGAACATTTCCGCGTTCCGGGCATGGGACAGACTACCGCCCGCTATTTCCGCGACAAGCTGGCCATGCGCATGAAAGCCGCCGAGGCGGGCATCAACGTGCCGCCGTTCTGTGCGCTGTTCAACGACAATGTGATTAACCACTACACCCAGACCGTTTCGCCGCCGTGGGTGGTCAAGCCGCGTTCTGAAGCCTCGACCACGGGAATCAGGAAGGTGAATGATGCCGCGCAATTATGGGAAGTGCTGAACCAACTGGGCGGCAAACGGCAGCATTACCTGCTGGAGCAGTTCAAGCCCGGCGATGTGTATCATGTGGACGCGCTGACGCTGGGCGGCAAGGTGATTTTTGATTCGTGCAGCCGCTATTTGAACACGCCCATGGAGGTAGCGCACGGCGGCGGCATTTTCCGGTCGGTCACGGTTCCGTTCGGTTCCAAATCCGAAAAAGCCTTGAAAAAACTCAACGCCCAGATTCTCAATGTATTCGGTATGCGTTACAGTGCGTCGCACACCGAAATGATCCACGCCAAAGACGATGACCAGTTTTATTTCCTGGAAACGGCCTCGCGCGTGGGCGGAGCCAACATTGCCGAAATGGTGGAAACGGCAACCGGCATAAACCTGTGGCGCGAGTGGGCCAACATTGAGGCGGCCATGGCGCGGCACGAAAGCTACAAACTGCCCGAAGTGCAAAAAAACTTTGCGGGCATCATCATTTCATTGGCGCGCCACGAAAACCCGGACACCACATCTTTTACGGATGCCGAAATAGTCTGGCGCATGACCGACCCACACCACGTGGGCTTTATCGTGCAGTCGCCGGTGCGCGACCGGGTGCTGGAACTGCTGGAAAGCTACGCCGACCGCATTTACCGCGACTACCACGCCTCGGCTCCCGTGCCCGACCGGCCCACGAGCTGAAAGCCGTTTACTTGGGCTGGTGCATCATCAGGTCATTAATAATCTTGGTTACTTCGGGTACGGGCATTTTTTCAACCAAGTAGAAATGTCCTTTTCCCGCTGCATTCCAGGCGTTGCTGCCGTTGGCGTGGCAAACGAACCTGCCCGGTTTTACGGTGTAGAATCTTTCCCAACCGCGCACGGCCACCAGCACCGCCGTCTGGTCCCAACTCATGCGTCCGTTTTCATCTTCCGCGCCGCCTTTTGGTATGCTGATGGCGTACACATCCTTGACGGGGCTTTTTTGAACATCGCTTTGAATCAGCGGTATGCCAGTGAAAACCTTTTCGCCAATTTCAAATCCGCTGAACACAACCGGCGTGTTCCAATTGTCAAACACGATCTTGGAAGCCGCCGCGTCTTTTTCCACGTTAAATTCCGTGCCTGCCGGAAACTTGCCCGCCATGCACACCAGCCGTTTCACTTTCTGCCGGATTAGGTCTTTGCCCGCCAACGCCGAAAACTTGTCCGCTTTCGATTGCCACAAACCCGCCATGTTGGTCAGAAATCCGATAGTCACGATGGTCACGCTGCGGTCGGGCTGCCGGGCCAGCAGTTGGCGGTAGAGCGCAACCGCATCGGCTGCCTGCGCATTCGTTTTCAAGTTGTGCGGATACTTGGCGGTAATCACCGAATCCCAGCCTTGGGCGGCGGGCAAGTCTACGCCCGCACCCTTGGGCACGCCAACCGGAATGTCGGGCCGGCCAAAATACGTGTTGATCACATCGAGCGTGGCGGCAATGCGCGAATGCTTGTTGCTGGCAATGGTGGCCAGTATGCGGCATTCGCCGTTGTCGGCCATGGCGTGGAGCATCGCCATGGCACCCACATCGTCGTAGTCCGGCCCGATGTCGGTGTCCAGGATTATGGAAATGGGTTGAGCCGTTGTTTTTTTGGTCTGCGCCCCGGCTGGCAGCAATGCCAGCAAGCAAAAAACGGCGGCAAACACGGATGTGGAAAAAGGGAGGTTTCGCATTTTTGAAAGATACTATTTTGGTTTGTCGTGATTTATCATTCCGACAAAAGAGAATCTGTCAGATCGGTTTGTGCGTTTGGCAGCGGCTTTTCAGGTACAGCACCACCATGTCCAACGCCGTTTCAAAATGCCGGTTGTTGGGTATCACCACGTCGGCCTCATGTTTGAGCGGCGCGATGTATTTTTCATACGACGGTACAATGTGGTGTTCCAGCCGGTACAGCACATCGGTCAGGTCATAGCCGCGTTCGGTATTATCGCGGATAATGCGCCGCTTGAGTTTGATGTGTTCCTTGGCATCAATGAAAATCTTCAGGTCAAGCAGGTGCGATATTTCGGGATAATACAATACAAACAAGCCCTCAACAACAATAATCGGCGCGGGCTGGAAAGTCAGGATTTTGGGCGAAAGGCTTGAATTATTGAAGGTGTATTCGTTCTGGTAAACCATTTCACCCGCCCGCAATGCCGCAATGTGCTGCGCAAACAATTGGTAGTCAATGGCTTCGGGCATATCAAAATTCTGCACGCCGTTGGCATCCACGTGCTGCTGCGCCAAGGGGCGGTAGTAATTGTCTTGCGAGATGAGGCAGATTTCTTCCTTGCGGAAGGATTCGAGGAGGTGGTTCAAAAAAAAAGTCTTGCCCGAGCCGCTGCCGCCCGTAATGCCGACAATGAAAGGATGCTGCATTGGGTAGGTTGCTGTGGGGAAAATAGTATGTTTCAAAAAGGCCAAACCTCACAGGTTTTTGAAACCTGTGAGGTTTGGCGAAACAGGATCATTTAACCGCGTATGCCATCACTTTATTGACAAAAAACGTGGGCACGTACAGCATCTTCTTGGCAATGTTGTAGTCCAAGTCGGCGGTGTTGGTTTTCTGCGCCACCGAGTCGAGCAGCAGTTGGGGCTTGCCATCCGCGCCGATATGCCAGATTTTGCCCTGCCATTCGGAAACGAAGTATCCTTTTTTGCCATCGGCCGCAATGCCGTCAAGGCCGCCCATACCTTCGGCAACGGTAGTGAACTGCTTGGTTTTCAGGTTATAGGACAATAATTTGCCATCGCCGTTGCCCACCAGCAGCTTGCCGTTTTCATGGAACAGGCCGTTGGGGCTTTTCAATTGGCCTTCCTCGGCCAGTTTTTCGATTTTACCTTTGTTGAGCATCCAAATCCGGTTGCTGCGCATATCCGTAAAATAGACAATGCCTTTGGCATCAACCGCAATGTCGTTGAGGAACTTGGCTTCGGGCACGTCGTATTTTTTCAGGACTTTGCCGGTTTTCAGGTCTATCTCCACGAGTTTCAGGATTTCCGTCACGTAAAGCTTGTTGCCGAAGATGGCCATGCCCTTGGTGGAAGTGAGGTTTTCGGTGAAGTTGCGCTTGATGATTTTGCCATCGGGGCTAACTTTGGCAATGAAGCTTTTGGAGTTTTCGGGAGCCGGGCCGCCATTGATGCACGACACGTACAATACATTGGCTTTGGCATCGTAAAGCACCGATTCGGGTGTAGTCAGCGTTGTGTCGGATTCCCAGATTGGCACCAGTTTCAGGGATTGCGCCGACAGGGCACTGGAAAACAGGAAGGAAACGGCGAGAAACGCCAGCATCCGGCCGCTGCGCAGCCATTTTTCAACGGGCTTTCCTGAAGTGGCAATTGCGGTTGTCATGTTCATGGTGGGGGTTGGTTGGGTTGTGAATATATTACGTTTATTAATCACTGTCCGGCTTTCTGCCGCAATAGATTGTCATCATATTATCGTTTGCCAGCGAATAGCCGTTTCCATCCAGCTTATCCTGAATCACCTGTTCACTGATGAACCGCAGGATGTCATTGCGCCGCGAAAGGGGTGTTTTGGTCTGGGCTTCCCAGTAGCGGGGTTCGGGAATGGCAATATCGAGAAAAGCCTCGGCAGCCATTTCATACCATACATCGAAACTGGTTTCAATGCTCACGTAATGAATTGTGCCGCTGCGGCCAATTCCCGCATAAATCAATTCGGGTCTGGCATCAGGGATGTTTAAGGGCCACTTACCGGCGGCCATGACACTGGCTGTTGGCTACCCGGCAGTATTTCGGACTGCCTTGTGCTGATTCATTTGAAAAACGCCCTGCCAGCGCATTCTGAATTTTTTCCGTCACAACGGACATCTCCAAGGAAGCCATTCGTATGACCCGATTAGTTGTTGGTAATATAACGTACCAACACCAGAAGTAGAATAGCAAGAACCAGCACCAAGATTTTTGTCCATCCATGCGGCAACAGGTTTAACCCGACCAGCAACAGCAATAAAAAGACAGCCACCCCTTTGATGGCGGCTTCCTGCTCTCCTCCTCCGGCATCGTTGCTGGGATTGGCCGGTTGCAAAATCACCCACAGCACATAAGCCCCGTATATACTTACCAGCACCCAGTTGACAACGGCAATAATTTTCATGGCGGCTCGGGAATGGTTCTTCTCCTACTATTTGGGGGTTTGTCGCCTGACGGCTATTCATTGCATCATACCGACCGAAGCCCATACGCTTCCGAAAGTGCCAGTAACACAATACCCCAGTCCCGTAGGATAGTCATCAACTTCCAGGATTTCAACCAATCCATTCGCCCGTCAGCCTTGTGATCGAACATGACCGGATTGTACCCGGAGTCGTCGCATGGACATTGATTGAGGTATCCATCGGTGAGCAGATGCGGCATTTTTCCTTAGAATGAATCGAAAACCCATGAAATACAAAGCTCCGCTCCAAGTGCCGGGCGGGGTTTTGCGCTTTCAAAAGATCCTATTTTTGCTCAATAGAACTTATAGCGGGTGTCTTCCACTTTGGCTTTCTCCTTGATGGCCTCGCCCGCCAGGTAACCCACCGAATAGCTTTTGCTTTGTTTCAATTGGGTTTTGTACTGCGTGAAGTCGGCAATTTGCGGCGCGGGTGTCTGTTTGGTTGTCTCCACTATCAGCACACCGTTTTCGCCCGCCAGCGGTTTGCTGCGCTGGCCGGGTTTCAGGCCGAAAGCCTTGCCCATGGCGGCTGGCTCCAAGCCCACATTCTGGATTGTGTTAGCGGCCAGCGTCAAATCGGTAGCGGCTACCACTTGGGCTTGCGGGCCGTATTTCTGCGCCATTGCCTCCAGCGTACCCGACTGCGTGCCCAGTTTTTTCAAAATCTGTTCGGCTTTGAGCTGGTTGCGCACCTTGTTGGTCAGTTCGGCACGGTAGGCATCCACGGCGGGCACACCCTTCGATGATTGCCCGGTTAGCACGGCCACCACGTACTGGTCGGGTTCGGTCATGTCAAAGAGTTGTTTGGACACATCGCCCACCTTGCGTTCATCGTTGAACGCCCACTGCACTATTTCGCGAGCCTTCTGCAACGTATTGATGCTGTTGGCTTGCGGCACAATGCGGTCGGCGGTGTAGGATGTAAGTGTCGGGTCTTTTTTCACAGCGGCTTTGAATGCCTCCGCGCCGTTTATCTGGGCCGCAAACACGCTGGCCCGGCGATAGACTTCGTTGCGCGTGGTTTCGCTGGCTCCGATGGCCTTGCGGATCATGGCCAGCTTGTATTTGCGGTTGGTTTTGGGCTGCGTCACTTTGATGATGTGGTAGCCGAAATCGGTTTCCACCAAATTGGGAATCAGGCCGGAGCCATTGAAACCGAAAACCGCGTTCTCAAAGGGCTTCACCATCTGTCCGTTTTGCGAGAACCAGCCCAAGTCGCCGCCTTTGGTGGCTGTGCCATCGGTGCCGAATTGCTGGGCCAACTGCTCAAAGCTGGCTCCGTTTCTGAGTTGCACCAAAACGTCCTGCGCTTTGCGGCGTGCTTCGGCTTTCACCGAGTCGGGGGCGGCTTTGTCGGCGCGGAACAGGATGTGGCTGGCACGTGCCGAGGCCACTGTATCTTCCTTGGAGCCGCCGTACTTGAATATCATGTATTCGCTGCCTTCCTGAAACGGGCCGTACACGCCACCGGCAATGTACGTGGATATGTTGTTCTGGATTTGCTCGGGCAACTGTCCGATTACCTGGTAGCTGCCATTGCCCGGAATTTCACTATCCGAATTGCCGACCGCAAACAATGAGTCGTCTTCTGCCACGGCCATCTGTTTGGACAAGTCCTTGATTTCGGTGTATAAATTGGCGCTGTCCTGCTTGGAGGGCAGAACCGGAAAAGTAACGTATTCGAGGCTGCGGGTTTCCTCGCCCTTGTACAGGTTGCGGTGTGCCGACAGGTAGCTGGTCAGTTGCTCGTCAGTAACCTTCACCGTAGTGTCAGGGATTGAGTAATACGGCACGTATAGGTATTTGGCATCCACTTTGGCGGTTTGCGCCTCGTATTCGCGCTGGGCTTCGGCTTGCGTCACGTACAGCGAGTTTTTGAGCAGGTTATCGTATTTTTCGCGCAGGCGCATCTGCGGCAGTTGCGCCTCAAAATTGTTCCACATGGCGGCTTGTTGCGGCTGCACCGTATCGGAGCCGATATATTTCAGGTATTGCACCACCAAGCCTTTGTCGAACTGCTTGGTCATCTGGTTCTGGAATATCGGTGTTTGCTGGATCGAAGGGTGAATGTGGTCGCCCTGCACCATGTCGGTCAGTTCGTCTTCGGTCACATTCAGGCCCAGTTTTTCAAAGTCGTTGCGGTAGGCATTCCTGAAAATCATTTCCTGCCACACTTGCTCCCGTATCTGCTGCGTCTGCTCTTCGGTCGGGTTCATGCCCTGCATGGCGTAGTTGGCCTTGATTTTCTCCACTTCCGCTTCAAAATCTTTCGCCGTGATTTTGGTGCCGGCAATCTTGCCCACTTCGGGCTGATTGTTGAGAAACATTGAATTGGGGCCCAGCAAATCCGAACCCACGATGAAAAACGCCAGACCGATGGCAATCAAACCGACCGCCCAACCTGCCTTTTCCCTGATTTTACCGATTACTGCCATTGGAAGTTAAAAGTTATCCCCGTATGTTCAAGGGGGTTTTGGGTTTTGAAAATTAAAAATCCCGATGAAAGCGGGAGATACTATTTTTGCTCGGAGTGATTTGAAAAGAACGCAAAATAACGCTTTTATCCCGTCAAAAGCAACGGCTGTTTTTGGTGGTTACAAGCGGTTGCCACTCAGAAATCTGTGTACCGGAAACGGGAACGCCCCGCCCAGATTGCAAATTGGGGCGGGGCGTTTATCTTTGCCCTTTCGGGTTTGGCCTTTTTGAAAGATACTATTTTCGGATGTGGGCGGACTTTCCAAGTCCGGCGGATTCGAGTTTGGGCTTTTTGGAAGCTGAAAGCCCCGTTTCCGCCTCTGGCGGAACTTTTAGCTTTAGCGGGGATACTATTTTGCCGGAAACGCAGGTCAGACACTGTGTGTCAGACCGGAACGGGTAGTCGGCTTCCGGAAGAACAA
>JANPIL010000450.1:0-1641 GCA_031424975.1 Sphingobacteriales bacterium
TCCGGGCGTGAAGCCGGAAGCGTTCCATATATTTGTGAAAGACAACAAGCTGACGGTGCATTCGTTTCTGCCACAGGCACTTGACGTGGTGATGGAATCGGAAGATGAGACGCTGATCCCGTTGTTCCAGCGCACTTTCGATATTCCGCCGTTCGTGGAAAACGAACTGATCGAGGCGGTTCATGAAGCGGGCCGCATCCGGGTGGTGATGCCTTTCAAGAGCAAGGACGAAACCCCGCGCCGCATTGATATCCAGTTCACGTAAACCAAAACAGTGGATTGCGGCTGTGAGCCGGGCAGTTTGCCGGCCACCGCCGAAAACGGGAAGCGACCCTCGCTTCCCGTTTTTTTTGTACTTTCGTGTTCCGCTTCAACATACCCGTTTTGCCGGCCTTCGCGGTTTGTCCGCCCGTTGGCGCGACTCTTTCTAACAGTAAACGGCAAACGTAAAACGAAACAAGTGCAAGATTCCAATAACCCCGCCACCGCTGCCGAACCATCTGGTTGGGGGCTTTTTCCCGAAGTGATCACGCTTTTCGTTGATGTGATTGTGCCTTTGCCGCTGCCCAACCTGCTCACCTACCGCGTGCCATCGGTGATGAACGACCAGATTCTGGTGGGGGCGCGGGTGATTGTGCAACTCGGGCCGCGCCGCGTGCTCACGGCGGTGGTGGCGCGGGTACACCATGAGCCGCCCAAGAAATACATTGCCAAGCCGCTGCTGGAACTGCTCGACGACTCGCCAATGGTGACCACCCAGCAACTGGAGCTATTCCGTTGGGTGTCGGAGTATTATATGTGCCACATCGGCGAGGTGATGAATGCGGCTTTGCCTTCGGGATTGAAAATCAACAGCGAATCCAAGTTGCAGTTCAACCCGGAGTTCGACCCCAACGTGCCGCTCACCGAAATTGAGGCCAAGCTATTGGAGGCGGTGCAGGAGAAAAATTCCCTTTCGACGGATGAGGCGGCCCGGCTGCTGGGCCAAAGTGATATTTATCCGCTGCTCAAATCGCTCAGCAAGAAGGGCGCGATTTTCATCTATGAGGAAATCAAGGAGAAATACTCGCCCAAGATACTCCGCAAACTGCGCCTGACCGCCGCCTACCGCGATTGGGAGCCGCTCAAGGACTTGATTGACGAACTCGAAGACCGCAAACAGTACAAGCAAGTGGGCGTGCTGATGAAATACCTGTCGCGCGTGCCGGTGATGCAAAATCCGGCGGCCAACGGCGACGGCTTGGAAAAATCCATTTTGGTGAAGGACGACATTTCGGAGTCGGCACTGAAAACGCTGACCAAGAAAGGGGTTTTCGAGGAATTTGAAATCATCATTTCTCGCTTTGCCGACATTCCGTATCCCGGCGATGACGTGCAACTGTCTGAATACCAGCGCGAAGCGACCGAGAAAATAGTATCTTTTTTCAAGGCCAAAGACACCGTGCTGCTGCACGGCATTACGGGAAGCGGCAAAACCGCCGTGTATATTCATTTAATCCAGCAGGTGCTGGCTTCCGGTTCGCAGGTGCTGTATTTGCTGCCCGAAATCGCGCTGACCACGCAGATTGTGGGGCGGCTGCGCAAGGTTTTCGGCAACCAGATGGGCATTTACCATTCCAAATTTTCGGACAATGAGCGGGT
>JANPIL010000451.1:0-9344 GCA_031424975.1 Sphingobacteriales bacterium
ACCGTTACCAGATTGTCCCACCAATCCTGTTCAAACGTCAAATCAAGCAAAACATCGGCCAAAATATGCAACCAGTCGGCCAACAGGCCAATCGCCAGCACAATCAGAAAATTGCGGTACCATTTCAAACTGACGGCCTCGGTGTCGGAAAACTGCGTTTTTATCCAGACGCGGTACTGTCTGTATAATTTCAACGAATGGTAGAAATAATAAACTTGCATGATGACTCCCGTACAGAACTCAAGGTTGCCGATTCCGTACCTGTAGTGTACGTTCTTTTCCCAATGCTGCACAAATCCGCTTCCCATTGCAAACACCGACACGTGATAAACCGTGTGTATGATGAACGGAATGAAATGCCGGATGTCTTTGCGGGAAAACTGAAAATGGCTGTCTGTCTGGCTTTTGAGATAGAAATAGAAAAGTGGCGGAAACCCAAGCCCAAACCCTCTTGGAAAGAACTCCAGTTCTTCCCACAGCACGCTGATGCCCGAAAACCCCAGCATATATTCCCAAATGCTGAAGGTTGTGCCCACCAGCACCAAGCCCAGCAACACATCCGAAAGCCGACCGTTCTGGCGGCTCCGGTTCCAGAGCAATAGGGCGTAAATCCAGCCCTGAATGAAACCGAACCAAAGTGGAACGGAGTAAAAGGTAAGCGATATGTTCATGAAGTTCTGTTACAAAACAGTGCAAACAAATGCAGGGGCTACCTGCCGGTCGCCCCTACGGGGTTTTGTGTTTTTGGAAGATACTATTTTGCCGCAATACAGATACGCATCGGCGCGGTCTTTCAGCTTTTCCGTAAATTAATGGTTTTGCCATTGTCTTCTGCTTTGACAGTGTGGAATGGCGTGCCGGAAAGTTTGTTGCCGCTCATCACGAGGTCTTTCTGTTGGCTATCAACCAGATAGAATCTTGTTCCCACCACTACCGTGAATTCTTTGGTGCCGCCGGGCCACATGAAGTCGCCGTACGTGCCGTTTCCATCAGAGCCGGGAGCGTAGGTGACAAAGGTGTATTTTCGGAGCAGCATACTGTTGTTCTTAAAGGTGATTGTTATCGTTTCGGGTTGGTTTTGCGGCGTTTTATCCTGAGCAAAAACGAAAGAGATTGCCGAAAAAAATACGAGCATTAGCGTAATTGGTTTTTTCATGGGTTTGATTGTGCTGGGAATGAAATGATTGGGTGAAAGTATAAAGCGGCACTGTTTGCACCATCTCCCGGAAACGGCGGGTTTTGCCTTTTGAAAAGATACTATTTTGCGATGCCGGGCGGGTTCGAGATCACAAATCCCGGACAATCCTGCCGCTTGGCTACTGCAATGAATAAAGGTAGTTTTCCTTTTCCTCATCCACGGTCACAATGAGTTTTTCCTTGTAGTTGGCATTTGCTTTCCAGTAAGGCCCGTCGCACAGGTACACTTTGGAACCGACCGGATAACTCATTTTTTGCTCGCCAAAGCGGCTCAATGATGTTGAAAATCCGTTGGGGGATTTTTTGCCGGTGTCCCATGGCAATTGCACCCGCACGTGTACCGTCGAGGGCAAAAACGACGAGCCTTTGACGCGGAAGGTCACCATTTTCAAGCCTTTCTCTTTCGCAGTTTGCTCAACGGTTTTGTTGCGACTGGTTTCATCCAAAGCATTGGTCTGTTCGTTCAGTTCCTGATTAGACGCTTCCAGATAGTCTTCCCGGCTGATTTCATAGTCTTTCGTCACCGAAAAGCTTTTGCCATCATCTGTCAATCTGACTACAAAAAGCAGTTCCATTTTACCGTTTTTTTCCTCATACACCCGCACCGGGGCGGGCAGGTTGACCGCGTGCGAACCAAGCGCATTGAGTCCGTAACCGTAAGCGGCCCGCTTTTTGGTCTGGCCATTGAAGTGCTTGAAATCAAGCATTTTGCCTTTGAGCGACGAGTTAGTCACCGTAAAACTTACCCGCCCAGCTTCGGTGGTTTGGGCTTGCGCACCAATCGCAAGCAGCATGAGGCAAATAACCGCCACAGTGGATTTAATTGATTTTGGCAGCCGGAAAATTCCGTTGAATGCGATGGGTTCTCGTTGCATGGAACCAGTCAAGAGTGTGATTGTCCGTTTCATGTTTTGTCTGTTTGTGAGGAGCCTCCTCGGTGAATGATAGGGACAAAGGTGGCCGCCCCCGGCATCGCAAACGCTTCAAAACATGATCCGGGACGTGTCAAAACATGATTTGACACATTTGGGGGCTTTGACTTTGAAATAAGTCTGGCAGAAAGGGCACTCGGTTGGTATGCTGGGCAGGTTTGGCCCCCGCTAAAGACGGGGCTTTCAGCTTTTTGAAAAGATACTATTTTCAGAAACGCAAACTTGCCTTTCAAATCTGCCGCACTATGATCCTGATATCCGTATTGCGGCCTTTGTCGTCGCTGCATGATATTTTCACTTCGCCCAGGCCGGGCTGAAAAAACACCCGCTCATTGGCTTTGGCGGTCTTATAGAATTTATCATTGACGTACCAATACACTTGCTGCACATCATTGTCGGCGTGGCAGGTCAGCAGCATTTCGGGACTGTCGCCCGCTTCCACCAAGTATTCACGCCCGTTGGCGGGAGTCACGATTTTTGGCGCATCGGAATTGAAAACCCGCGTACACGCCGGGTTGTGCGCCGGAATACGCCGGTAAGCCACGCCCCAGGTGTTGTAAAACGAAGCCAATGCCGGGGGCAGGTTTTCGTAGCGCAGTTTTTTATAGCCCGCCTCCGGCATACACGCCGTGCAATACGAGAACGATTCGTCGGGTGCAACGGCCATTTCTTTCAGGTGATTGCAACGCTCCATGCTGGAAACGAGCGGTATATGGTAATCCACGACTTGGCCGGGGCAATGCTCACCGGGCAGCAAGCCCGTGGCCGCACAAACCAACCGCAGTTGCATATTTGCCGGAGCCAGCAGTCGCCCACCGTTGGCATTGTAATCAACGGCGTTGAAAACATTGAACAGCAGCGGCGTGGCAATGTCGGCTCCCGTCAGTTCGGCTACGCCTTCGCCGCTGGCATTGCCCACCCACACCGCCACCGTATAACGGCGGTTGTAGCCAATGCTCCAGGCATCGCGCCGCCCGTACGAAGTGCCGGTTTTCCAGGCAATCGGCGGCGCGTGGTAGCTGCTTTGGTAGCCGTTCGGTAAATCGGGCCGCACGGCCTGCATCAAAATTTCGCTAACCATGTAAGCCGATTCCGAAGAGAAAAGTGAAGCCCCCCCAGAGGCCGAAGGGCGAGCCAAAAGCCCCCTCTTTCGGAGGGGGTTGGGGGAGGCCGTTGTCAAATTCCCAAACCTGCCGCCGTTGGCAAAGGCGGCGTACAGTCCGGCGAGTTCCTCCAAAGTGGTTCCGCAGCCGCCCAGCACCGCCGACAAGCCCAATTTCCGCTCATCACGCGAGATTTGGGCGAAGCGGGCGGCTTTTAGTTTTTGCACGAAAACGGGAACGGTCACCTCTTCCAATACTTTTACGGCCGGGATATTCAGTGAATTAATCAGCGATTTTTCCACTGTTACGGCTCCGTTGAATTGCCGGTCGAAGTTTTCGGGAGCATAGCCGCCAAATTGCGAAGGGACATCCAGCAGTACCGTTTTCGGCGTTATTTTGCCCGCATCAATGCCCAGCGCGTACACCAGCGGCTTGAGCGTGCTGCCCGGCGAACGGATGCTTTGCACATTGTCCACTTGACCGGCGTGTTCATTGTCATTGAAATCGGGCGAACCGATGTAGGCTTCAATCTCCAACGTTTGGTTGTTGACGACCAACACCGCCAAGTTGTGGATATTGTATTTTTTCAAGCGTTGGTGGTAATTCTGGGTCAGTTGCTGCACCTTGTCCTGCTTGCCGCGACTGAGCGACGTGTGCAAAATGGCTTCCTGCGGAAACTGGCGGTGTAGCCGGTAGGCCAAGTGCGGCGCGATTTTCGGCAGCGAATTCCGGCGCGTTTGCAGCGGCTCTTTCAGGGCATCGGCAATGGTTTTCTCGTTGAAAACGCCTTCCCGCAAAAATTTCCGCAGCCATTTGTTGCGTTCTTGGCGCAGCAGTTCATTGTTGCGCCCCAAATACAGCGAGGTTGGGCGGTTGGGCACAATGGCCAGCACCGTCAGTTGTGCCACGCTCAGGCGGTTGGGCAACTGGTTGAAATACAGCAGAGAAGCCGCTTTCACGCCTTCTACATTGCCGCCGTACGGAACCAGATTCAGGTACATTTGCAAAATCTCGTCCTTTGAAAAGTGCCATTCCAGTTGCAGGGCGCGGAATGTTTCCACGAGTTTGTTGCCGTACGTCCGCTTTTTCGGTTCCAGCAGCCGCACCACTTGCATGGTAATGGTGGAAGCACCGGAAGTTTTGCGGTTTCTGAAAACATTGTTGCTCGCCGCCCGCACAACCGCTACCGGATTCACGCCCGGATGCCAGTAAAAAAAGCGGTCTTCCTTATGGATAATGGCCTTGCGCAGTTCTGGCGTAATCTCGCCGGGTTCGGTTTTCATGCGCCATTTGTCGTCGTGGCTCAGGAAGGCGTACAGTACCGAGCCGTCGCGCGCGGTGATGAGTTGGGCGTATTCAATGGTGGCGTTGAATGGAAAAATCCAATCCAAGGCCTTGAGAATGAGAACGACAGCCAAAACGAAGAAAAGAAACTTCCCCCGTTTCTTCCGAAAAAAAGAAACCGGCAATCCGGTTTTCAATGGTAACAGGGAGGTTTGGGCTTTTCGGAAGATACTATTTTGGAACACCTTGCCACATCGTTTTTTGGACAATGAAGGTACTGATATTAACGCAAACCGGATTGATTGCGAAGAATGTTTTTTACTTTTGCCGTGTCCGGCCTGACAAAAAAATGATTTCCCGGAAACGCCGGAGCGAATGTTTTCCACCAGAGTAGCCGCACCTTGATCCCGACTACCTATTTTCTCATCGTCAGCGCGATGTTGTTTTGCATTGGCGTGGCCGTGGTCATCACCAAGCGCAACGCGATTGTTGTGCTGATGGGCATTGAGTTGATTCTCAACGCCGCCAATCTGAACCTGGTCGCTTTTAACCGGCAATATCCGCAAAACGTTGACGGACAGCTATTTGCATTGTTTGTAATTGTTGTGGCGGCGGCTGAGGCGGCGGTTGCACTGGCGATTGTGTTGCAAGTGTACCGTCATTTCCAAACGGCGGATTTGGATGAAGTGAAGACCGATGAGCCAAAAAAATGATTTGGGCAAACCGGGGTTTGGGCTTTTTGAAAGCTGAAAGCCCCGTTTCCGCCTTTGGCAGAACTTTTAGCTTTAGCGGGGATACTATTTTGGAAATGTGGCCGGACTTTCCAAGTCCGGCGTGAAGGCACACGGATTTGCGCCTTCCGGATGGCAAATCCCGGACAACGGCGGGTTTGGGCTTTTGAAAAGATACTATCTTGGTAACGCAGGTCAGACACTGTGTGTCAGACCGGTATCACATATCGGCTTTCGGGAAAACGGGTGGGTTTGGGCTTTTTCAAACGTACTATTTTCCATTTGTCATTCCTCCATTGTCGGAATGACAATTTTTTAACAATCCGCACACCCATAAATGATTCTTCTTTGCGCCCTTTTCCTGCCTTTGCTTTCCTTCGCGAGCCTTATCGCGTTTGGCAGGAAACTTCCGCGCCAAGGTGATTTGCTGGCGATTGCCACCGCCGGAATCAGCTTCGGTTGCGCGGTGGCCGCGTTTGCACAAGTTTTCCCCGACCGAAATATCCATTACCAAGCCAATTGGTTTACCGTTTACATCCACGAGTTCAAGGTCGGGCTGCTGCTCGACAAACTATCGGCGGTAATGCTGGTGCTGGTCACGTTCATATCGTGGCTGGTGCAGATATATTCCACCGTTTACATGAAAAACGATGCCCGGTACAGCCGCTATTTCGCGTATCTGGGGCTGTTTACGTTTGCCATGCTGGGCTTGGTGCTGGCCGACAGCCTGTTTCTGCTGTACTTTTTCTGGGAACTGGTCGGTTTGTCTTCTTATTTGCTCATCGGCTTTTGGTACGGCAAGCCGAAAGCCTACCGTGCGTCGCGCAATGCGTTCATTATCAACCGGATTGGTGATGCGGGTTTGCTGCTGGCGGTGATTCTGGTGTATATGCAGTTTGGCACAACCGACATTGTGTTCCTGCTCAACGATGCGGTTTTCCCGGAAAACACGCTTTGGATGACTGCCGTCGGCTTCGGACTTTTTTGCGGCGCGGCGGCAAAATCGGCCCAGTTTCCGCTGTCGGTGTGGTTGCCGCCCGCCATGGCCGGCCCCACGCCGGTGTCGGCGTTGATCCACGCGGCCACGATGGTAGCCGCCGGGGTGTTTTTGCTGGTGCGGGGTTTCCCGTTTCTGGAAGATACTATTTTAAACCTCATCGCCGTTACGGGCGGCGTGACGGCTTTTGCGGGTGCGTTTGCGGCGTTGTTCCAGCACGACATCAAGAAAGTGCTGGCCTATTCCACGGTTTCGCAACTGGGCTACATGATGGCTGCCGTGGGCGTGGGTGCGCCGGAAGTGGCGTTGTTCCACTTGGTTACGCACGCCTTTTTCAAGGCCGGCTTGTTCCTTTGCGCCGGTTCGGTCATTGACGCGCTGCACAAGGCTGCCCGCCGGATGCGCATTGCCGACCCGGATTTTGACGTGCAGGATATGCGCAACATGGGCGGGTTGCGGCGGCAGATGCCGTTTACGTTTGGCTGCTATATTGTTTGCGGCTTGGCGTTGGCGGGCTTGCCGCTGACTTCCGGGTTTCTATCCAAAGACTTGATTTTGAGTAAGTTGCTGTCTTGGTCTTTGCAAGGCGAAACGCCGGATTGGCGTCTTTCAGTGCCGGTTCTGGGTTTTCTGGGGATACTGTTTACGGCGTTGTACGTGGGGCGGCAACTCAAACTCGTTTTTGGCGGGCGGCCACGCTACTTTGCCCTGTACGATGGCAAACTCACGTACATCAACGACCTCACCGAAGAGTCGCCGGGGCTGATGCGCGGCGCAATGGGTGTGCTGGCGTTGCTTTCGCTGTTTTTTTGGTTCGCGTGGATTCCATGGCAGGCGGGCGACATCTGGTTTTTCAAGGCTTTCCCGCAAACTGCCGTTGAAAACAACGGTAGTTTGGTCGGGCGGTTTTTTGAATCACTCAACGCAACCGTCGCCCACAACTTTGTCTCGGTTTTCTCGCTGGCCGTTGTGCCGCTTGGCCTGCTGCTGGCTCTGTGGCGCACGGGCAAACGAAATTGGCTCATGCCAAACGCAGTGCGCCGCCTATCGCTGAATTTCCTGTATGCCGACACGGTTTTTCATTTCTGCCTGGCGCGTACCACATTCGCAATCAAGCGGTTAACGGCTTGGCTGGACAAAAACATATTTGATAAAACGGTGGATTATCTGGGCATTTTTACGGTTACGCTGGCGCACATCACAGGCTGGGCCGACCGCTTTTTGGTGGATGGAACCGTAAAGGCAATCACTTATTCGGCTGCCCGCATGGGTTGGCTTACCAAATCCATTGCCAGCAGCCGCGTGCAAAGCCTGTTCACCGCCGCCCTGTTCGGCTTGCTGCTGATGCTGGCTTGGGTGATTTTGAAATGAATTAAAATGTTGTCCGGGATTTGCAAACCTCGGACAACACATCTCATTGTTTTTAATCCAATAACCTTGACCAGCCACCTGCTTTCCATCCTGATTTTCCTGCCGGTTTCGGCTTCGCTGGCGATACTATTCTTGCCAAGCGGAAAAACCGTGTTGTTTCGCTGGATCACGCTGGTTGTCAGCACTATAAACTTGGGTTTGGCAGTGTTCGTCTACCTGCAATTCAATCCGCAGCAACACGGCATCAACCAGGCCGGGGCCATGCAGTTTGTGGAGCAGGCGGAGTGGATTTCGTTGTCGCTGGGCGGCTTGGGCAGGCTTTCGATCCAGTATTTTGTCGGGCTGGACGGGCTGAACCTGCCCATGCTGCTGCTTTCGGCTTTTGTGCTGTTTGTCGGCGCGGTTTCCTCCTGGACAATCAATTACAAAACCAAAGGCTACCACGCGCTGTATCTGCTGCTGTCGGGCAGCATTATCGGATGCTTCGTGGCGTTGGATTTCTTCCTGTTCTTCGTGTTTTTCGAGTTCATGCTGCTACCCATGTATTTTTTAATTGGCATTTGGGGCGGTGCGCGGCGCGAATACGCTTCCATCAAGTTTTTCATCTATACGCTGGTTGGTTCGGTTTGTATCCTGCTGGTAATGATCATGCTGGCCTTTTCGGTAAAAGTGGGTGGCGCGTACAGTTTTGATATGCTGGCCATGACCAACCCGAAAAACTACGCTTCGGATGCGCTTTTAAGCTGGGGCAATTTCCGTTGGTTTGCCGGAATGCCGCTGCGGTGGTGGGCGTTTTTGCTGCTGCTCATCGGTTTTGCCATCAAACTGCCCGTGGTACCGCTGCATACGTGGCTGCCCGATGCGCACGTGGAAGCCCCCACGCCGATTTCGGTGGTGCTGGCGGGAATATTGCTGAAAATCGGCGGCTACGGATTGCTGCGGATTGCGTTGCCCATTTTCCCCGATATGACCTGGGTTTTTGCCAATGTCATCGGTGGGCTGGGCGGCGTTTCCATTGTGTACGGGGCGTTGTGCGCCATGGCTGCCCACGATTTGAAACGCATGGTGGCCTATTCGTCGGTGAGCCACATGGGTTTTGTGCTGATCGGCATTGCGTCCATGACCGCCGAAGGCATTAACGGAGCCGTGTATCAGTTATTCAGCCACGGAATCCTGTCGGCGATGCTGTTTTTGCTGGTGGGCGTGTTGCAAGACCGCACGCACGACAAAACCATTGAAAGCTACCGCGGATTGGCATCTAAAATGCCCGCTTTTACCGGTATGGTCACGGTGGCGTTTTTTGCGTCGCTGGGCTTGCCGGGTTTTTCGGGCTTTATTGGCGAGTTTTTCACCATCATGGGCGTTTTTGGCAACGAACGCGTGCCGCGCTGGGTGATTTTGGCGGCTGTGGCCGGGCTGGTTCTGGGAGCCGCTTATTTCCTGTGGACGCTGCAACGGATGTTTTTCGGAAAGTATTGGTCGCGCGGGTCAGAGGCTTGGGCGGCGCAACTGACCGATTTGAACCTGCGCGAAAAACTCCTGCTGGCGTTGCTGGCCGTGCTGGCCTTGGTTTTTGGAATATTCCCGCACCTGCTTTTTGAACCCATGCAACTGACAATCACGTTTTTAACGGATATGATGCAGCGCAGGTAAGCGAGCACCCGTGGCGTTGGAAAATAGTATCTTTCAAAAAGGCGAAACCCGCCGTTGCGGTTTTTCGCCTTCCAAA
>JANPIL010000452.1:0-3799 GCA_031424975.1 Sphingobacteriales bacterium
TCAAATTCCACCGGCACATTAATGTCAATCACCGCCAAGTGGCGCGAGAGGCGGGCTTGTTCGGCGTGTTGCCGCACCAGTTCTTGGGTTTTGCCCTTGATTTGGTCTACATTGGCAATCATGTTTTCAATCGTGCCAAACTGGGCGATGAGTTTTTCGGCCGTTTTGCCGCCCACACCCGGAATGCCCGGAATATTGTCCGAAGCATCGCCTTGCAAGCCGAGTATTTCCACTACCTGATCCACGCGTTCCACGCCCCAACGCTCCAAAACCTGCGGTATGCCCATGATTTCCACATCGTTGCCCATGAACGCGGGCTTGTACAAATACACGTGTTCCTGCACCAACTGGCCGTAATCCTTGTCGGGAGTCATCATGAACACCTCGAAATCCTCTTGGGCGGCGCGGGTGGCAATGGTTCCGATAATGTCGTCGGCCTCAAAACCCTCCATCACCAGCACCGGGATGTTCATGGCTTGGAGCAGTTTTTTGGTGTAGGGGATGGCAATGGAAATGTCTTCGGGCTGGGCCTGCCGCTGGGCCTTGTAAGCCTTGTAGGCCACATGGCGAAACGTGGGGGCCGCCGTGTCGTAAGCCACGGCAATGTGGGTGGGCCGCTCCTTGCGCAGTACATCGAGCAGCGTGTTGGTGAAACCCAAGATGGAACCGGTATTGAGGCCGTTGGAGGTGATGCGCGGGTTTTTGCTGAAAGCGAAGTGTGCCCGGTAAATCAACGCCAGTGCGTCGAGCAGGAAAAGTTTTTTTTGTGGCTGTGGCATGGGTTGAGGGGAAACCTGGTTTGGTGAAGGCCGTGTTGTGCAAAGGCGGAGACTTCGTACGACACGGCTCGTCGGCGTGGCAAAAATAGTATCTTTTTTCCGTTGCAAACCCGGCATCCTCGTTTTGGGTGGCAGGCCGAGTTTGGCCTTTTGGAAAGATACTATTTCGCGGACGGATTTTTTCCGCAGTCCGCCCACTTTTGATTTGTCCGGCAAATGATAAACCGCCATTTTTACCGCACAAACCCGGAGTGCATTTTTTAACCAGCCCCAACCTAAAACCCACATCTCATGCGTCCACTGCTTTTAGTATTGATTTCATTGCTGGGCTTTTCCGGCTGCACATTCCACCGGCAAGTAGCTGTTGTTCAATCCGTTGCGCAGGATTCGCCTTCTGGCAAAATCGCCGCCAACCGCTTGCCCGCACAAGCCCAAACCTCGCTTACCGAAACCGGCCAGCCGCCAAGCCATTTTAGTGCCGCCGAAATCATGGATAGTGAAGCCAAGGCCTCCCCGAAACCCCCCGATGCATTGGCCAGCAACCGCCAAAAAGCCGTTGCCTCGGCACTGAAAACTTCCGTGGCCCTGCCCAAAATCATGATTAAGGCAGTACAGGATAAAATCAAAAAGATTGAGAAAAAACGCCGTCCGCAGGGCGATGGCGAGATTCTGGGGCTGAGTCCGGTGCTGTTTTTTGCGTTGCTGGCGGCTTTGGTGGGCATTGTTTTGCTGTTTGTGACCGGCAAATCGCAGTTTTTCTCCATTCTGACGCTGGTACTGCTCATTGGCGGGTTGCTCACGGCCGTGGCCGCATTCTTGGAAATCATCTGAGATAACCGGCAGCGTCGGGCCGTACTGCGGGACTTGGAAAGTCCCGCCACCGTTCACGAAACAGTATCGTTAAGAAAGCCCAAACCCCATGTCGCAAATTTCTGAATTCGGCAACATCCTGATTTTCATTGTCGGGGCCATCGTGTTTTTCATGGCGGCCATGCTCACCGCGCGGCTGCTACGCGCCAACCGCCCTAATGTGGAGAAGCTGACCACCTACGAATCGGGCGAGGATGCGGTGGGCGGCGCTTGGAGCCGCTTCAACGTGCGTTTCTACATCGTCGCGCTGGTGTTCGTGTTGTTCGATGTGGAAATCGTGTTCCTTTTTCCGTGGGCCGCCGTCTATGGCGACCGCCAACTGAACGCCGCCACCAATGGCTTGTGGAGCTGGTTTACGCTGGTGGAAATGTTTGTGTTCGTGGCCGTTCTGGCTTTGGGTCTGGCCTACGCATGGGTGAAAGGCCACTTGGATTGGGTGAAACCGGAACAAAAACCGGCGGAATTTGAATCGAAAATCCCGGAATCAGTGTACGGACAAGTGAATGCAAAATATGCGAATAGTCCACCGACGACGATACAGCAATTTTAAACAGAACCAGATAATTTGAAACATTGCCGTTATTTTGAGGCATCCTGTAAAATACTTGGTTTCATACTTAACCAAATCTGATTTCTATGGTCACGGGTAAAAGCCAAAACAACCGCCTCTATTTTTGAACCCACAGGTGGATACATATCCGCCGACATAACATCTTCATCTAAAAAATCGGTTATTTGAACAAGCCCTTTGAAGATGGGGTGACCTATATCTGTAAATATTCCGAATGGGGCATGATGCTCAACTATAGCCGTAATTTTCGAACCTATTGGGTAAATTCTTTCTATTCCGATCCAATTCATCTTCTCATTCATAATAATGTATTAATACAGTGTTGAGAATCGTGGATAGGCGTCCAAAGTAGGAAACATCTCATTCAATAGGACAACTGACGGTTCACAGTCCGCAGTAATGCAGAGCCAAGGCATATCATAGTTGCACGTCACCCCAAAATAGTATTTTCTGAAAAGGCCAAACCTCCTTTTTTCCGTGGACTATGGACTTGTCGTCGGCGGGTTTCACTGTTTCAAAAGATACTATTTCCCCCTACGCTACCACACCCGTTCCGTCTCCTATGGCCACGGTGTAGGTTTTCAACTCCAAGCCCATCGCAATCTTGTACGCCTTGTGCAGCCTTGCCGACAGGTCGTCCACGGCTTCCGCTTTTACAAGGTTTATGGTGCAGCCGCCGAAGCCGCCGCCCATCATCCGTGCTCCCAGCACGTTTTCCTCAGTTTTGGTAAAGGCGGTCAAGTAATCGAGTTCGGCGCAACTGACCTCATACATATCGCGCAGGCCGTTGTGAGAACTGTACATCCGCTGTCCGAAACGCCATAGGTCGCCGTTTTGCAAATCATCGCAGGCGGCCAGCACGCGCTGGTTTTCCTGCACCACATACAGGCAGCGCACAAACACCAGCGGGTCAAACTGGCGTTGGTGCAGCAGCAGCATTTCTTCCGTCACGTCGCGCAGGCTTTCCACGTGCGGCTCCAAGGTGCGCAGCAGCCGCACGCCTTCCTCGCATTCCTGCCGCCGCGTGTTGTAGGCCGTGGAAGCCAGCGAATGCTTGACACCGGTGTTGAAGAGCACAAACTGGTAGCCGTCCAAGCGCAACGGAAAATAGCTGTATTCCAGCGAACGGCAGTCCAGCCGGATCACTTGGTCCTTCTTGCCAAACGCGCTGGCAAACATATCCATGATGCCGCATTGCAGCCCCACAAACTCGTTTTCGGCCCGCTGCGCCAGTTTTACCAGTGCCAGCCGGTCCAGATTAAAGCCGAACAACTGGCTCAAGCCCCAGCCGGTGGCGCATTCCAGTGCGGCCGAAGACGACATTCCGGCTCCGAACGGCACATCGCCGCTGATCACGCAGTTGAACGGCGGTATCTGAAAACCCAGCCGCTGTAGCTGCTGCACCACGCCCAGCAGGTAGTCGGGCCAGCCTTTGCCGGAACGCTGCAAATCGTGGAGCTGGGTGGTGTGCGTTTCGTTGAAGTCGGCGGCAAACCAATGGCAGTCGGCATCGGGGCTGGCCGACAGGGCCACGTAAACGGCCGGGTCGGTGGCGGCGGGCAGCACAAAGCCGTTGTTG
>JANPIL010000453.1:0-17678 GCA_031424975.1 Sphingobacteriales bacterium
GCCGCTGATGCGCGGCCCGGCGTAAGCGGGGTGGTGGGACGGGATTCCCATCCCGTCCGCCTTCCGTTGGAAATGGGGCTTACGCCCCTGTCCGGATTGGTTCCGTTCCTGCCTCCTCCTTCCGGGCCGTGATGTACCCGACTGCTTTCTGCGCCTTGGATGCGGCACTGATGAGCATCTTGCGGTCATTTCCGAGTGCCTTCAGCCACCCCTGTATGTATCCGGCCGCATTGTCCATTACTGCCGGGCTGGCAATCCCTGCCAGTGCCGAAAGATAACTGGCTCCCATTTCAGCAGTGAGCTCTTCCAGGCTGTAGGCGTGTGAGCCGAATCCTCCGGACATGTCCCTGTCCAGACGGCTTTTGTGCGCCGTTGCGTGGACCAGTTCGTGAAACAGGGTCTGGTAGTATTCATCGTTGGAGGCAAACTTTTCGATGCCGGTCATGAGGAAAATAAACCGGCGGTTGAAGACCAGGCTTTTCGACTGTGCCCCACCTTGGCTGGTTTCGGACTTGATCCACTGATTGCCAATGCACGATAATCCGGTTGAAGAAATGTTCAGGTGCGTTGCACGGGAAAAAACCTCGCTATCGCGGACGTTTTCCAACCGGAAATAGTACCCCCGGAAAGGCGTAAACCCCCATATTGGATTTCACAGGTATATCCTGTATGTTTACCGTGAGCTTCAGACTCACAATATGGATACGATTCATAAGACAACTTCCACCCGGTCGGCAGAATTGCTGGCACATTTCAACGGGGCGGAACAATTCTGCTTCACGGTGGGCGAGGCGCAGGCCGTCTTGTCCGGATCCAAGCCGGACGCGGTGCGGCGGCTGCTCAGCGACATGACCCGGCGCGGCCTGCTGCTGCGGCTCAAGGTTTCCAGGAATATGTTGCCAATTTTCTCTCACGAAAGCCGGACAAGAAAGCGGCTATTGAGGAATTGGACAGGAACATGGGAATCCTGTACAACCACGTCTTGGCACTGTCGCTTTTGTTGAAACAAAAATACCTGCTGGGTGAATGCCCTGCCATTGCCCCGGGAGACGGCATGCTCTACACCAGGCAGGAAGTCGCCGTCAAATACCGGGTGAGCCAGCGAACCGTCACCAACTGGATTGTGGACGGTTTGGAAACGGTTGAAGTGGGAGGCGTGAGAAGGATCAGCGAACAAGCCCTCCAAAAGTACGTGAGAAGCAGCAAGACCAGGAAATTCCATTGGAAATCCATCGCACGCCGATAAATCCGTCCAGCCGCAACATTTCCTCCTGCGGAGCAACAATGCAGGATGCCTGAAACCGGGTTTCGCTTTGCAAGACAAACGAGAACGCAGGCCGGTTGTACGGGAGCCGGTTTCCCTACAGTTTTTTGATTCCGAACAACCCCTCCCTTTCCCGTTTGCCCTGCTGACGCTCATGGATATAGCCCAGCGTGGTGCCAATGACCGTGTGGCTCGCCTGGCTCATGAGTTCCTTGATGCCGAACTCGTCGGCTTTTTCGCCCAGGTTGGTCAGAAACGACCGGCGTCCGGTCATCAGCTCGACGAAGAAACCCTTGTGCTGGATTTTCAATACTTCCCGGTTCCCCTTCTTCATTTTTTGCGTGCAAATGATTTCGTAGGGCGTGCCGTGTTCTTTCTCGTAACGCCTGCGGTACAACTCAAGGACCGTCACGAAAATGTGTTTCAGTTCGCTGTTCAGCGTCTGGTCGGTAAAGCCGAGGTTGTGGTTGTTCCGCACCAGGATGTCCTCGGCGATGGGATCAAGTTCCACCTTGAACTCGTTGCCCGACTTGCTGCGCTGCTTGACGATCCTGCCGTCGCGGATGTCGGTTTTCCGGATGGCCTTCGTGTCAATCGGTGCCGTCCCTTGCAAACACATGAACAGCAGGATATCCACATAGCGTTTCTGGTTTTCGGTCAGCGACTGCCAGAATTCCGGCTCGTGGTGTTCCAGGTTGACCACGAAACCGATCTCGTCGGTGGTCAGGGTCAGTTCCCATTTCTGGGTTTTGCTCAGCGGGCGGACTTCCTGCCGGTGGCGGGCCAGTTTGATGCATTTCTTGATTTTCTCCAGGTTGAGGGCGATGTCGTGCTCGACCGAGCAGTACCTGAGGTATTCGGTAAAATCCTTCAGCCTCTTGATGGCAGTCTCGTTGGAAAGCCCGACCTCCGGGCGGAGTGCGTTTTCCCGTTTGGCTGACTTGGTATTGCGCACGTATTCGTGCTCGGTGACCATGTAGGACAGGAAATCGTTGAAGAACTCCTGGTCGAGCAAACCGAACGAAACCTTACAGTTCTTTTTTTCCTTGAAGCGGTTCAATGTCCCCTCCAGGTTGTTGTACCGCTTGATCGTGCCGGGGTTGCGGATGGTCTGTCCCTTGTCGGCGATAAACTCCTTCCAGTAACAGAGCGCATCGTCCAGGTTCTTGCGGGCCTCCACCAATGGTTTGTCGAACTGCTGTTCGAGCCATTCGATGGGCGGTTTCTCCCCGTAGGTTTCCTTGTAGGAAAGCACAAGGTTCTCAATCCGGTCCTGGAGGGATTTGATTTTCCGCATATCCTCCTCGTAACCGGGGTGCGAGGTCGAGATGGCTCCCTTGGGGGTGATGTTTTTTTGCAGGATTCTTACCCCGGTGAATCTCCTGAGCTTCTGGCCGTTCTTGGAGTAATAAACGAACACATCCGAGCGATCCCTGCGCTTGACAAAGTAGGTTTGGGTGAACAGGTGCATGGCGGCATAGTGGTTGGTCACTCCACTAAGTTAGCGATTTTGCCACCAAATTGCCACCAATTCTTATTATTTTTGCCAACAAGGAACGTAACTCCCTGACATTCAGGCACAAAAAAAAGGAGACTTCCGCCTCCCTTGTGATCCCGCTGGGATTCGAACCCAGGACCCATACATTAAAAGTGTATTGCTCTACCAGCTGAGCTACAGGATCTTCAAACGCTTTTTGTAAATTGCGGTGCAAACGTACGGATTTAAGAAAAGCAATGCAAGCCGGAATTCTAAAAAAAATATTATTTACTGCCATCCTCCTCATGGGCTGCTTGCGGCTGTGGGCGCAGCCTGCCGCCTTGTCGCCGGTGCAGTATGCCGATTCGCTGTTCGCCCGCAAGGAGTACACGCAGGCGTTGGAAATCTACGAGAACAGCACCGGGAAAAAGGGCGTTGCCTCGCCTGCCATGCTGCTCAAGATGGCTTTCGTGAAGGAGAGTCTCGGCGACTACACCCAGTCGCTGTACTACCTGAACCTGTACCAAAGGCAAAATCCCCGGCAGCAGATTGCCTTGAAAATGAACGAGTTGGCTGCCAAACACAACCTGCGCGGCTATGACTACAATGACTGGGATTTCTTCCTGATTTTCTACCGGCGGTATTACCCGTTGGCGGTGCTGGCGCTGGTGGGGTTGGGCGGCTGGCTGCTGGCAGGCATGATTCGCAAGAAATTGCGCGGCAAGTTCGTGTCCGGGCGGCACGGCATGGCCTTGTTCATTTTCATGCTGGGCATCCTGGTTGCGCTGAACCTGCAGTTCAACGACCGGCAGGCCATTGTGGCCCAGGATTATTCGTACCTGATGGATGCGCCGTCGGCTGGGGCCAACTTGGTGCGCATTGTGCGCAAAGGTCACCGGCTTCCGGTCAGGGGCGAGCAGGACATCTGGCTGCGTACCGGCTGGCTGGGCAGAACCGCCTATGTCCGCAAGCAGAATGTATGGATGGTGGAATGAAAAGGCGGGTTTGGCGTTTCCAAGGGATACTATTTCGAACAATGGCTGAGTGATGCCGAGTGGTGCCGGTTGCTCACAACCGGCACGCGGATTCTCAAATCCGCGTAACTTTTACGATTATGGGGTTAAGGAACAGGAACAGATTTACGGATGAAAATTGCTTTTTCGTGACAACCAGTTGCTTTCAGATGAAACACTTGCTGATTGATGAGCATTGCTTCCGAATACTGATTGACAACTTTAGTTTTTACAACGAAAAATACAAAGCCCGAACGGTGGCGTATGTATTTATGCGCAACCATATCCACTTCATCGTCTACTTCACCGAACGCAATTTCCTTTCAAATTATGTGCGGGATTTCAAAAAATACACGTCCATCAAAATAAGGGAACACATTGGCATCGAAAAACCGGATTTGCTGGAGGGTTTGACATACGAACACCGCACTCAGCATTTCAAGATTTGGCAGGATGGCTTTGATGACGTGATGCTTTGCTCGAAAAAGATTTGCGAAACAAAGGTGGCCTATATCCACGATAATCCCGTAAAAGCCAGCCTTGTGGACGAGCCGGTGAAGTACCGGTTTTCAAGCGCGGCTTTCTACTGGAACTGGCATCCCAAAATAGATTCTGTCTTGCTGCATTACGAAGATGTCTTTTGAATTTATGCACTTCACTTTACGCGGTTTTGAGAAACCGCGTGCCGGTTGTGAGCAACCGGCACCACTCACCCACCACCCCAAAATAGTATCTTCCGGAAACGCCAAACCTCCTCTTGGCAGGCAATTATTTTTTGCGTCCGCCGAGGTACGCCGCCATTTCCGCTGCCGTCAAGGCATTGAAGGTCAATGCTTTGGTCAGGCCGCCTTTGCGGGCCACTTGTGTGCCGTAAACCATGTCGTGCAGGCCCGCCTTTTCGTGGGCATCCGGGTTGATGCTGATGCGCACGCCTTTTTCCATAGCGTAGGGCAGCCAACGCCAATCCAGGTCAAGCCGCCATGGGCTGGCATTTATTTCGATGACAACCCCGTTGGCCGCGCAGGCATCTATCACCTTCCGGTGGTCGATCGGATAACCCTCGCGACGCAGCAGCAACCGCCCCGTGGGATGGCCGAGCATGGTCGTGTATGGGTTTTCAATGGCGGTGATGAACCGCTGGGTGGCCTTTGCCTCATCCATTTTCAGGTTGGAGTGGATGGAGGCCACAATGAAATCGAACGTTTGCAGCACATCATTGGCATAATCCAGCGAGCCGTCGTTGAGGATGTCCGATTCAATGCCCTTGAATATTTTGAAAGGAGCCAGTTGCAGGTTCAGCGCGTCAATTTCGGCGTGTTGCTGCCGGATGCGGTCTTCGTGCAGGCCGTTGGCGTAAAAAGCCGATTTCGAGTGGTCTGAGATGCCAAAGTATCCGTAACCCAAGGATTGGCAGTAAACCGCCATTTCTTCGAGCGTGTGCTTGCCGTCGCTGTACGTGCTGTGGTTGTGCATAATCCCCTTCAGGTCTTGGAAAGTGACGATTTCATCGGGCTGGTGCGTTTGCATCCATTCAAACTCAGCCGTGCCTTCGCGCATTTCGGGGATTATGTACGGCAATCCGGCTTTCGCGTATATCTGCGCATCGTCGGCGTGGGTCTCGGACAGGGCGGTTTGCAGCAGCGTGTGGCCCGTTTCGGTGGTGTGCCGCAAGTGGGTGGCGGCAGCGGAATGCACGAAAACCTGACCCGTGAATGTTTCGGGCGAAACCAGCAGTATTTCCACCGCCACCGGAACACCGTCCAAGTGTCCGCGCCACGCAAACGGGCCGGAGTTTTTCTCGTCGGCGCGCAGCTTTCCGATCCGGCTCAGTTGGTGGTGCGTCTGGATGGGCTGACTGGTGGAGACGACCAGTTGAATCTGATCCACTATTTCCGTGTGGCGCGCCATCTGACCCGTTAAAGAGGCTTCCAGGCCCATTTCGTGCAGGGTTTGCAGCAGGTAGTTAGCGGCGGTTTCAGCTTCGTCGCAGCGCAGTTTGCCGCCCGCCGACAGCCGGAAAATCAACGCCTGCCGGATGTTTTCCTGGGTTTTTTCGCCGAAACCCTTGGTGGCGGCCACGCGGTTTTGCTCGCACGCCAGCAGCAGCGCGTCGGTGGTTTCAATGCCGAGTTCCTTCCATAAAGTATGCACTTTTTTGGGGCCAAGACCCGGTATTTCCAGCATTTCAACCACGCCTTCGGGTGTTTTCTGCAACAGTTCGTGCAACTCCGGGAACATTCCCTGCGTACCAAGCAGGCGTATTTTTTCAACGGTGCCTTTGCCAATGCCTTCAATCTGGCTCAGTTGGCCGGGTGGTAGGCTTGCCAGCGGCTCGGCGGTTTTTTCGAGGGCGGCCACGGCTCCCTGGTAGCCGCGTATCTTGAATGGATTCTCGCCGTGCAGTTCCAGTAATTTGATGGTAAGTTCGAATTGGCGGATTATTTCGGCGTTTTCCATAAGTGCGGATGGTTTTTTGCGTTTCCTTTGCACGGGCAAGTTACGGTTTGCCCGCCGTTTTCCGAACAACCGGAGCCTGCCCGGAATAGTATCCCGCAAAAAGCCCAAACCCGGCAATGCTTGATTCGTGTACTGAAAATCCCAATAAGTTTCCAACCCAATCCCTTTATCCGATGAAACATTTGCTGAAATATTGCTTCGTGGCATTGCTGCTGGTGTCGCTTGGTGCGAATGCGCAGGCCAAAAAGAAACCGGCGGCCAAAAAATCCGCACCGGCCAAGGCATCGGTTGCCAGTCCGCTGCTGTACCGCAAATGGGTGAATTCTTACGAGGATGAAAAGTCGGACGGCGTGCTGGTGTACCGCCCCGATGGCTACGCCTTTCCGCCCTCGCGCGGCCGCAAGGCGGTCAGTTTCCAGAAAGACGGCTCCATGGTGCGCTTTGACATTGCCCCCAACGACGGGCAAAAAATCGTGATGGGCCGCTGGGAACGCACCAAACTGCCCAACACCATGAAGGTGACCGTGCAAGGCTCGGAGATGGACGTGTATTTTGTGGAGGTAGTTTCGGTGGGCAAGGATATGCTGAAAATACGCCGGAAATCGGAGATATGAGCCGTGTGCGGCTGTGTGTCTTGAATCGCCGCGGTTCAAGGCAAAAATAGTATCTCCCGGAAAGCTGAAAGCCCCGTCTTTAGCGGGGCCCAAACCCACCCTGCCATCCGACACCAAAATACACATGAACCACTGGCTTGTCAAGTCCGAACCCGCGAAATACGCGTGGGAGCAGTTTGAAAAGGATGGACGCACGTTTTGGGACGGTGTGCGCAACTACCAAGCCCGCAACAACCTGCAAGCCATGCGCAACGGCGATTGGGTGCTGTATTACCACAGCAACGAAGGCAAGGAAATAGTGGGCGTAGCCAAGGTGGTGCGCGAAGCCTATCCCGACCCCATCGACCCGGCGTGGCTGGCCGTGGATTTGGTGCCCGAACAGAAACTGGCGCGGCCAGTAACCCTTGAACAGATCAAGGCCGACCCGCGATTGGCGCAAATGGGACTGATCCGGCAGAGCCGCCTTTCGGTGATGCCCGTCAGCCAGGCCGAGTTTGATGCGGTGGTGGGTCAGTAGGGGCAGCCCTTGCGGCCGCCCTGGCCACGTGGTACGGCGTTTGTTTTTCGGCGGCGTTTCCGTTTCCATTTATCCAAACCGGGCACGTGCCAAACCCGGACCGGACGTGTGGCCAGGGCGGCCACAAGGGCCGCCCCTACGGTTTTTGAATTCTTTGACACGATTTTTGCTGGGGATGCGTTATGAATGTACAGGTTTGTACAAAAAATACTTATAGCCATCTCATGAGAAAAATCATTTGCATCCTTCTCCTTTCCCTTGGTGCGTTTGCCGTGCAGGCGCAGAACAGCCGCCGGGTGGAGATTGAATCGAGAAGCAAGGCGGAGAATATGCACATTGTGCCCGTGGAATCGGAGGGCGTGGTGTTATTTTCGGAAGTGGAAAAGGGCAAATATGCCTTTACCCGCTACAACACCGATCTGAAACAGGACTGGTCCATTGACTGCCAAGTGAACCCGGCACTTGACCTGACGCGCTACATTTACCGCGACAAGGCGATTTACCTGCTGTTCAGCCGGTTTAAAACGCCCGTGTACCAAGTGGTAAAACTGAATGTGCGGGCGGGCTTTGCGGCCAAATACGAGTTCAACTCACTTGATAAGCTCGACATCATTGACTTCGATGCCATTGGAAACAACATCTTTCTGGCGGGCAAAACCCGCAACGAGCCGATTCTGATCCGCATCAATCTCTTGGAACGCCAGACCAAAGTGCTGCCGTCGGCTTTCCGGGTGCGCACCGAGATACAGTCCATCGAGGCCGACAGCATCAACAATGTCATCAGCGCGGTTTTTGTGACCAGCAAGGGCAAGGAGAAAAAGGTGTTTGTGAAAACCTACTCGCCCGAAGGCGAAGTGCTGACCAACGTGGCCCTTTCCGCCGACAAGAAAATCCGCTACGATTTGCTCACCGGCAAGGTATCCAACCTGAACGAGACCGAGCAGTTGGTCATCGGCACGTACGGCACGCAGGGGCCGGTGTACAGCCGCGCCTCGACCTACAATTTCCGGGGCTGGGGGCAGGGTTCGGTCTATACCGGCACCGCCGACTACTCGCAGGGGCTGTACATCACCAAACTGGAAGGCGGCAAGCCGGTGTTTGATAGGTATTACAGTTTCACGGAGTTCAAGAATTTCTTCAACTTCATGAAAACCCGCGAGCAGGAGCGGATGGTGGCCAAAATACAGCGCCAGAAGGAAAAAGGCCGGGACTTGAAACTGCAATACCGCTTGCTGGTACACGACATTATCCAGCGCAACGGCCAGTACGTGATGGTGGCCGAAGTGTATTATCCCGAATACCGCAACAACAACTGGAACGCGCCGGGCATGATGATGGGCGGCTTTGGCATGGGTGGGTTCGGTATGGGCGGCTTCGGCTTCGGTAACCCGTGGAACAACGGCTTCAATTCGCAGTACCGCAACTATCCGGTTTTTGATGGGTATGTGTACACGCACGCGGTCATTGCCGGATTTGATTTGCAGGGCAACCTGCTGTGGGACAACAGTTTTGAGATTAACGACGTGAAAACATTCGTGCTCAAAGAGAAAGTAAAAGTGAACTTTGAGGGCGAGCAGATCAACTTGGCCTACAACCAGGGCGGCAAGTTGAAAACCAAGGTGATCCGGGGCAGCGAGGTGGTGGAAGGCAAGGAATCGGTGGAACTGGCCAACTACGAGGGCGACAAGGTCAAGAAATCGTTTACCGACGATGTGGAATACTGGTACGGCAACCATTTTCTGGCATGGGGCTACCAGCGCATCCGCAACGACGAAAATGCCCAAGCCCGTGGCCGCCGCGAAGTGTTTTACTTCGAAAAAGTGGATTTCTGAATGCGTCCCGGCCAAAACGCCAACCCGAAATCCCCATCAAAACCCGCTTGGTTCGTGCAACCGAGCGGGTTTTTTTTCGTCCCGGCGGAAAATAGTATCTTTGGAAAACCCCAAACCCCCCATGCCCGAAACTGAAATCCGCAATACGAATCCCCTAATCCAACTGCTCACGCCCCAAAACTGGGCCGATTACGAACTGCTGGACAGCGGCGGCTTTGAAAAACTCGAACGCTTCGGCCCGTACGTGCTGGCCCGCCCCGAACCGCAGGCCGTGTGGGACAAGTCGCTGCCCGAAACCGACTGGCAGCGTGCCGACGCGCTGTTTCGCAAGGAAAAGAACAACCCCGAAAAAGGCCAGTGGGAAACCAAACCCGGCACGCCCGAACGCTGGCCCATGCGCTACCAAACCAGTGATTTGAACCTGACTTTCAAAGTCGCGTTGTCGGCGTTCAAGCACGTGGGCATTTTTCCCGAGCAAGCCGTTAATTGGGATTATATTTTTGAAAAAACGAAAGCCTTGAAAAACCCCTCGCCCTTGGGGGGAAGCCAGGAGGGGGCCTCCCTTTTGAACCTGTTTGCCTACACGGGCGGCGCGTCGTTGGCGGCCAAAACTGCCGGGGCCGAAGTAACGCACGTGGACGCGGTAAAACAGGTGATTACGTGGTCGCGGGAGAACATGGAAGCCAGTGGCTTGGACAATATCCGGTGGATGGTGGAGGATGCCATGAAATTCGTGAAACGCGAAGTGCGGCGCGGCAACCGCTACCAAGGCATTATTCTTGACCCACCCGCGTATGGTCGCGGCCCGGAAGGCGAAAAGTGGCTGCTTGAAGAGCAAATCAACGAAATGCTGAAACTGTGCCAGCAACTGCTGGATTCGGAACGGCATTTCTTCATCCTCAACGTATATTCATTGGGCTTTTCATCGCTGATTGTGGACAACTTGGTGCGCGGTTGTTTCGGTGAGGTGCAAAACCCGGAGTTCGGCGAACTGTATTTGGAAGATTCGTTTGGCAAAAAACTGCCGCTGGGCGTTTTCCACCGGTTCTCATCTGTATAGCGTTTGCCGGTTGGCCTCCCCAAAATAGTATCTTTCAAAAAGCCCAAACCCGATTGGGTTTTACGAAAGGAAACAACCAACCATAAAACAAGATACAATCAATGGCCATTAAAAAATCAGAACTGTACGGTTCGCTTTGGGCAAGCTGTGACAAACTTCGCGGGGCAATGGATCCGAGCCAGTACAAGGACTATGTGCTGGTTTTGCTGTTTGTGAAATACGTGAGCGACAAATATGCCAACGACTCCAATGCCCTGATCAGAATACCGGCGGGCGGCAGTTTCAGGGATATGCAGGCGTTGAAGGGCCAAAAGGATATCGGTGAGAAAATAGACACGGCCATCAGTGCGCTGGCCAAGGAAAACGACTTGGAGAACGTGATTGATGTGATCAGTTTCTAGGACGACGAAAAGCTGGGCAAAGGCAAGGAAATGGTGGACAAACTCACCGACTTGATTACCATTTTTGAAAATCCGGCCTTGGATTTCAGCAAGAACCGGGCGGAAGGCGATGACATCCTGGGCGATGCCTACGAATACCTGATGCGCAATTTTGCGTCGGAAAGCGGCAAAAGCAAAGGCGAGTTCTACACGCCGGGTGAAGTGAGCCGGGTGCTGGCCAAAGTGATTGGCGTGAGGCAGAACACGCCGGTAAAGCAAACCATCTACGACCCCACGTGCGGCTCGGGTTCGCTGCTGCTGAAAGTGGCCGAAGAAGCTGACGGCCACGCCAACATTTACGGACAGGAGAAAACGGTGGTCACCGCCGCCCTGGCCCGCATGAACATGATACTGCACAACAACCCGGAAGCGGAAATCAGGAAAGGGCAGAGCACGCTGTCTGACCCGCTGTTCAGGAATGACCAGGGCGATTTGAAAACCTTTGATTTTGTGGTGGCCAACCCGCCTTTTTCGTCCAAAAACTGGACGGATGGTTTTGACCCTGCCAATGATGTGTACCAGCGGTTTGAAGCCGGCAAGATACCCACCGAGAAAAATGGCGATTACGCCTTTTTGCTGCACATCGTCAAGTCACTGAAAAGCACGGGCAAGGGGGCTTGCATATTGCCGCACGGCGTGCTGTTCAGGGGCAATGTGGAGGCGGCCATCCGCAAAAGCATTGTCGAGAAAGGCTACATCAAGGGCATTATCGGGTTGCCCCCCAACTTGTTTTACGGTACGGGAATTCCGGCGTGCGTGATTGTGATTGACATGGAAAACGCCGCATCCCTGCATGGCGAATCCGGTGCGGAGGCACGGCGCGGTATTTTCATGGTGGATGCCAGCAAGGGTTTTGTGAAGGATGGCAACAAGAACCGCCTGCGCGAGCAGGACATCCACAAGATTACGGATGTGTTTAACAGACAGACGGAAGTACCCAAATTCAGCCGGTTTGTTTCCATGGCCGAAATAAGCGACCCCAAGAACGACTTCAACCTGAACATTCCGCGCTACATTGACAGCCAGGAAACGGAAGACATCCAGGACATTGAAGCCCATTTGCTGGGAGGCATTCCTGATGCCGACATTGAAGCCTTGCATGAATACTGGCAGGTGTACGGAACACTGAAAGCGGAATTGTTTTCGGCGGGCCGCCGCCAGCATTACAGCCAGTTGAGAATCGCTAAGGAAAGCATCAGGCAGGTGATTTTCGACCATCCCGAATTTACGGGTTTCAGCCGGGAAATGGATGCCTTGTTTGCCGGTTGGAAAACCCGTAACACGCGGTTTTTGAAAAGCCTGGATGCGGGCATTAAGCCCAAGCAAACCATCCGCACGCTTTCGGAGGATGCCTTGGCAACCTACGCCAACAAAAAATTGATGGACAAATACGACGTATACCAGCACGTGATGAATTACTGGAACGAGGTGATGCAAGACGATTGCTACCTGATAGCCGCGGATGGCTGGAAAGCCGAACCCGTGCGTATCTCGGTCAAAAACAAGGCTACGGGGAAAGAAACCGACAAAGGATGGAATTGCGACCTGGTGCCCAAATCGCTGGTGGTGGACCGCTATTTTGCCGCCGAGAAAAAAGCCTTGGAACAATTGGAAACCGACCGCGAAGCCATTGCCGCGCAACTGGCCGAACTGGAAGAGGAACACAGCGGCGAAGATGGCTGCCTGGCCGACATGGACAAGGTGAACAAGGCCAATGTGCAGAAACGGCTGAAAAAAACAGACGTTCCGGTGTTTAGGAAAGACAACGCCGGGGAAATAGCGTTGCTGAAAACCTATTTGCAACTGACCGACAGCCAGGCCGAACTGAACAAAAAGCTGAAGGCCGCCACCGACGCGCTTGACCAGAAAACCCGGCAACGATACCCGACCCTGACCCTCGACGAGATAAAGCAATTGGTGGTGGACGACAAATGGATGGCGGCCCTGGAACGCAGCATCAAAACCGAAATGGAACGCATCAGCCAACGCTTGGCCCAGCGCGTGAAACAACTGGCCGAACGCTACGAAACGCCCCTGCCACAAATGGAAACGGAATTTCTTTTTTCACGGACTTTGCGTAACTCACAATCAGGGTACAATAACTTTACTGAAATGCACCAGATTTCCATCAGCGACCTCACCATAGACATCGTGCGCAAAAACATCAAGCATATGCACCTGTCGGTCTATCCGCCCACGGGCCGGATCCGCATTGCCGCGCCCTTGAGCATTGACGACGATGCCATCCGGCTTTTCGCCATTTCGAAGCTGCCTTGGATCAGGCGCAGCCAACGCGGTTTTGCCGAGCAGGAACGGCAGCCGCCCCGGAGTTTTGTGGAACGCGAAAGCCATTATTTTGAAGGCAAAAGATACCTGCTCAAAGTGATTGAACACAACGCGCCGCCAAAAATGGAATTGCGAACGAAAACCCGCCTGCATCTTTTCGTAAGGCCGGGCACTACTGCCCGGCAGCGGCAAACCATCGTGAATGCCTGGTACCGCCAGCAATTGAAAGGGAAAATTCCGGCAATGATCGGACAATGGGAGCAAGCCATCGGCGTTGCTGTCAGTGATTGGGGCGTGAAACAGATGAAAACCAAATGGGGAACCTGCAACGTCGAACAAAAACGCATCTGGATAAACCTTGAACTGGCCAAGAAACCGGTGCATTGCCTGGAATATATTGTGGTGCATGAAATGCTGCATTTGATTGAAAGACATCACAATGCGCGTTTTTTCGCGTTGCTGGAAAAACATTTGCCCCGGTGGAAATCTTATAAGGAGGATCTGAACCGCCTGCCCATAAGCCACGGCGAATGGACGACGCATTGACGGCGGACCAAACCGGCGGCCAAAAAACAGATTGTCCTGAACCCCTTTCAAACCCTCCCCGCAAAAGGGCAATTTTCCCCGCCCTTTTGCGGGGGAGGGGGCCGGGGGCGAGGTGTATGCACAACTCCAAAATAGTATGTCTCCAAAAGCCCAAACCCGCCTGTTATTTCTTGTATGCCTGTTGCTTTTTGCGCAGTGCGGCACTTCCAAGCGCGACGATGCCACGCTGCGGTTTTTCCAGCGCGGCAACATCGAGATGAAAAAAGGCAACACGCCCGAAGCCATCCGGCTCTATACCGAAGCCATTGAAGCCGACCGCGATTATGCAGATGCCTACAACAATCGCGGTGTTGCGTATATCAAATACGGTGATGCGGAGAAAGCTGCCGCCGATTTCAACCAAGCCATACAATTGGCTCCTGACTACACGGATGCGTATTTCAACCGCGCCCAAGCCTACGAAAAAGCCGGACAACTGGAAAAAAGCTTGAAGGATTTGGATCGGGTGGCCGAAACCTTTAAGGATTCATCGAAAGTATTCTTGAGCCGGGCGTTGATCAAAGCGCAATTGAACGATTATGTGAATGCGCTGCCCGACTTTGACCGTGCCATCGCCCTTGATCCGCGTTCGGCTGAGGCTTACGTGAACCGGGGCGTAATCCGGTACGGGCTGGGCAAATATGCCGGAGCCGAAACCGATTTCGACCAGGCTTTGCGATTGCAAACCAACCAGGATTTTGCGATGAACAACCTGGCCCAACTCCGCATCCGTGAAAAAAAATACGCTGAAGCACTAGTTTTGCTTGACAAGGCCATTGCGCTGAATCCGCGCCAGCCGTATTACCGCAATAACCGGGGTTTTGTGAAAATGCAGCTCGGGCAAGTGGAAGAGGGTGGGGTGGAAGTGCGCCAATCGCTGGCCGAAGATGCCAAAAACGGCTGGGCGCACCGCAACCTGGGCGTATATTGGGTGCTGAAAAACAACCATGCCGAAGCCTTGGCAAGCCTGCAAAAAGCCGGTAACCTGGCCGCCAACATTGAAATGCTGCACTATTACAAAGGCTTGGCCTACAGCGGATTGGGCGACAAGCCGGCCGCTTGCCGCGAGTGGAAACTGTCGGCTGAATTGGGGGAAAAAGAAGCCGCGCAAGTGCTGGAAACCCATTGCCGCTGAAAATGCCGTGCCGAAACGTCATTTGCCGGATTGAAAATCCGCAGGCTCCGCGTCCGGGATTCAAAATCCCGGACAACATTTTTTGCTCCCTTTCGTGATTGGGGACTTTCGGCTTTCTGAAACATACTATTTTGAAACGTATTGCCGCCTACCGCCGCCAAAGCCGGGAACTGTACAGCTATATTTTTAATCGTATATCTATAAATATAGTCGTAAAATTAAAAACATAGTCGTAGATTTGAAAAAACAAGGAAAAGCATGAAGGAACTGACCAATGCCGAAGAGCAGATCATGCAGGTGATTTGGAAACTGGAAAAGGGCTTTTTGAAAGATATAGTGGACGCATTGCCCGAACCCAAGCCCGCCTACACCACCGTTGCCACAGTAATCCGGATTTTGGAGCGGAAGAAATTCGTGTCGCACCGCGCGTATGGCAAAACCCACGAATATTACCCGCTGGTGGCCAAAAAGGAATATTCCCGGTTTTATTTCGGCAAGTTCCTGCAAAACTATTTTGGCGGTTCGTTTGCCGGGCTGGTTTCCTTTTTCGGCAAGGAACACGACTTGTCGCTGCAAGACATGGAAACATTGATGAAGCAGGTGAAAGCAGGTGAAAACCCGCCCGACTGAAAACACCCAACCCCACTATTTTACGCGCATGAAAGCCCAACTGCTCAGTTATTTGCTCGAATCGGGTATTTGCTTCGGGGTATTGTACTTTTTTTATGCGTCGGCTTTGCAAAAAAGCACGTTTTTCAATGCCAACCGCGTGTATTTGCTGATGGCCGCCACGCTGTCTTGGATGATTCCGCTGCTCACCTTTGAACCTGCCATGCCAATCATTTACAATAATCCGGTCATGGCCGGGCTGCCGCGCACCATCACGGTCATGGAAACGCAGGTTGCAGCGGAGCAATACCGGATTGCGCCTTCCGATGTTGTGCTGTGGCTGTATTTGGCGGGAACGCTGTTTTTCGGGCTGCGTTTCGCGGTGCGCTTTTCAAGGCTTTGGTGGCGGGTGTTCGTCACTGACAAGAAGCCGTTTGCCGGTTGTTGGCGCATGGAAACGCACGGCAGGTTGCCGACGTTCTCGTTTTTCAATTTCCTTTTTTGGGATGATTCGCAAACGCTTTCGCAAGCGGAAGAGTGTCAGATTTTACGGCACGAAATGGTGCATATCCAAGAAAAGCACTCTTGGGATGTGCTATATGCCGAACTGTTGAAAGTGGTTTTCTGGGTCAATCCGGCGATGCACCTGCTCAAGAAAGACCTGCAAACCTTGCACGAATACCGCGCCGACGCGGTGGTATCGCGTGAGTTTGGAAACCCGGCCTATGCAAACATCCTGATAGCCAGTTTTTTCCGGCAATTGGAGTGTGATTTTTCCCATTTCTTCAACCAATCTTCCATCAGACAACGTACCGCCATGCTGCAAAAACCCGCTTCCGCCCGCCTTCGCCTGTCCGCTTTCGTGTTTGCCCTGCCGCTGGTCGGCGTGCTGCTGTTCGCGTTTACCTTCCAAGAGCCGCTGATGCCGCAGAAACCCGAGGTTTTCACCACGCCGATGGATACCTCAAAAAAGGAAATTACGATTGCGTTTGCCATGATCCGCGATAACCGCCCGCTGGAGTTCAGCGTCAAGAAAGGCCTGTCTGTCAATGATCTTCCCAATCTGATTCAAGCTACGGCAGTACCCGTGAACCCGGGCAAAGGTTATGCCTACAAGGTGACCGAATGGAGAATTTACTTGGTGGAGGGAAATAGGCCATTGAATGAGTTGCGTGCCGATTCGGAAACAGTGGACATGAAGTCGCTGAATGCACAGGTAAAGCCGGGCATGAGGCTGGTGTTTGAAATCATAAAGGTTGTCCAACTTACGCCGTCAAACCAAGTCATCTATCACGTCGAATCCGGAACGGAACGCCTTAACAAAGGAGTAGTGGTGGGTTCGACGATTGCCTCGGTGCAGATTTTTTAGCGGGGCGTTGCGCATAATCTGATATGGGAAACAGAAAAACCGTCGCAAGTGCAGGTAGTACGGTTGCAGCAGCCGCGCAAATTCATCGGTGTATTGTTGTTTTCCCGCATCCCGGATGTGCAAATCCGCAGTTTGCAGAATAGCCTGCCTGCCGGACAGGCAGGTATCTCCCGAAAAGCTGAAACCCCCGATCACGCGGATCGGTTTACCGCCCACGCAGTCGTGCAGGCGCAATTGCTCGGTTTTGTGCAGCCCGGTTTCCGCACAAAGCCCCGCCAGCAACGTGCTTTCGTGCGGCGGCAATAGTACGATGAACTTGCCTTGCGGCGTTAATAATTGCTGCACAACGCGCACCAAACCGGCCAGTTGCAGGGTATCGTTGTGCAGGGCGGCATTTTGCCGGGAATTTTGCCCCTTCAAATAGTTGCTGAAAAATGGCGGATTTGACACAATGCAGTCGTAAGGGGCGGGGCGGGTTTGGGCAAAATTCAGGATACTATTTTCAACCACGCGGATGCGGCTGGCCCACGGGCTTTGCGCCGCATTTTCGGCGGCTTGGCGGGCGGCGGCCTTGTCTATTTCCACGGCATCAATGTGCGCATCGGTGCGCTGCGCCAGCATCAGGGCCAGCAATCCCGTGCCCGTGCCAATGTCGAGGATACGCGTGGCGTGCCGCACATCGGCATACGCGCCCAGCACGCACGAGTCGGTGCATACTTTCATGGCGCACCGGTCCTGATTGATACGGAATTGCTTGAATTGGAAGTAATCGTTGGGCATTGGTTTGGTCGGATGGCAAATGCCCGACGATTGTCTTTTCGCGCGTCGGAGACGCGAAACCCTGCCACCCCGATTGCAAATCGGAGTGAGCGGATGGTTCCACAAAACAAACCCCCGCATTTCATAAGGCAGGGGTTTGGGCTTTTGAAAAGATACTATTTTGGAATCTGGCGCAAGCGTCCGCTTGTGCCTTTTGTGATGTAAGCGTCCGCTTACGCAAGCGGGACGCTTGCCCGGTGG
>JANPIL010000454.1:0-8641 GCA_031424975.1 Sphingobacteriales bacterium
GATTGCAAATCCCGGACAACACTTTTCAACGGTAAACTGAAAACGGCAAACACCCTCATGCACCCGCTCAAACTTAAAAAACCGCTCGCATTCTTCGACATTGAAACCACCGGACTCAACGTTGCCAAAGACCGCCTGATCGAAATCAGCATCCTGAAAGCCTTGATGAACGGCGAAACCCAAACCAAAACGTGGCTGCTGAACCCAACCATCCCGATTCCGGCGGAAAACAGCGTATTCCACGGTTTTTACGACGAGGATGTGAAAGACAAACCCACGTTCAAGGAAGTGGCGCACGATATTTTCCGGTTTTTTGAAGGTGCCGACTTGGCCGGTTTCAACGTGTTGCGGCTGGACATTCCGGTGCTGGTCGAGGAGTTTTTGCGCGTGGACATGGATTTTAACCTTGCCAGCCGCAAGTTTGTGGATGCGCAGAAAATATTCCACCTCATGGAGCCGCGCAGCCTGCCCGCCGCCTACAAGTTTTACTGCCAGAAAGAACTCATCAACGCCCACAGTGCCGCCGCCGACACGCTGGCAACGTTTGAAGTGCTTTGCGCGCAAGTGGCTCGCTATGAAGGCGTTGCGCTTAAAGACGAAAAGGGTGCGGAGTATTTTCCGGTGCAGAACGACGTACACCGGCTCCATGAACTGACCGCGCACAAAATGGTGGATTTGGCAGGCCGCATGGTGCTGAACGACAAGGGGCAGGAGATTTTCAACTTCGGTAAGCACAAGGACAAGCCCGTGACCGAAGTGCTGGAAAAGGAACCGTCGTTCTACGACTGGCTCATGAAAGGAGATTTCCCGCTGGACACCAAACGCAAACTGACGGAAATTAAATTGCGCAACAGTTTCAAGGGAAAATAACGGTGTTCCGGGCGGTTTAAAATAGTATCTTTTGAAAAGGCCAAACCCGCCGAAAAAAAGCCCCCTCTTTCGGAGGGGGTTGGGGGAGCCAAAAACTGGTTCAAGCGTCCTCGCTTGAACCTTCGGGCTAAATAGTATCTTTCAAAAAGCCCAAACCCGCCTTTTTCTACATTTAGAAACGGCGCATCCAATGCCGTCCACTCATGCACGCACCCGCCTACAAGAAAATCGTGGTCAAGGTTGGTTCCAACGTCATTGCGGGCGGCAACGGGCTGCCCGATGTGTCCGTCATGTCGCAACTAATCGGACAAATGGCACACGCCAAGGCGCGGGGCGTGGAAGTGGTACTGGTGTCGTCGGGGGCGGTGGCGGCGGGGCGCAGCCTGCTGCCCGTTTCCGACAAGACCGACCCCATTGCCCGCCGCCAACTGCTGGCCTCCATCGGGCAGGTGAAACTGATCAACACCTACGCTCAACTGTTGCAGGAGCATTCGCTGCTGTGCGCCCAAATTCTGGTGACCAAAGAAGACTTCCGCGACCGGATGCACTACCTGAATATGCAGCGGTGTTTTGGCACGTTGCTGCAACATGACATTGTGCCGATCATCAATGAGAATGACGTGATTTCGGTGACCGAACTCATGTTTACCGACAACGACGAACTTGCCGGACTGGTGGCCTCAATGCTCGGAGCCGACGCGCTGATAATCCTGACCAACGTGGATGGCATCTACGACCGGCCGCCCAAAGAGCCGGGAGCCGCCGTAATTCCGGTCATGGATGCGGCCCGCACCGATTTTTCGGCATTCATCTCCGCTGAGAAATCCAATTTTGGCCGGGGCGGCATGGCCACCAAATGCACCATTGCACAAAAACTGGCCAAGGTCGGCATCCGGGTACACATTGCCAACGGCAAAACGCCCGATATCCTGGATTTGGTTTTGCAGGGGCAATCCGTGGGTACGGTGTTTGCCACGCGGCCCAACCAATCGAAACTGAAGCGTTGGGTGGCCAGTTCGGAAGGCTATACCAAAGGCTTGGTTTGCATCAACGACGGGGCCAGGCGCAGCCTGACCCAGACCGAAAAAGCCGCCAGTCTGCTGCCCGTGGGCGTGGTGCGCGTGGAAGGCACGTTCCAGAAAGGCGATGTGATAAAAATCGTGGCCGAAAATGGCGATCAGGTGGGATTGGGAAGGGCGGAATACGGCTCGGAAACGGCAAGGACGCGCACCGGGCAGCAAAACCAAAAGCCGCTGGTGCATTATGATTACCTGTTCCTCACGTAGGCGCAACCCTTGCGGTTGCCATCTTTCAATTGCTGCATCTGCCTCCGAAAACTCATAACCTTATGCCAACCGCCGCCACTTCCCTGTCCGAAACATTTGCCGCCGTGGCAAAAGCCAGCCGTATCATTCCATTGTTGGATGTGGCCGCCATCAATCAAGTGCTCATGGATTTGGCGGATGAGGCCATCGGCGAAACCGAGTTTCTGCTGGCCGAAAACCGGCACGATCTGGCCCGCATGGCCCAAACCGACCCCAAATACGACCGGCTGCAACTGACTCCCGAACGGGTTGCGGCCATTGCCGCCGACATCCGCAATGTAGCCCGGCTGGATTATCCGGTGGGCAGAATACTGTCCTTTAAAACACTTCCCAACGGATTGGAAATCAGCAAGGTAACCGTTCCGCTGGGCGTGGTCGGCATCGTGTATGAGGCCCGCCCCAACGTGACGTTCGATGTGTTTGCACTGTGCCTCAAATCGGGCAATGCCTGCATTCTCAAAGGCGGCAGCGATGCCGGTTGCTCCAACACGGCCATTGCCACGCTCATCAAGCGGGTGCTGCACCGGCACGGCCTGAGCCAAGACATTGTGCATTTGCTACCGCCCGACCGCGCCGCCACCGAGGCGCTGCTCCAAGCCGTGGGCTACGTGGATGTGATTATCCCGCGCGGCAGCCAATCGCTGATCGACTTTGTGCGCCAGCATTCGCGCGTGCCGGTCATTGAAACCGGGGCGGGCATCGTGCATACGTATTTTGATGCGGATGGCGATTTGCAAAAGGGCATGACCATCATCCACAATGCCAAAACCCGCCGCGTGAGCGTGTGCAACGCCCTGGATTGCCTGCTGGTACACGAAAGCCGCCTTCCTGAATTGGTTGCGCTGACACTTCCGCTGGCTGAAAACGATGTGGAACTGTTTGCCGATGAGAGTTCGCACCGTGCCTTGCAAGGCCACTATTCGGATGAATTATTAAAACCCGCCCGGCCCGCACATTTCGGCACTGAATTTCTGTCCATGAAAATGGCAATCCGCACCGTTGATTCCTTGGAAGCCGCTTTGGAACACATCGCCGTACACGGCTCTAAACACAGCGAAGCCATTGTCACCGAAAACCCGGCTACCGCCGACCTATTTGTGAAAGCCGTGGATGCCGCCGCCGTGTACGTGAACGCCTCCACGGCCTTCACTGACGGGGCGCAGTTCGGCCTCGGTGCCGAAATCGGCATCAGCACGCAGAAACTGCACGCCCGCGGCCCGATGGCACTCGAAGAACTGACCAGTTACAAATGGATTGTGCGCGGTAACGGCCAGGTGCGGTAGTTTCCGGAAAATAGTATCCTTTGAAAACGCCAAACCTGCCAAAAAAAAGCCCCCTCTTTCGGAGGGGGTTGGGGGAGGCTTTTCAGAAAATAAACTTAGTCGAAAGGAAATTGGATTCGTGGTTCTCAATCAATTCATTCAGGATTTCCTTGTTTTCGGCTGTCTCCTTGGTTGCCACCAGCGTACGGATGGAAAAAGCCCGCAGTGCATCTTCCACCGAAAGCGTGCCTTCCGCCGAATCCTTGCGGCCTGTGAACGGGAAAGTGTCCGGCCCGCGCTGGCACTGGGCGTTGATATTCACGCGGCTCACTTGGTTCACCAGCGGGTCTATCAAATGGCCGATTTGTTCGGTATCCGTGCCGAAAATGCTCACCTGCTGGCCGTGATCCGAGTTAATTACGTATTGGATCGGCTCCTCAATGTCGTTAAACGGCACAATCGGGATCAGGGGGCCAAATTGCTCTTCGTGGTGCAGTTTCATCTGGCTGTTCACCGGATATACCACCGCCGGATAGAAAAACGATTCCACGCACGTGCCGCCGTTTTCGTTCATCACCTTGGCTCCGTGCGCAATTGCATCCGCGAGGCATTCCTTCAGATAGGCGGGTTTGTTGGGTTCGGGCAGTGGCGTGAGGTTTACGTCTTTCTCCCAAGGCATCCCGTATTTGAGTTTGGCTACAGCCGCCGAAAACCGCTCCACAAACGCATCGGCAATGGATTGGTGGACGAAAATAATCTTGATGGCCGTGCAACGCTGCCCGTTGAACGACAGCGAACCCAGTACGCATTCTTTCACGGCCAAATCCATATCCGCGTTTTCAAGCACGATTCCCGCATTTTTGGCATCCAGGCCCAGTACCGCCCGCAAGCGGTTCACTTTCGGGTGCATTTTTTTGAGGTCGTTTGCCACCCGGCTCGAACCGATCAGGGTCAGTACGTTTATCTTGCCCGACTGCATCAGGCCCGGAACCACGTTGTTGCCGCGCCCATAAATGGTATTGACCACGCCCTTCGGGAAGCACGTGCGGAAGGCTTCAAGCAGCGGGTAGTGCAGCAGCGTGCCGTGCTTCGGCGGCTTGAAAAGCACCGTATTGCCCATCAGCATTGCCGGAATCAGCGTGGTGTATGTTTCGTTGAGCGGATAGTTGAACGGCCCCATGCAAAGCACCACGCCCAGCGGCGAACGGCGGATTTGCCCAATGATGCCCTGCTCAATCTGGAAGCGCGACGAGGCGCGGTCAATGTCCTTGAGGCAGTCAATGGTGTCGTAGATGTATTCAACGGTGCGGTCAAACTCCTTGTTGGAGTCGGCCAGCGACTTGCCGATTTCCCACATCAGCAGGTTCACCACTTCCTTCTTTTTCTCAATCATCTTGGCCGTGAATTTTTCCATGCAGGCAATCCGCTCGGCCACGGACATCATCGGCCATTCGCCACGGCCATTGTTGTATGCCTGTACGGCCGCATCGAGGGCTTCCATGGCTTCGGTTTCGGTGGCAATCGGGTAGCTGCCAATGTGTTTGCGTTGCAAACTGCCATCGGTGCGGATGCAAACCGGCGAATACACATCGCTGGTGTTGCCGCTCCACTGGCGCATTTCGCCGTTTACCAAGTACTCGCGCTGGTGGATGGGTTGTTTCAGGCGGAATTCTTCGGGAACTTGGCTTTCGTCCGGAAAAAGACCCGTGATTTGCATTGTGAAGTCGTCCATGAATGGGAAGGAGAAGGTTGGTTGTGGAAAATCAGTTGCCGGTTGGCGCATTTGCCTTTGGTGCTGGTTGCAAATATGAATGTATTTTCAAAATAGTATCTTTTAAAAAGCGAAAACCCCAGCGGGTGGCTGGGCAAAGCGCAAGCCCGCCTTTCGTTGGCAATGAAAACAGGAACGGACGGTTTGGCGGGCTATGTCTTTTGCTTTTCCGGCGCAAACAAACCCGTGCAATATTTTCGTGAAATATTTCCATTGCGTCGGTCAACTTAAACTACATTTGTCCGGTAAATGTTATCGGATGCCTGTCTTCGATTTTCCCAATTTTCATTTTTCACTCCGTTTCCGGCCATGAAAAAAATCCTCATCCCCACCGACTTTTCCGAGCAGGCAGACAATGCCTTGCGGGTCGCCATTCACTTTGCCAAGAAAACAGGTGCCGAAATCCATCTGCTGCACGTGGAGGAATACGTTGGCAACACGGGCTTCAATACCATAGGCGATGTATCGACTTCCAATATGGATCAGCTTTTTGTGCTCAAGCTCTTGGAAATGAACAAACGCAAGATGCTGGAACTCATTGATAATCTGGACGATGACAGCCTGAGGGTTCACCACGATGTGAAAGTGGGGCAGATGTTTCGGCTGGTGCGGGAATATGTGCAGGAACACCAGATTGATTTGGTGGTGATGGGTACGCACGGATCAAGCGGGTTTTCGGAGGTCATGATTGGCTCCAACACCGAGAAAGTGGTGCGGCAGGCGGGCTGTCCGGTATTGAGTGTGCGGAGTCTGCCGGAAGTGTTCGAGATAAAAAAGATCGTGTTTGCCACCAATTTCGATGGCAACCAGCAAAAAGCCGTGGATCAACTCAAGCAAATACAGTCGCTTTTTGAGGCGCATTTGCATTTGCTGTACGTGAATACGGTGTTTTCGTTTGCTTCGAGCCGAAATGTCCGCCAAAAAATGGAGGATTTCGCGGCCAAACATACTTTGACAGACTACGAATTTAATTCGTACAACGATGAAACCGAGGAACGCGGCATCATCAACTTTGCCGATGAGGCAGATGCCGACATTATTGCCGTGGCCACGCACGGCCGCACCGGGTTTTCGCACCTGTTGCTGGGCAGCATCGCCGAAGATGTGGTCAACCACGCCCAACGCCCGGTGCTGACGTTTCACTTGGGATGAAAAAAACCTGAGACCTGTGAGGTTTTCAAAACCTCACAGGTCTCAGGTTTTTTTCATGTCCGGGTTTCGGCTTTCAAAAAGATATTATTTTGCCGCCTACCAATTTGCCGCAAGTTACCGGCTCACCGCATCGTACACTTGCACGCGTTCCCAAAGGTTGCCGCAGTCGGCAATGAATTTTTTGTGTACCGGATGTTCCTGATACACATCCTGGTCGGCTTTGTTTTTGAATACAAACGTGATTGAATAACTGTACGTATGGTCAATTACGGGGCGGCGCGTAGCTGCCGGAACGCCAATGTACGCCTCCTGGATTTGGCCGATGCTCGACAGCATTTGCAGGCCCGCATACAGCGAGTCTTTGGCCGTTTGGCTGTCCGCGTCTTTCAGCCAGATATAAACCGTGTGGACGAATCCGTTTTTTGCGTTTTTCATGGGCTTGGTGGTTTTGTTTTGGGCGGCAACCGAAAGAACCGCGCCGCACGCGAGCAGAAGAATGAGGATTTTTTTCATCGGGTATGTTCGAAAAAGGTTTGTCTTGGCAAAGATAGTCTTAATTGGATTCAAGCAAAACAGCCAAAAAACGGGCGGCACGAAAATCTTCGTGCCGCCCGTTTGCTTTCATCGGTACGCAAAACCCCGAACCTACTGCGCGGTGAACGTGTATTGCACGGTTACACCGGGATCGTTGTTGTCTAACACGGCCACCATTCTGGAACTGTTCAGGCTCTGTATCTTCAGCACCACCAATGTTTTGCCGCCGGTTTCCGCAATGGTGATTGTGGAGCCGTTGATTGCCCAGCGGCCGTTAGTGGCCTGAGGGTCAGTGGCTGCGCATTTTACCGCGCCTTCGTCAATCTGGACTGACTTGTCGGCGTTGAACACATACACATCGCCCACGATGCACGATTTGCGCGGGTGCGAAAGCCCGTTCTGCGTGGCATCCGTGATTGTCCAGGTTTTGACGGAGCCGCCCGTCAGGAATCCCGGCTGCGGATTTTCATCGGGTTCTTGCTGGCAGGCATTCAACCCGGCCAGCAGCAGTAAAACAATCCCGAAAGCGGTTTTTTGCAGTGTTTTCGTGTGCATCATTGTTTTGGTACGGTTTGGAAATAGTATCTTTTGGAATGGCAAAACCCGTACCAAAACTACGCAAAACAAACCCGCGCCGACGTTGAAAATGCACGATTCCCTTACAACCGTCTTCGTGCCACCACGTTTGCATCTTTTAGAAATCCCCGGCGGATGATTAGCTTTGAACTTCCGATACCGGATTTCCAACCTCCCATGCAACTCACACTACATTCTTTTGAACTTCCGTTAAGGCATACATTCACCATTGCCTACGATTCGCGCGATACGCAGGAAACGCTGATCGTGGAGCTGACCGACGGCGTGCATCACGGCTATGGCGAGGCCACCGCCAACCCGTATTACGGCGCGACAACCGGGAGCATGATTGCGGTGCTGGAAAGCCTTCGCGGAAAAATACAAAATAGTATCTTTGAAAACCCCGAAACCCTCTGGGCGCAAATGCAGCCTTTCCTGCAAGACCATTCTTTCGCCCAATGCGCCTTGGACATGGCGGCGCACGACTGGTACGGCAAGCATCTGGGCCAGCCGCTGCACCAATTATGGGGTTTGGAAGTCGGTAAAACGCCCCTGACCAACTACACCATCGGTATTGACTCAACGGAGAAAATGGTGGCCAAACTCCGGGAAATGCCATGGCCGATCTACAAGATCAAACTCGGTACGCCCGATGATGTGGCCATTGTGCGCGAATTGCGCCGACACACCGGTTCCGTGTTCCGGGTAGATGCCAACTGCGCGTGGACTCCCGAACAAACCATTGCCAATTCATTGGAATTGAAGAAGTTGGGCGTTGAATTCATTGAGCAACCATTGAAGGCCGACAACTGGGAAGGCATGAAGGAAGTGTACGCGCATTCGGCCTTGCCCTTGATTGCCGATGAAAGTTGCATTGCCGAAAGCGATGTGGCTCAATGCCACGGGTATTTTCACGGTGTCAACATAAAGCTGGTCAAATGCGGAGGGATTACCCCGGCACGGCGCATGATTGCCGAGGCCCGGCGGCTGGGCATGAAAGTGATGGTGGGCTGCATGACCGAATCGTCGGTAGGCATTTCGGCCATTGCGCAACTGGCTCCGATGCTTGATTATGTGGACATGGACGGCGCGCTGCTGCTGCGCCGGGACATTGCGTCGGGTGTGACGATTGACTACGGAAAAGTGCAATT
>JANPIL010000455.1:0-6241 GCA_031424975.1 Sphingobacteriales bacterium
TTTCGCCCAGCGAGCAGATGTTGCGCTTGATCTCGTCGGTGATGTGGGGCACCACCTGCACGGTTTTGCCCAGGTATGCGCCTTGCCGCTCGCGCGTGATCACGCTGTTGTAGATGCGCCCCGTGGTCACGTTGTTGGCCTTCGAGGTCGGGATGTTCAGGAACCGTTCGTAGTGGCCCAAGTCTAGGTCGGTTTCGGCACCGTCGTCGGTCACGTAGCATTCGCCGTGTTCGTAGGGGTTCAGCGTGCCGGGGTCAATGTTGATGTACGGGTCAAATTTCTGGATGGTGACCGAGAAGCCCCTGGCTTGCAGCAACTTGGCCAGCGAGGAGGCAATAATGCCCTTGCCCAGCGAAGAGGTAACGCCGCCCGTAACGAATATGTATTTTGCCGATGCCATAAGCTGTTTTTCAGTAATGCACTTATGGGGTGCAAAGGTAGCGGAATTTTCGGGAGTTGGGCGGGCGGCTGAAAAACGGCGGCTGAAAAAATAGTATCTTCCGAAAAGGCCAAACCCGAGGCCTCCCCCAACCCCCTCCGAAGCCGAAGGCCACGACTTGGCGTGGGAGGAGGCTTAAAAACAGTATCTTTTCAAAACGCCAAACCTGCCGGTTCGGAAGCCCCCTCTTTCGGAGGGGGTTGGGGGGAGGCTTTCCGGGCTACGGACGGTGGCTTTTGCGGTAGGCCGAAGGCGTTTTGCCGGTTATGCCCTTGAAATACCGGTTGAAATTGGCGAAATTGTTGAACCCGCTCTCATAACAGGTCTGGGCAATGCTCAGTTTTCCCTGCATCAGCAATTTGCAGGCATGGCCCACCCGCAACTCAAGCAAAAACCGGAAATACGTTTTGCGGGTGCGGGTTTTGAAATACCGGCAGAATGAATGCGGGCTGATGTGGGCCACGCCCGCAATCTCGTCCAGTGAGATTTTGCGTTGGAAATGCTCCAGCGAATGTTTGTATATCCGGTTGATGCGGTCGGTTTCCTCCTCATTGAAGCCCTTGGGGTGGCCCACGGTCGATAGCGTTTGCCTTTCGTGCGTGCCGGACAGGATTTCCAAGGCTTCCAGCAACAGCCGTATCCGGTGCGTGTCCGCCGCGTGGAGTGCTTGGCCGAGTATGTGTTTGACCGGCTCTTGGGCGGCACCAAAAAACCGTACCCCCTGTCCGGATTCTTCCAAAAGTTCCCGCACTTTCCGGTTTTCGGGCAGTTGCAGGAAAGCCTTGCCCCAAAAGTCGTCCCGGAAATGCACCACCGTGGCCTTCACCAGCTCTTCGCTGTCTGCCGCGAAATACTTTTCATCGCACCGCCAATAATGAGGCAGGTCGGAACCGATCAGCAGCAAATCGCCCGCTTGGAAATGCCGGATGTCGTCGCCCACAAATTGCGTTCCGGAGCCTTCTTCCAAGTGGATCAGTTCTATTTCAGGATGGTAGTGCCACTGGTTGTAGAAATAAGGGACAATATCGCGGCGCACACTGAACGAGAAATCATCGTTGAGCGGTACTTTCAGCAATTGCGGTTTCATGGCGGTTTACGGGTGAGGTTGTTTGCGGAATTCTTAAAATGAAAAGGCGTTGAAAACTTGAAACCGGCGGCAAAAATGCCAATATAGTTGAAAATAATGCCAATCCATTAAAACATCCGGTTCTTGGAAATGCCTTATCTTTGTTGGCATAAGTCAATTAAACCTTTTTTTTGTGCTATGCTACCGGCAACACGACCAAACCCTGACCCGAAACCATGAAAAGATACTGCCTCACCCTTGACCTGAAAGACGATGACGCGCTGATAGCCGAATACGACCGCTACCACGAAAAAATACCCGCTGCCATAGAGCAGTCAATCTTGGATTCGGGCATCACGGCCATGCAGATTTACCGGCTCGGCACGCGGATGTTCATGATTATCGAAACCGCCGACGGGTTTGATTTTGCCCGGAAAGCACAGATGGATGCCGCCAACCCGCACGTACAGGCATGGGAAGACATGATGTGGAAATTGCAGCAGCCCCTGCCCCAAGCCAAAGACGGCGAAAGGTGGCTCCTGATGAAGCCCGTATTTGACTTGTGACCCGGTAAGTTGCCCGGAAAATAGTATCTTTTGAAACAGCCAAACCCCATGAAATACCTCCAGATACACCCGGCCGACAACCTGCTGGTAGCCCTGCAAGACCTGGACGCGGGAACCGCAATCCGGCATAACGGCCACGGGTTTTTGCTCACGCATGAGGTACAGGCCAAGCACAAATTCGCAACCGAACCTTTGCGGCAGGGCGATGGCGTGTGCATGTACGGCGTGCTGGTGGGCAAGGCCACCCAGCCCATTGCGCAGGGCGAAGTGATTACCACTTTCAATATACGGCACGAGTCCGAAGGGTACGGCATCGAGAAAAAGCAGCCCGTGGCGTGGCACGCCCCCGATGTGGACCGCTGGCAAAACCGCACGTTCATGGGCTATCCGCGCAGCAACGGCACGGCGGGCACGCGCAACTACTGGCTGGTGATTCCACTGGTGTTTTGCGAAAACCGCAATGTGCTGATGATGAAAGACGCATTTGAGCGTGAACTGGGTTTTGCCCAACCCGAAAAATACCGCGACCAAGTGCGCGGATTGTTTGAACAGTACAAAAGCGGGCAGGCGGAAGCCATTGGCACCGCCGCCGCCGAAACCGCCGCCCCACCCGTCCGCCGCCCCAACGCGGTTCTGCCCAACGTGGACGGCATCAAGTTCCTGACCCACGAAATGGGTTGCGGCGGCACCAACCAAGATTCGCAGGCGTTGGCCGAGGTTTTTGCGGGCTTCGCCATCAACCCCAACGTGGCGGGCATAACGGTGCTGAGCCTCGGATGCCAGAAAACCCAACTCGAAGACTTGCAGCAGGAAATCCAAAAAAGAAACCCCGGCTTCGACAAGCCGATTTTGTATTTCGACCAGCAAACCTACGGCACCGAACACGCCCTGATGACCGAGGCCATCCGTGAAACCTTCAGGGGACTGGTGGAAATCAACAAGATCGGGCGGCAACCCGTGCCCATTTCCCAATTGAACATCGGCCTGAAGTGCGGCGGCTCCGACGGCTTTTCGGGCATTTCGGCCAACCCGGCCCTGGGCAGCCTCTCAGATATTCTCGTGACGCTGGGCGGAACCACCCTGCTGGCCGAATTCCCTGAGTTGTGCGGCGTGGAGCAGGAACTCATCAACCGCTGCGAAAGTGATGGCGATGCCCGCAAATTCATCCGCCTCATGGACGAGTATGCCGCCCAAGCCGCCGCTGTCGGAGCCGGTTTCGACATGAATCCATCCAAGGGCAACATCAAGGACGGACTCATCACCGATGCCATAAAATCGGCGGGGGCGGCCAAAAAGGGCGGCAACGCCCCCATTGCGGGGGTGCTCAACTACACCGAACAGCCCGCCGAACCCGGCCTGCATTTGCTGTGCACACCCGGCAACGATGTGCTGGCAACCACGGGCATGGCCGCCTCGGGAGCCAACCTGATTGTGTTCACTACCGGCTTGGGCACGCCCACCGGCAACGCAATTACGCCCACGGTCAAGGTATCTACTAACAGCCGCTTGGCCGAACGGATGCCCGACATCATTGATTTTGACTCGGGCCGCATCATTTCGGGCGGCGAAAGCATTGCCGAAAACGGCGAAGCCCTGCTTGAATGGCTCATCGGGCTGGCTTCGGGCGAATACCTGACCAAAGCCGAACAACTGGGGCAGGACGACTTTATCCCGTGGCGGCGCGGCGTTAACCTGTGATGGCGGGGGTTTGGACTTTTTGAAAGATACTATTTTGGAAAACGTAGTTGGACTTTCCAAGTCCAACGGCTTGGCGGCGGTTGGTGCATTGCCGCTATTATTCCTTAAAGTCAAAGCAGCAATACGGGGTTTGACGTTTGGAAAAGATACTATTTTGGCATACCCGGCAATTCAATAAGGCTTCTTTATTTTCCATAAATCCTCCATGAAAAAAATCGCGATTGCAACCGTATTGCTCTGGCTGGTGAAAATGGCGGCGGTGGCCCAGACCATGGAGCAGTCGTACCAAAACACTCAGGCCGAACTTGCTTCGGGCTGGCACACCTACAACCACCAAAGCGTACTGAGCCACGTGTGGATGCCCGGCTGCTTTTCGGTGAAACTAAGCCTCAAAAGCAACCGCGTGAGCCAGTACGGCTACATGGGCGATGCCTACATCTCCACCAAAGTGGCCCGCCCCGAAACCGTCACGCCGCAGTACCACGCCCCCGACGGCAGTTTTACTGAACTCATTTTGGTGTGGGACGGCAACGAGATGCTCGTCCAGAGTGGCACCGACGGCGATGATTTGGTGCTGCTGGTAACGCCCCAAAAACTGACCGGACTGCGCCCCAGCCTGGTTGTAGAAACCGGCTTGCTGTGGAACCGGCCGGGTAGCCTCAGCCGCAAGGGCGACCAGATCGTTGCCGAACTTGCCGGCAAAACCATCCAAGTGAGTGGCACGCAACCCACCGACACATGTTTCACACCGCTCAATGCGCCGTACCTTTCGTTTTCCCTGCAAGCGGAAACGGGAATCTGCACCGGGAAAAAACGCACCCTTGAAGAAATCAAAAAAATCATCCGTGCGCGGAAAGAACAATATTTGAACAGCCTGAAAATCCATGCGGAAGCCAGCGAAACCGTGCGGGTGATCCATAATGCGGTGGGCTGGAACACCACCTACGACCCGCTCACGCAACGCGTAGTGTCGCCGGTGAGCCGCTATTGGACGGAAGCTTTCGGCGGCTCGGCGGTGCTTTTCGACTGGGACACCTATTTTGGGGCTTATCTGGCGGCGTTTTCAAACAAGGCACTGGCGTTTTCCAATGCCATCGCCATCACCAAAAGCCTGACTCCCGGCGGCTTTGTGCCCAACTATACGGCGGGTGGCACCAAAGCCTCGCTCGACCGTTCGCAGCCGCCCGTGGGAAGCCTGATAGTGTTGGAAATTTACAAGAAACACCCCGAAAAATGGTTCGTTCAATACGTGTTCGACGACCTGCTGACTTGGAACCGCTGGTGGCTCAAAGGCCGCAACACGCCCCAGAACTGGCTTTGCTGGGGATCAGACCCCAAGGGCGACCACGCCGCCGGTACGTGGCAGGCCGCCGCCTACGAGTCGGGGCTTGACAATTCGCCGATGTACGACCAGGTGCCGTTTGACACGGTAACCCACCGCATGGCTCTGGCCGATGTGGGCCTGACCAGCCTCTACATTGCCGACTGCAAGGCACTTGCCGAGTTGGCCGATCTGATTGGCCGCACCCGCGAAGCCAAGGAGCTGCGCCAGCGGGCGGGTGTTTTCTCAAAATCCCTGCAAAAGCTGTGGAACGAGGAAAAAGGCATTTTCCTGAACAAACGCACCGACACCGGGGCATGGAATTACCGGCTCGCCCCCCCGCTTTTTTATCCGTTGCTGGCCGGGGTGGCCACGCCCGCGCAAGCCAAACGCATGGTAAACGAACATTTGCTGAACCCCGCTGAGTTTTGGGGCGAGTGGGTGCTGCCCTCGGTTGCCCGCAACGACCCGGCCTTTGCCCAGCAGGACTACTGGCGCGGACGCATCTGGGCCCCGCTCAATTTCCTGGTGTACATGGGTTTGAAAAAATACGATTTTCCTGAGGTGAGAAAACAGTTGGCCGACAAATCGAACCGGCTGCTGCTCAAAAACTGGCAGGCCACCCGCGGGGTCTATGAAAACTACCACGCGTCGGGCGTGGGACGGCTGCCGAGCGAGCCGCTTACCAAAAGCGATAATTTCTACCATTGGGGGGCTTTGCTGGGCTACATGTATTTGCTGGAAGCGCAAAAATGATGAGACGGGATTTTTTGTGTAAACGTGATTGTCCGGGATTGTTTTCCGGCCGGGTTTGGGCTTTTGAAAACCTGCCTGCCGGACAGGCAGGGATACTATTTTCAAACGCTATTTTGTCTTTCCGGAAGAACCTTGATGCAAACACAAACGCCGCCGTGCTTGTCACAAGTTTCTTCCAGAAGGACGGCCAAATATAAAATCGTTGAACAATCATGAATGTCTGTTAAAACCGCGCACCCCATTTCCATGAAAAAAACCATTGTCCTGTTTCTTTGTCTGGCCGTCCAAACCGGTTTTGCCCAGCAGAAACCCATGCGCCTTTGGTTTGACCGGCCAGCTTACCAGCCCGCCGTTTTCAGCTACGCGGCTCCCGAATTCGCCAACTCCTTCCACTT
>JANPIL010000456.1:0-2104 GCA_031424975.1 Sphingobacteriales bacterium
CCACACCCCGGTCGTTGGTTTGCTGGGCAATATTTATCAGTTCCACCGATTCGCTGTTTTGCTTAGAACGGGTTTCCACTTTGCCGCCCAGAAATTCGCCTTCGGCCACTTCCTTGAAACCATCCACCCAGCTCCGGAAACGCGGGATTTCAGAGGCGGTGCGGCCACCGCTCAGGTGCAGCAGGTTTTTGCGCCACGGCAAGTCGGGCGGCAGGGCTTCGTGTTCTTTCAGCTTGGTCAGGTAGTTCAGCACTTGCTGCGCATTGATGGCACTCAGCCGTCCGGTGGCGAGGGCGGGCACGTTTGGCTGCCCGGCCAGGCCGCTGGAATACACGAAATCGGAACCCGGTTTGCCGGGCGGCGGCACAAAGTCAAAGACTTTTGTGGCGGGGCCGAGAAAAGTCATGGAACGATCCGGGATTTTGCGCACCATGTCGGGCAAGAAGCCCCGGCCAATGATGAGCAGGTATTCGGGTCTGCCGTTTTTGTGCATCCACTGCACAAACCGATGGATGGCCAGCGGCGTGTATTCGCCGTAGCTGAACTGGTTGTAGAGCAAATCCACGTTGACGCTCAACGTGTCGAAACCGCCGCCCGCCGCCGAAGCCCGGTATTCGGCATACGCCCGCACTGCGTCAGTCACGCCACCCACCGGCTTGCGCAATTCAGGATGCGTGACAATCAGGTAGTTGGCCGCCGGGCTGAGGTTGCGAAACGCGGTTTTTGAAATAGTACCCGGCGCAGGCACGAAACCCGCCTGGGCGAAAAGTTTTTTCGCATTGGAAACGGTCGCCGCTAGTTTTCCATTGACCGGGTTGGCCGTGATGCGCCGCGGATTGTTCCTGTCCGTGATGTCGTACAGAACTGTCCCGGCGGCCGGATTAGCAATTTCCACGTACCGCTGGTTTGCGGCTGTCGGCTCGAAACCGAAAACCTTTTGCGGTTTGTCGGCCATGTCCCACGCTTGCGGATACGTGAGCCGGATCAGCGACACCGAGGCGGCATCGGCGGTTGCGCCAGCCACGCCGTTCACGCGCATCCGCACGGTCAGGTTTTGCGAAGCCAGATCGGATGGTTCCAAAGCGGTGCGCAGCCACTGGTTGGTGTGGAAGCCGAAAGTAACCGCTCCCAACGAACGCAAGGCACTGGCCGAGGCTCCGGCAAAAATCTCGATGTTGTGCGGATAATTGTTGCGCCCGGCCAGCAGCACTTCCAGTTGGGGCTTCAGGCTGGTATTCGGCAAAAAAGCCAGTTCGGACAGTGCATAATCCACGCTTTCAAAGCGGTTTTTGCGCACGCCTGTCCAGCCTTCGCCTTCACTGTAAAAGCCATGCTGCCCTTCGTCGCGGCTGGTTTGGCTTTCGGGAAATTGCCGTCCGTCGTCGTATTCATTGGTGAGCACGAGCAGTTTTTCTTCCAAATGGTACGGCTCCGGCGGCAGGTTTGCGGTGTTGCTTTCCGTGGACACGGCCATGCGTTTGCCCGGCGCATTGTCCAGCCGCCACGTCAGGAAAAAATACGTGGTGTCGGAATAATTATTGTAGTGCGGGTGCGGCTGTGCGGTGGCGGGGCGATAGAGTTCGGCATCCAGCGTGCCGTCGTTGCCTTCACCGTAAAATTCCACGTAATCGGTTTCGTTGAAAAACGCGTCGCTTTCGCCAGCAATGAAAACCGCTTGCTCCACGCCCCGGTGGAACACCTGCATCCGGCGCGGGTCAATGGTGGCCAGCGGCAGTCCGGCCCGCTGCAAATCCTGGTAGGTGAGGCGGTGGATGCCACGCTGCGCCACCGGAATTTTGTAGTATTGCTGGGCGAAGTTAATCCACTCATTGCCAAAGTTTTGCGCTTTGCTTTCGGCAAAAACCAAAAGGCAGCAGGCAACCAGCAGGCAGGTTTGGGCTTTCGGAAAGATACTATTTCGAATCACGGGCTTGTCGGATAAACAGGGCTTCACCCTGTCATGGGACTTGTTTAGTTGAATTTTGTCCTTAGGTTAATCAGACTCGATGCCAAATACAACCAGGATTTGAAGTTCTGCGCTTTGTATTCAAACCGTATCAAGATTCGTTTGTAGCTGTCCATCCAGGCAAAAACAGTCTCTATC
>JANPIL010000457.1:0-11568 GCA_031424975.1 Sphingobacteriales bacterium
GAAGCCCCCAGCCCCCGAAGGGGGAGTTTGAAAAAAATAGTATGTTTTGAAAACGCCAAACCCGCCCGTTCTCTTGGAAGCCGATAGGCGATACCGGTCTGACACACAGTGTCTGACCTGCGGTGCGCTATCATGGTTCCGGCAAAAATAGTATGTTTTGAAAACGCCAAACCCGCCTGTTTACACTGCTCCCCCTTCGGGGGCTGGGGGGCCAGTCAGTTGCCGGAATACGTCTTCCAGCGTATTCTCCTCCTGTTTCAAGCCGAGCAGCGTCCAGTTTTGCTGGGTTGCCAACTGGAAAACCGAAGCCCGCATTTCGGTTTGTCCGTCGGTCAGTATTTCGTAGATGTGGTTGTCTTTCAACTGCACCGACTGCACGCCCGGCAAACCGGCAAGTACTTGGTTGTCAACTGCATGGCCGAATTCCACGGTAATGCGCACCGCGCCTTGGCGGCTGGCCTGCAAGTCTTTAACGGTGCTGTCGGCCACGATTTTGCCGGAGTTGATGATAATCACCCGGTCGCAAATGGCCTCCACTTCCTGCATGATGTGCGTCGAGAAAATCACGGTTTTCTGCTCGCCCGCATTTTTAATTACCTGCCTAATCTCCACAATCTGGTTCGGATCCAAGCCCGTGGTCGGTTCGTCCAGAATCAGCACTTGCGGGTCGTGGATCAGGGCTTGCGCCAAGCCCACGCGCTGCCGGTAACCCTTTGACAGTAAACCGATTTTCTTTTTTTGTTCGCGGCCAAGTCCGCACAAGTCTATCATCTGCGCAATCCGTTTTTCGGCGGCATTTCCCCGCAACCCGTGCAGCGAACCGATGAACGACAAATATTCCCTGACGTACATATCCAAATACAGCGGGTTGTGTTCGGGCAGGTAGCCGATGCTGCGCCGCACTTCCATGGGTTGGGCCAGCACATCGTGGCCGCACACGCTGATGCTGCCCCGCGTGGGAGGCAGGTAGCAGGTGATGGCTTTCATGGTCGTGGACTTGCCCGCGCCGTTAGGCCCCAGAAAGCCGACAATCTGGCCCGGCTGCGTACTGAACGAAATGTCGTCCACGGCGTTCTGCCGGCCGTATGTCTTGGTGAAATGCGTGACGGTGATGGACATGGTTTTATATGCTTTCAACGGCTGCCCATCCATTTGCGTAAAGCAAAATTTGACGGAAGGGCAGGTTTTCGCCTCGCCAAAGATACTATTTTCGGTGGAAATAGTATCTTTGGCTGTGCCGAAACCAGGTTTTGGCACACAAACCACAAACCCTGAAGTAACTTGAAAAAGAAAACCGAAAATACTCCCGCCCACGCCGACGAACCAGCAGGCAACCTGAAAAGCCAAATTATCGGGTTGTTGCGGCAAAACCGTTCGCAGGCGTTTACGGGCAGTCAAATTTCCAAGCGGCTATCGGTGAAAGGCGCGAAATTCGAGAAAGCCCTGACCGAAATGCTCGGCTTCCTGCTGGAAACCGACGAAATAGCGCAGTTGAGCAATGGCGCGTACAAATACAACGCCAAAACCGCGCTGCAAACCGGCACCGTGGAGTGGGTGAGTCCGCACTACGCGTTTGTGGTCACCGGCGATGAGGCGGGCGACGTGTGGGTACACCGCAGCAACCTGAACGGTGCGCTGGACGGCGACGGCGTGAAAGTGGCCGTGTACCTGCATTCGTATGGCAAAAAGCTGGAAGGCGAAGTGGCCGAAATACTCAGCCGCAAACGCGACGAATTTGTGGGCGTGATTGAGTTTGCGCGCGGCAATGCCTTTGTGATTCCTGACCACCGCCGGATGTACACCGACATCCACGTGCCGCTGGATGCGGTGGGCAAGGCCAAGAATGGCGAGAAAGTGGTGGTCAAAATCACTGAATGGGGCGATGTGGAACAAGGCCCGTCGGGCCGCGTGACCGAAGTGCTGGGCAAAGCCGGACAGCACGAAACCGAAATGCACGCCATCATGGCCGAATTCGGGCTGCCGTTCCGCTTCGACTCCGAACTGATTGCCGAAGCCGATGCCATCCAGAACGACATTGCCGGGGAAGTGAAAAACCGCCGCGATTTCCGGCAAACACTCACCTTCACCATTGACCCCGAGGATGCCAAGGACTTTGACGACGCACTTTCCATTGAAAAACTGGAAAACGGCAACTGGGAAATCGGTGTGCACATTGCCGATGTGACGCATTACGTGCAGCCCGGTTCGGGGCTGGAACGCGAAGCCATTGCCCGCGCCACGTCGGTGTATCTCGTGGATCGGACAATTCCGATGCTGCCCGAACGGCTCTCTAACGACTTGTGTTCGCTGCGGCCCAACGAGGACAAACTTACGTTTTCGGCGGTGTTTGAGATGGACGAGAACGGCACAATCAAAAAGGAATGGTTTGGCCGCACCATCATCCACTCCGACCGGCGGTTCAGCTACGAGCAGGTGCAGGCCATTTTGGAAGGCGAGCCGGGCGAATTTGCCGCCGAACTGGTTTTGCTCAACAACATCGCCAAAAAACTCAAGGACGAACGTTTCGCCAAGGGCGCGATGAGTTTTGAGACGGTGGAAGTGAAATTCAAGCTCGACGCGGCGGGCAAACCGCTGGGAATGTTCCCGAAAGTCCGCAAGGATGCGCACAAACTGATTGAGGAATTCATGCTGCTGGCCAACAAGAAAGTGGCCGAATGGGTGTATGAACGCAAGAAAGGCGGCGACAAGAACACGATGATCTACCGGATCCACGAATCGCCGGACACGCAGAAAGTGCAGATGTTCGCGGCGTTCATCCGCAAGTTTGGATACAAGATGCAGACCGAGGGCGGCAAAATTGCCGAGTCCATGAACCACCTCATTGACAGCCTCGAAGGCAAGCCCGAACAGTACACGCTGCAAAACCTGGCCATCCGCACCATGGCCAAGGCGCGTTACAGCACCGAAGCCATCGGGCATTTCGGCCTGGCATTCCCGCATTACACGCACTTCACCTCGCCCATCCGCCGCTACCCCGATATGATGTCGCACCGGCTGCTGCAACTGTACCTGGATGGCAAGCCCGCCCCCAGCCGCGAGGATTACGATGTCAAAGCCAAGCATTCGTCGGAACGCGAAAAGGTGGCCGCCGATGCCGAACGGGCTTCGATACGGTACAAACAGGTGGAATTCATGAAAAACGCCGAAGCCAAGGACTACGAGGGCGTGGTGTCGGGCGTGGCCGATTTCGGCATTTTCGTGGAGATGATCGAGACGCGCTGCGAAGGCATGGTGCGCATGACCGACCTCACCGACGACTTCTACGAACACGACCCGGACAACTACCGCATGATTGGCCGCAAAACCAAACGCATCATCACTTTCGGCGACAAGGTGGTTGTGCGCGTGAAAACCACCAACCTCGAACGCCGCAGCATTGACCTCACGCTGGTCAGCTTTCCCGACGGCAAACCGCTGGGCAAATCACTCGCCTCCGGGCCACCCAGCCGCAACGCGAAAACGGACAAGAAAAAGGGGAAATCAAAGTTTATGCGGTAGTGGGAAATAGTATGTTTTGGAAAGGCGAAACCTGCCTTATTACACAGTGATTGTCTGTCCTCTTATATTCAAGTTATATTGCCCAAAATGGAAAAAATAGCCTTCATTCTATTTATGTTTTCGTCTTTGGTTCAAGGTCAAAACGCGGTATTGAAGGGGAGCTTTTACCCGGTCAAGAAAGATATAAGTTGGGTGAATGAATTATTCTCTTTCAATAAGGATGATTTTCATTTGACAATAAGGCATTGTCAGGGATTGACTATTGGCAAGGGAAAATACAAGATAATTGGTGATACGTTGTTATTAGACTTCAAAGATTATCCTGTCAAAAACAGTTGGAATCTGATTAAATCAAAGCAAGAAAAATCGGATTCCATCACATTTTCAGTAACTGTTTACGATGAACAAGATGGGAGTGTTTTGCCAGGAGTGAATTTAATCGTAAAAGACAAAAACCTTGACACCGAATCAGATTCAATACAAGTTAATGGATTCACAAGTGACATAAATGGTAACGTCTCCTTATCAATACAAAATGATGCGAAAGAAAGAATTATTTTCATTTTATCTATAGGATACATGCCTGTGGAAATCCCAGTTGATAAAAACGTAGGGAATTATCAGGAATACAAGATCCATTTGGGATTTAATTCCTATTTTCAAAAGGGAGATAACAAGAAGTATCGTATTGAAAAGTCGAATGCCAACAACTTTACTATTTTACATCGGAACGATTACAAAGTTAAATTGGCAAGAATTTCAAAAAGGAAATATGAAAAGTTAAAAACCAGAAATTATTAACTGATGTTACGCGCGGTTTTTTAACATCTTGTGAAAATTTGACTTTGAGAAAATAGTATCTCCCCGAAACTCCAAACCTGCTTTGCCAGTCCGAGGCACGAGGAATCCGACCTTCAATTGCCCGCAAGCCCGGACTTTCATGCGCGGTCAACACCGGATTCCTCCTTTGTCGGAACGACAAAAAATAGTATCTCCCGAAAACACGAAACCCGCCGCACTCCTGTGAATGCGGCGGGTTTCGTGTTTCTGCGGTTCAACCATTCCAGATTTCCCACGATTTTTCGGCTTGGGCGTGCAGCATGGGCAGGCCGCCGAAGGTTTTGGCTCCCTGTGCCGCGCCGCGCTTCAAAAAAGTGGTTTCCGCCGGGTCGTAACCAAGTCGTAGAGCAAGTGGTCGGGCGTGAGCCATTCGTAGGGCAGCGGCGGGAAAACACCGGTGTCGGGGTGCATCCCCAAAGGCGTAGTGTTGATGATGAGCAGGTTGTTGGCCATCAGTTTCTCCGTCAGGTCGTCGTAGCCCAGCGCGTTTTTGCCGGGTTTCCGCGACACGTACGTATGCCCGATTCCCATGTCTTCCAAGGCCACGCGCACCGCTTTGCTGGCTCCGCCCGTACCCAGAATCAACGCCCGCAGGTTTGGCCTTTTCAGCGCGTAGTGTTCCTGCAATTGTTTTTCGAGCGTGGTCTTGAAGCCGAAATAATCGGAATTGTGGCCGGTGGTGGAGCCATCCGCCGCAATTTTAACCACGTTTACCGCGCCGATGCGTTGCGCCGCCGAATCGAGCCGGTTCAGGTGCGGGATAATTTGCTCCTTGTACGGAATCGTGACGTTGAGGCCGCGCAGGTTCGGCTGGCTTTTCAGCAATCCGGGCAACTGGCTGATGTTTTCCAACGGGAAAAGCTCGTACACGGCATCGGTGATGTTTTCGTCCGCAAACTTGGCGGTGAAATATTTCTTGGAAAACGAATGTCCCAATGGGTAGCCAATCAGTCCGAAAATGCGCATGACGGTGGAAGTGAGGGTTGGATTCAAAAGCGAGGTATGCCATACTTCAAAAGTATGGCACACGTATGCGTTCAGGCCGTTTTCCTTTTCAGGCGGCTGCGGAAATACTCCACAACCGGTGGCAGGATGGAAAGGATGATGATGGCGAAAATCACGATTTCAAAATTGTCCTGCACCCACTGTATGCGTCCGAAATAATAGCCCGCCAGCGTCAGCAAGCCCACCCATATTGCCCCGCCAATCACGTTGAACGAAATGAATTTGCCGTAGTCCATGTGGCCGATGCCCGCCACAAACGGCGCGAAGGTGCGCACAATGGGCACAAAGCGTGCATAAATGATGGATTTGCCGCCGTGCTTGTTGAAAAAGGCTTGGGTTTGGTCGAGATATTCCTTTTTCAGGAATTTCACTTTTCCGCTGAATGCCTTGGGCCCGATGTATTTTCCGAATGTGTAATTGACCGTGTCGCCCAGCACGGCGGCCACGAACAGCAGCGGCAGCAAGTACCACACGTTCAAATCCTGGTTGCCCGACAGCGCGGCCAAGGCTCCGGCGGCAAACAGCAGCGAGTCGCCGGGCAGGAAAGGCATGATCACCAGGCCCGTTTCCACGAAGATGATTATGAACAAAATGATGTAGGTAAGCGTGCCGTATTGCGAAATGATGTCGGCCAAGTGCTTGTCTATGTGCAGGATAAAGTCAATCAGTTGCTTGATGATTTCCATGGGAGTGCGGTATGGTTGTGTGCCGGTGGTGGCCGCCAGTTGGGCGTTGATGGGCAAAAATACAAAAACCTCCGTAAGCGGGAGGTTTTGCATTTAAAAAAGATACTATTTCAGTTGCCCCGCAAAGGTGGCGGCGGCTTCGTGGTGCGTTCAGTTTTCGAGTTGGAGACGGATTTTGGCGGCTATAATCTGCACGCTGCCGCCCAATTTGCTCGAAATGCTGGCCGCCGGTTCAGGTTCGCGCTTGCCCTGCTGCGGTTTTTCCACGCACTTAGCTTGGGTGGGGGTTTGTTTTGCTTGCGTTACTTGGCGCGTGCAGGCCAGAAAACCCACTTTCACGTATCGCACGGAACGGGCTTTGCCGTTTTCCGTTTCTGAAACCACATCCGGAAATCCCATCCCGGTCGTCATGAGGAACAAAAATGCCAGTCTTGGGAAAAGTTTTGTCGCTTTCATAACGGTAAAGGTTGGGTGGCTGGTGTGTGTCGGGACAAATGTATGTCATTGTATAGTATCTTGCAATACATAGTACTATATATTTTTGATGTTTTTCAAACTTTGCTTTCTAACGCGGCACAAATGAAACGCCGGATAGTGGCTGCCGCAATATTTCCGGACGAAACCCGGTTTCCGGCGGACGAAACACCACTGGCAACGCGCAACCGATTTGTTTGTCAATCAGATGCGCAAGCCTCGGGAAAGGTTGCACCCGGCCGTGTTAATTTTTGTTAATGAGCAACTTGCCTGACGGTAACCCTGAAGATTGGCTTTTTTGTTAAAGAGTGTTAAAAATATGCGCTGGCGGACGGACAAGTGTAATTTTACGGGAAAGTCTGGCCGACAACGAGCCATTTGGTTGTCCGCAACAGGAATTCATTCCACACGAATCACATGAACAAACGCCGAATCCGGGGCATCATCACGTTGATGCTGCTGGCCACCATCGGGCTGATTGGCTTTCAGGGCTACTGGATTTACCAGGCCCGCACCGTGGCCGAACAACGGTTTGACCAGAATGTGCAGGCGGCCCTGCAACACGTAGCCGGCAAACTGCAACGCGAGGAAGTATTGTGGCTGGCCGCCCGGCAAGCCGAAATGAAGGACGACACGCCGCCAACGGCGAATGGCGCACCCGACAATGCCCGGAAAAATAGTATCCTTGAAAAACCCGAAACCCCGAAGTTTGCCCGCCGTCAACCACCGGCAACCCGCGCCGCACGGAATAAAAATAGTATCGCCGCCAAGCAACAAACCCCCGATTCGGCGGCGCAAACGCTGTATCCCAGTGTGATCCGGTTTCATTTCCAGCAGTCAATTACCAATTTCGAGCCGCTGCAACCCGACACGCCGAGGGTGGTTTCCAATGGTTTGCCGCACACGCTGAACGTGCGCAACCGCGACCCGTTTGGCGAATTGTACGAGTATAACCGCCAGATGCAGGAAATAAACCGCCAGCAGGAAGCCATTGAACGGTGGATGAATGAGGCCATGTATGAACAATTGCGGCTGATGGGCTTTTCAATTGATTCGATGAATCAGGCAGCGAATGCGCCGAAACCGCCGGTTTCGGGCAAGCGTAAAAATAAAAGGCCGGGAAGAAAACCCGCCGCAAATGCGGTTTCCGAAAATAGTATCTTTGAAAAAGCCCAAACCCCGCCGCCCACCAGGCAGCAAGTGGAAGCGGCAAAAATGCGCCAGCAGTCGGAGGTGGTGAAAGGCGTATTCCAGCAGTTGGTGCGCGTGGAGCGGCCCGTGCAGCAGCGCATCAACCCGGCCAAGCTGGACTCGCTGCTCAAAGCCGAAATCAGGAACCAGAACATCAGCATTCCGTTCGTGTATGGCGTGCATTCGCGTCCGCAGAACCGGATTTTCTTTGCTTCCAGCCGGATGGACAGCCAAACCGTGCCGACGGATGCTTTCCAAGTCAGCCTTTTCCCGAACGACCTGCACGCCGAGGGAAATTACCTGTACGTGGTTTTTCCCGAGAAAAACCGTTTCCTTGATTTTTCCACCTTTTGGGTCATGTTCGCTTCCGTGCTGTTGAGCGGCGCGATTATCGGCCTGTTTTACGCATCAGTTTCGACGATTGTGAAGCAGAAAAAACTTTCGGAGGTGAAAAACGATTTCATCAACAACATGACGCACGAATTCAAGACACCGATCTCGACGGTTGCGCTGGCCTGCGAAATGCTGCAAGATGCTGACATACAATCAAATACCGGTCATTTGAACCGCTACCTGAAAGTGATTCAGGATGAAAACCGGCGGCTGGGTTCGCAAGTGGAGAAAGTGCTACAAGCCGCCGCGCTGGACAAAGGCGAGCTGAATTTGAAACGCACCGCCGTGAACCTGCACGAAACCATCGGGGCGGTATTGCAAAACACGGCGGTGCAGATTGAACAGCGGGCAGGAACCATCGGCCTGCACTTGGATGCCACCAACCCGGTGGTGGATGCCGATGAATTGCACGTTACCAATCTGATTTACAACCTGTTGGACAATGCCAGCAAATACTCGTCCGGTGCGCCGCACATTACCATCCGCACCAAAAATACTGCCGGTGGCGTGCATTTCAGCGTTTCAGACCAAGGCATTGGCATGACTAACGAAACTGTCGGCAAGATTTTCGACAAGTTTTACCGCGTTCCCACCGGTAACATCCACAATGTCAAGGGTTTTGGCTTGGGTTTGAGTTACGTGAAAACCGTGGTGGAGGCGCACCACGGCACCATTTCCGTGGACAGCAAGCCGGGCGAAGGCAGCAGGTTTGACATATTTTTGCCGCACCAATAAAAAGCCTCCCCCAACCCCCTCCGAAGGAGGGGGTTTAAAAAAATAGTGTCTTTCAAAAGTGCCAAACCCGCCTTTTTAAAAGTCCCCTCTTTCGGAGGGGATTTAGGGGAGGCCGTTGGGGGAGGCTCCTATCCAAACGCCAATGCCCACCAAAATCCTCCTTGTCGAAGACGACCCCAATCTCGGGCAATTGTTGCAGGAATACCTGATACTCAAAGGTTTCGAGACCGACTTGGCCCGCGACGGCGACGAAGGGCTGACGCTTTACTCGCGCCGCCGCAACCATGACCTTTGCATTCTGGATGTGATGATGCCAAAAAAAGACGGTTTTTCGCTGGCCCGCGAAATCCGCACCTTCGACAAGCAGGTTCCGATCATTTTCCTGACCGCCAAATCCATGCAGGAAGACACGCTGGAAGGCCTCCGCATCGGTGCCGACGACTACCTGACCAAGCCGTTCAGCATGGAGGAACTGCTGCTGCGCATGAAAGCGATTTTGCGCCGCAGCCAACCGCAAAACGGGCAGCTTCCGGAAAACCAGACCTTCCGAATCGGCGCGTATGTATTTGATTATGAGCACCAGACACTCATACACGGCGAACACACCGCCAAGCTCACCACCAAGGAAGCCGAACTGCTGAAACTGCTCTGCACCAACCTGAACCAAACGCTGGAACGCAGCTTGGCCCTGCGCCTAATCTGGCGCGACGACACGTATTTCAACGCCCGCAGCATGGACGTGTACATCACCAAACTCCGCAAATACCTTAAAGAAGACCCGCACGTGGAAATCATCAACGTGCACGGCACGGGCTATCGCTTGCAGGTGTTGTAGGGTTTTGCGTTTTCGGTTTTGCGTTCAAAAACGTTCCGGGTTTGAGGTTTTCAAAACATACTGTTTCCAAAAGCGGTAATTTTACGGTTCCAACCGAAACACAAACCGCAGAACTTTCCCATGCTCAGAAGACCTCGCCGCAACCGCAAATCAGAAACCATCCGCCAACTGGTGCAGGAAACCACGCTTTCCGTCAGCGACCTTATTTTTCCGCTGTTCGTCACCGAAGGCGAAAACAAGGCCGTGGAAGTGGCCTCCATGCCCGGCATTTTCCGCTACTCCGCCGACAGGCTATTGGACGAGATGAATGCCTGCAAGGAACTGGGTATCAGCACATTCGCCTTGTTTCCGCAGATTGAGGAAAGCAAAAAAGACAGCCACGCCCGCGAAAGCCACAACCCCGATGGCTTGTATCTGCGAACCATCCGCCAGATTAAGGCGCAACTGCCCGGCGTGTGCCTGATGACCGACGTGGCCATGGATCCGTACAGTTCAGACGGGCACGACGGGCTGGTGCAAAATAGTATGATTCTGAACGACGAAACCCTCCCGATTCTGGGCCAGATGGCCTTGGCGCAGGCCCGCGCCGGAGCCGACATCATCGGCCCGTCGGACATGATGGACGGGCGGGTGGGCTACCTGCGCGAACTGCTTGACGGTGAGGGTTTTGAGAATGTTTCAATCATGGCGTATTCGGCAAAGTACGCCAGCGCGTTCTACGGGCCATTCCGCGATGCGCTGGATTCGGCCCCCAAATTCGGCGACAAGAAAACGTACCAGATGAACCCCGCCAACCGCAGCGAGGCCTTGGTTGAAGCCGAACTGGATTATGCCGAAGGCGCGGATTTCCTGATGGTCAAGCCCGCCCTACCCTATCTGGATGTAATCCAAACGCTGAGCGAAAACTTTGCCATCCCCGTGGCTGCCTACAACGTAAGCGGCGAATACGCGATGGTGAAAGCCGCCGCCCGCAACGGCTGGCTCGACGGCGAAAAAGCCATGCTCGAAATGCTGCTGTGCATCAGGCGTGCCGGGGCAAAAGTGATTTTGACGTATTTCGCCAAGGAGTTTGCGGCGTTTGCCAGAAAATGACCGCTTTGGCCCACCGGAAATGGCTTTTCAGGCCAACACCTTGTGTATCACGTGGCCAGACACATCGGTCAGGCGGAAATTGCGGCCTTGGAAAGCGTAAGTCAGTTTTTCGTGGTTCATGCCCAATTGGTGCAGAATGGTGGCTTGCAGGTCGAAAATATCGGTGCGGTCCTTGATGCCGTAATAACCGATTTCGTCGGTTTCGCCGTGCGTATAGCCCTGTTTTACGCCGCCGCCCGCCATCCAAACCGTGAACGCCTCGGTGTGGTGGTCGCGGCCCTTGAAGGCCATGCTTTTGCCTTCACGGTTTTCCTGCATGGGTGTGCGGCCAAATTCGGCTCCCCAAACCACCAGCGTGTCTTCGAGCAAGCCCCTCATTTTCAAGTCTTTGAGCAACGCCGATACGGGCCTGTCAATGTTATGGCACAAGTTGCCGAAACCCTTGTCCAGCGCATTGGTGGGGTCGTTGCCGTGCGAATCCCAACCCCAATCGAATAATTGCACAAACCGCACGCCCTTTTCCACGAGCCGCCGGGCCAGCAGGCAGTTGTTGGCAAACGAGGCTTGGCCGGGTTTTGTGCCGTACATTTCATGTACCCACGCCGGCTCATCGGAAATATCCATCACTTCGGGCACGGAAACCTGCATCTTGAACGCCATTTCGTACTGCGAAATGCGTGAAATCGTTTCGGGGTCGCCGGTTTCCTCGTGCTGCATCCGGTTAAGCGTGTTGATGGCCTCCAGCGAAGCCTTGCGCAAATCGCGGTTCATGCCTTCCGGATTGTCAACATACAATAC
>JANPIL010000458.1:0-11966 GCA_031424975.1 Sphingobacteriales bacterium
GATTGCGCAGATGATAGACTTGTGCGGACTTGGCCGCGAACAAAAAAAGAAAATCGGTTCACTGTCAAAGGGTTACCGGCAGCGTGTGGGCTTGGCGCAAGCCCTGATCCACGACCCGCAAGTGCTGATTCTGGATGAGCCGACCACCGGCCTGGACCCGAACCAGATTGTGGAAATCAGGCAGGTAATCAAGAATGCGGGCGAGCAGAAAACCGTGATTTTCTCGACACATATCATGCAGGAAGTGGAGGCCATCTGCGACCGGGTGATTATCATCAACTCCGGCAAAATCGTGGCCGACAGCACCGTGAAAGACTTGCAGGCCAGCCGCCAAGGCGCGGTGCGCATTACCGTGGAATTCGGCCATGCAGTTGACAGTCAAGTACTTGCCGGTTTGCCGGGTGTGCAGTCGGTGCGGTTGAAAGACAACCACACCTACGAAATAATGACCGACGGACAGACCGAAATGCGGGCTTCGGTTTTCCAGTTGGCAACCCAGCAAAACTGGACGCTGCTCGGCTTGAAACAGGAGGAGAATACGCTGGAAGACGTATTCCGTCAATTGACCGGACCGGCCACCCCCCAAACCCCACCGAAGGAGGGGGAGTAGCCCCCCGGCCCCCGAAGGGGGGTTATTTGAAGGGGGCTTGGCGTTTCCAAAAGATACTATTTTGTCAATTGAGAATATTGAATGATGGAATGAGTGAATAAAAAAATGCTGGCATAAGCGGAACACTCACCAATTGAAAGGCGCAAGCAAGTACGCTTGCACCGGCCCTATTTTGCTCCCCTTCGGGGCTGGGGGCTGTTTTTTATTTTCTGTATGCTCGCCATTCTACGCAAGGAAATTAACGGTTTCCTCAATTCACTGATTGCCTACCTGATCATGGTCATTTTCCTGACCGGCATCGGGCTGTTCATCTGGGTTTTTCCGGACACCAATGTGCTTGATTACGGCTTTGCTGACCTGTCCACGCTGTTCAGTTTGGCTCCGTACGTGTTCATGTTTCTGATTCCGTCGGTGACGATGCGGTCTTTTGCCGAGGAGAAAAAAGGCGGCACCATGGAACTGCTGCTCACGCGGCCACTTACCGATTGGGACATTATTCTGGGCAAATATTTTGCCTGCCTGCTGCTTATCGTCTTCACGCTGTTGCCCACGCTGGTTTATTATTTCAGTGTGTATCAACTCGGAAACCCGCCGGGAAACATTGATTCGGCAGGCGTAATCGGTTCGTACACAGGGCTATTGTTGCTGGCGGCGGTGTTTACGGCTATCGGCATTTTTGCGTCGGGCATCAGCGAAAACCAGATTGTCTCGTTCATCATCGCCGCGTTTTTGTGCTTTGTGCTGTTTGCCGGGTTCAGTTCGCTTTCCTCGCTCAATGCGGGCGGTGATTTTGCCTATTTCATCGCGCAACTCGGCCTTGACTACCATTACCAAGCCATGAGCAAGGGCCTGATAGACAGCCGGAACGTGGTTTATTTTTTGAGTGTGATTGCCCTCATGCTCATGTCCACGCGCCTCGTGCTGGCCAGCCGGAATTGGTGAATTTTCAACAGGCGGTAGCGCACGCTTTAGCTTGCGTGGAAGAACCGTAGGTTTCCATGTTTCGGGAGATACTATTTTGGCGCAAACGAAATGCGGCAGAGACGTTGCACCGCCACGTCTCTACAACCCAACCGTCTGCACGGCTTGGTCGGCTTTGAAAAGGTAGGTGCGTTTCTGCTTTTGATAATTCAGGTTCACGATATTCACCTGATCCTCATAGAGTTCGCACAGGAGTGAGTTTTCAAACCTCATCCCGTTCAGATTTTCGGTAAGCGGGATTTCAAAGTAAAGCCACGTCACATCTACCGCGATTTCCTTGCCCACCCAAACGGCGGGCTGTCGGGTATTTTTGGCGTTAACAAAAGCAAAATGCTTGTCCAGATACTGTTTGATCAGCGCATCGGTGGCGGCGGTCTGATCCACGCGGACGGGGCGGCGGCTGGCCTTGGTCAAGGCGGCGTTCAAGTCGTCGGAAAATACGCGCAGGCTCACTTCCAGCGATTTGGAAGCGGCATTGTAATGGACTTCGGCCAAGCTGGAATGGAAATCGTGCCGTGTTTCGTTTACCGTTTCGCGTTTACCGTTAAAACGGTTTGGCTCAGCCGTTTTCCGTTCGTTTCCGAAAATAGTATGTTTTCCAATTGCCAAACCCCCGGCATCCGCAACACCGGCGTAGCAGCAGGCACAGGCCGCACACCCGCACAAAGTACGCAATGCCCAACGGCAAACGGAAAACGCAAAACGGTGAACGCCAAGGGTTTGCATCACATCAGGTATTTGCGCAGCACATCGTCCTGCATGATGTTCTTGTAGATAATGTTGCTTTCGGTCATGCGCTGCAGCAGCGATTCCAAGTCGTTCCTATTGGTGAGTTCGATACCCACCAATGCCGGGCCGTATTCGCGGTTGGTGCTTTTAAGGTATTCAAACCGCACGATATCATCGGTCGGGCCGAGCACTTGTTCCAGAAAGTGCAGCAACTGGCCGGGTTTCTGGGCAAACTCCACGATGAAATAGTGTTTCAGCCCCTCGTAAATCATGCTGCGGTCAATTACTTCCGGGTAGCGGGCAATATCGTTGTTGCCGCCGCTTATGATGCAGACCACTTTTTTGCCCGTAATTTCGTCTTTCAGTTGCTCCAATGCCGCCACCGAAACGGCTCCGGCAGGTTCGGCAATCAGGCCTTCGTTCTGGTAAAGCTCAATCATGACGGTGCAGGTCTTACCTTCGGGCGTGGCAATGACCTTGTCCACGTATTTGCGCACGAATTCAAACGTCAGGTTGCCCGCCTTTTTTACCGCCACGCCATCCATGAAACCATCAATTTTGTCCAGCACTTTGGGGTAACCCGCTTTGAGGGCTTCCACCATTTTGGGCGCACCCAGCGGATCCACGCCTATTAATTGAATGCTTGGATTCTTGGATTTCAGGTAGTAAGCCATGCCCGCAATCAGTCCGCCGCCGCCAATGGGCGCGATAACCACCTCAACGTCAGGCATATCCTGTAGTATTTCGTAGGCCACCGTACCTTGTCCGGCAATGGTGTTCAGGTTGTCGAAGGCGTGGACGTAGGTCAGGCCTTTTTCGGTGCAGAACAGGTTTGCCACGTGGGCCGCTTCGTCGTAGGTGTTGCCCACCAGTTCAATTGTAATCCAGTTTTCGCCGATTTGCCGCACCCGTTCTATTTTTTGGCGGGGCGTTACTTGCGGCATAAACACGTATCCCTTGATTTGCATCTGGCTGCAAGCCGAGGCAAAACCCTGCGCATGGTTGCCCGCGCTGGCGCACACCACGCCCTTGGCCCGCTGGGCTTGGTCAAGGTTATAGATGTTGTAATACGCCCCGCGAATTTTGTAAGACCGCACATCCTGCAAGTCTTCGCGCTTGAAATAAATTTCGGCATTGTATTTCTTGGACAGCCGCGCGTCGTGCTGCAAGGGCGTGTGGCGCACCACGTCTTTGAGTACGGCGTACGCTTTTTCAACATTAACAGTCAACGTGTCGGCAAGTGCGGTAAGCATGGATGGTTGTGGAAAACGATGAAAACGCGTCTGGCAAAATAGTATCTTTCAAAACGGCGAAACCCCCGGCCAAAGGTACGCAATTTCGGGTATTTGAAGGCAAATCGGTGTGCAGGCCTCCCGACCAACAAAAAAGGAACGCGGCCAAGCGTTCCTTTTTTGTTGGTTTTCAAAAAATCCACACGTGCCGGTCAGATGGCCGGGTCGGCGGGGGTTTTGGGGTTGTTGTCGCGTTCCACAAAAGGGTAGGGGTAAAAGTTGCGGCTCCGTTCTGTAGTATTGGTCGGTGGTTCGGGGCGGGCAAAACGGCGGTTGTCTTCCAGTTTCAGGCCACTCATGAACAACTCTATGCAACGGTTGCGGTATATTTCCGTCAAGACTTCGGCCTTTGTTTTTTCGGTGCCATCGTAAGCGGGCAGTGCCGCCCCGATTCCCCAGGCATCGGTTGTTTTGGTCACCACCTTGTTCAGTTCAATCACGGCATTGGCCAAGTCATCCTTGCGGGCGTATGCCTCGGCTTTGATAAGCAGCATTTCGCCGGGCAGATACACCGGAATGGGCGATGAGTTGGCGGTGAAAAAACCTTTGCCCCGAAAAGGTGCGGGGACAACAGGGGTGCGGGTCAGAAAGTAAAAATCCACCCGTTTGTCGGCGGCATCAGGCTTGAGTGCATCTGGCAGGCCCATGTTCAGGTTTGTAGGCTGCACCACGTTGATGTTGCCAAGAGCCACATCAAAAATCGGGTTTCTTGTCAGGTCGTCAAACCGGAATTCCGATTTTACAGCGAGCGATACTTTATCGGATGCCGCCAAAGCCTTGTCATTGTCGCCGAGCATCAGGCTGTAACGGGCAATCAAGGCGTTAATCGTGTTCGGAATATCCACTCCGGCCACAATGCGGCTGGTAAATGCTGCCGATGGCGGATTTGCCGTCACTGCGGTGCTTGCCGTTTCCAGCACCCGAATCGCTTCGCGCAGCAAATCGGTGCGTTGCCTGAACTGGGCGGTATCGCCGTTTGTTACGGGCGACTGCTGCCAGAACTGAGCCAGCGTGCCTAATGACAGGGCTTTGAAGATGGAAGCATAGCCAATCAGTCCGCTTTTTAACGCCGGATCGCCAAGGTTGTTCGCGCCTGCAAGAACTTGGTCGGCATCGCTCTTGGTCACGTGCAGTTGTGACCAGAGGTTGGATACCACGCCATTGTTGCCGAGCACATTGGCCACGCCTTGTTCCAGCAACAATTCATCGGTATTACCCGCGTTCAGTACGCGCAGTTCCTTGCCCGTCAGTCCGGCGGCGACAATGACGGTGTAAGCTGGACTTTGCCTGCCGATGGTGTATCGGTATTGCAGGCCGTTGGCCAGTGAAACCAGCCCGTTCACGTCTTTCAGGAGTTCTTCCCCATTGCCGGAGCTTGGATTCACGTATTCTGTGGTACAGGCGTTGGTGAGCAAAAGCAACGCCAACGATATGACAGATATGGTTAGTTTTTTCATGGATGTGTCAGTTGAGAAAATGAATTAAAAGCCAGCGGTGACGGAGAACTGGTAGCTTCTGGGAATCGGCACGTTGCCAAAATCCGTACCGCGCAGAATATCACTGTTGGCACCCGCATTGGTTTCGGGGTCATAGCCGGAATAATTGTCCCATGAATACAGGTTCCGGCCAATCAGTGAAACACTCAGGTTGTTCAGCCCCTTGACCAACGGCGGCAGGTTGTACGTAAAGGCAATTTCGCGAAGTTTCACAAAAGAGCCGTCGTCAATGCGGTATTCCTCAATCGGAACCAAGGCAAACACATATCCTCTGGGAATCTCGCCTTTCAGTTCTTTCTCCGCCAAATCACCGATGCCCACATTGTTGCGGGTTCTCTTATCCGCGTTGAACACTTCGTAGCCCTGTACCGCATCAAGCAGGAACCTGAATGCGAAGCGTTTGTACGTCAGGGTGCTGTTAAGCGAGGCGGTGTAATCGGGGTTGGGGTCGCCAATGATTCTTCTCACTACGGCTCCCGTTGGCTGGCCGCTGCCATCTTTGGTGGTTTTCTCCGATTGCGGCAGGTTTTGGGCGGTCAGGAGCAGGCTGCCATCCGGTTTCCGGGCGTAATGAGTGCCGAAAAATACGCTGGCCGCTTGGTCTTTCACAATGAATGCAGGCGCACCCAATGCACTGCTGATGGCAATGTTCAGGTTTCCGGCCAAGCCCGTATTGGTGACCTTGTTACGATTGCGGCTATAAACCACCCCGATTTCCCAGTTCCAATCGTTCGTCTTCACTGGCGTTGCATTCAGGGCCAGTTCCCAGCCCTTGTTTTCCATCTGCGCCACGTTGTTCACAATGTTGATGCCGCCCGATGCCGCCGGAGCCAACAGCCGGTTCACAACCAGTTCCTTGATTTGCTGGTTGTAGCGGGTGAGGCCCAGACCGATGCGGTCATTGAAAAACGACACGTCAACGCCAAATTCCACTTCGGTGCTGCGTTCGGGGCGCACACGCGGGTTGTTCAGTTGCGCACTCGGCAAGATGGTGTTGCGTCCCAGAAAAGGAACCGGATTGTAGTTTCGGAAACGGTCATACGACCTGATTCCGTTCAGGTTGCCCGCCTCTCCGTACGAAGCCCTGAGCTTCAAGTCGCTGACAATGTTCTGGATGTTGAAGTTCTGCCAGAATATCTCGTCCGAAACAACCCAGCTACCGCTGATTTTGGGATACAACTGTCCGGTTTCGGAAGGCGAAAACTTGGTGGAGCCATCGCGGCGCAGGGCGGCGGTAATGAAACGGCGGTCTTTGTAGCCCAGCGTGGCTTGGCCAAATACGCCATTGATTGAGAATTGATCCAAGCCGTCGAATGCCCTCACGGTGTTGCCGGTGGCACCACTGATGTTGGTAATGCCAGGGGCAATGTTTTCGCCGGTGGCTTGGCTGAAATCCTCCCGGCTGTACTGGTAGTTGTATCCGGCCACCGCGTTGAGTGTGAACGACGGCGAAATAGTCCAGTCGTACTTGGCGTTCAGGTCGGTGTTGAACAAATACACCGAATTGATGGCCGAACCGGTAAAGCCGGTGGGGAAAAGACCTGCGGGCAATCCGGCTTCCGATGCGTACGGATACGGTGGAATGTACGTCTTGCCGGTTTGCGAGTAGGCGTCCAAGCCGACAATCCAATCCAGTTGCAAGCCTTTGAGGGGAGTCAGGTTCAGTTGCACATCATTGATGGTGCGGTTGACACGTTGGGTGATGGCAAACTCTTCAAGCACCGTGAGCGGATTTACCCGCGAAGGCTCCACGGCTTTGAGGTTGCCGTTCGCATCCCGCTGCGTGATGTTGTAGATGTTGTTGGTGATGTTGATGGAGTTGATGGGGCTGGCAAACGTGTTGCCGTTGGGCTTTTCGTTGGCCAGGCTGTTGGTATAGGTAACCCCGGCCGAAATCTTGGCCCAGTCCGTCAGCCGCTGATCCAGTCGCAAACGCAATCCGTACCGCTGGAAACTGGTGCCGGGGATGATGCCCGTATTCTTGGCATACGAAACCGAGGCGTAATACTGCGTGTTGTCCTTGCCCCCGGCCACGGAAAGGTTGTTGTCGAGTGTGGAGCCTTGCTGGAATATGTTGTCCTGATAGTCATACCGCGTTACGGGAACCTTGTTGGTTGCCAGGAAAGTGGTCGCGCCATCGCGTACGAACCCTTGTGACGTAATCGGGGCGGTGGGAGTGGCCGACACAGCGCCAATGGTATGCAAACGCAGCGTGGCACTGCCAAACTGCTCGCCGTATCTGCTGATGAATACCCGTTTGCGCAACTCGCTGATGCCGACCGCCGTGGTGAAAGTGATTTTGGGCACACCCGATTTGCCGCGCTTGGTATTGATGACAACCACGCCGTTGGCCGCCCGCGAACCGTAAATGGCCGCCGCCGCCGCGCCGTTGAGCACACTTATGTTTTCAATGTCCTGCGGGTTGATGTCGGCCAGCCGGTTGGTTCCCAAACTGCTGGTGGCTTCACCCGCACTTACTGCCAGTTGCGAGACATTGGCTGTGGAGTTGCTCACAATCACCCCGTCAATCACGTACAGCGGATCTGAGCTGCCGCGCAGCGACTTTACGCCCCGCAAACGAACCGTGAAACCACCCGCCGGATCTCCGGAGTTCTGCGTGATTTGCGCACCCGGAACCTTGCCTTGCAATGCCCCCAGCGGATTTTCGGTGCCGGTATTCTGGAGGCTTTTGGCCGAAACTACATTGATGGCATTACCCAATTGGCGGCGCGGCGCGTTGATGCTGGAACCGATTACCACTACCTCATCCAAGCTCGCAATGTCTTCCTTGAGTTGGGCGTTAAGGACGATTTCCGTCTGGGCTCCCAATTCGAGTGGTTGGGTGTTGGCGGCATACCCGATGTAGCTGAAAACCAGCTTGTAGCCGCCCGTCGGCAGTTTGGCGTTCAGCGTATAGTTGCCGTCGGCATCGGTAATGGTGCCTTGCGTGGTGCCCGACACGGCTACGCTAACGCCCGGAATGGCATTGCCGCCGGTTTCGGTCACTTTGCCCTTGATTGTGTAGGCACTTTGGGCGTACAGGCCCGCCGTGCAGAAAATGGCGAGCATTGTGGCAAGTACGCGGCACATCGGTTGGTACAGTTGTCTCATCAGTAATGGTTTAAGGGTTGGATAGATGTAAAGCGGGCGAAATGCCTCTGAAATGGTGAAAATAGTTGGAGACACACCGGACGGCGCTGTGTGTACGGAGAAAATAGTTACAAAAGTAACCCGGATAATTGGAGATGCAAGCCGTTCAATCATTTGAAAGTGCCTGCGCCACATCCGAAATAATATCTTCCGAATGTTCCAAACCCACTGATATCCGTATCAGGCCGTCTTCGATGCCCACGGCTTGGCGTTCGTCAGGTTTTAGTTTGGAATGCGTGGTGGTGGCCGGGTGCGTGGCAATGCTGCGGGTATCGCCGAGGTTGGATGTCAAAGACAGCAGTTGCAGCCGGTTCAGGAACTCCACACTCCGCGCCGCGCCGCCCTTGATGATGAAACTGACCATCGGGCCGCCGAGCCGCATTTGCCGCTTGGCCAGTTCGTGCTGCGGATGCGAGGCCAGGAACGGGTAAATCGCCTTTTCCACTTGCGGGTGCGTTTCCAGAAATTCGGCCAGTTTCAGGGCATTCTCGCAGTGCCGATCCATGCGTACGTGCAGCGTTTCGAGGCTTTTGGACAGTATCCAGGCGTTGAACGGCGACATGGCCGGGCCGGTATGCCGCGCAAAAAACCGCATTTCCTTAATCAAGTCTTTGCGGCCCACAATCGCGCCGCCAATCACGCGGCCTTGTCCGTCCATCCATTTGGTGGCCGAGTGCGTTACAATATCTGCCCCGTAAGCCATCGGAGTTTGCAGGTAGGGCGTGGCAAAACAATTGTCCACGTTCAAAATAATACCTTTTTTGCGGGCCAAACCCGCCAGCCATTCCAAATCTATCAAGTCCAGGGCCGGGTTAGAGGGCGTTTCCACAAAAATCATCTTCGTGTTGGGCTGTATCAGGCTTTCCCAAGTTTCGGGCCGGCCAATGTCTGCGTAGCTGTGCGTGATGCCCCAGCGCGGAAACAACTGCGTGAGTATCTGGTGCGTGGAGCCGAACAGCGACCGCGAAGCCAGCACGTGGTCGCCGGATTTGAGCAATGCCGCCATGCTCACGAACATGGCCGCCATACCCGATGCCATGGCCAAGCCGTCTTCGGCTCCTTCCAGCAGGCAAATCTTGTCAATCAGTTCGGTGTTGTTCGGGTTCGAGAAGCGGGTGTAGATGTTGCCTTCCACCTCATCGGCAAACAGGGCGCGGGCTTGTTCGGCATCGTCAAAGGTGAAACTGGAAGTCAGGTACAGCGGTACGGAATGTTCCCGGAAAGCGGTTTGTTCGGCTTGCGTCCGGATGGCTTGGGTTTCGAAATGCATGGATACGGTGAATGAATGATAGAATGAGTGAATGACAGAATTGAAAATAGTATCTCCGGAAAAGCAAAAACCCATTCTGTCATTCACTCATTCAGAATTGAGAAATTGTAAGTGATGGTGGCGGTTTTTTCCAGCGTCTTGGCAACCGAGCAGTATTTTTGCATGGACAAGTCCACGGCCTTGCGCACTTTTTCCTCGTCCAAGTTGCCAGTCAATACAAAATGCACGTGGATGGCTTGGAACAACGATGGTTCCGCGTTGGGTTCGCGCTGCCCGTCCACGGTTATGTTAATGTCGCGTACTTCCTGACGCTGTTTTTTCAGGATGCCCACAATGTCAATGGTACTGCAACCGCCCAGCGCGGCCAGCAGTAATTGCATGGGCCGGAAACCCAGGTTCTGGCCGCCCACCGCCGGTGATCCGTCTATCTGGATGGTGGCCCCGTCTTCGTTCACGGCTTCGAGATGGACGGCGTTGTTTTTGCGCTGGAGTTCTATTTTCATTCGGGAATCAAGCAGTATGAATTGAGGCAGAGCGACAAAAATAGGTATTTGGCGGATAAAGTACGGCGTGGCAGAAAATAGTATCTTTTCAAAAGGCAAAACCCCCGGCTCCAAAGTTGTTCGGGATTTGAAATCCCGAACTTGGAGACCACGGATTTGTAATCCGTGCGGACAATCGTCAGCCGCCTTCCTTCGAGAATTCCAAAACCTGCGGTTTTGGGCACAAGCTAAAGCGTGTGCTACGGCGTGGGGCGAAACTTTTCGTCAATCCTTTTCCTTTTTGGGTTTATCTGGATAGTTTTGGGTTTGCGCCTGAAAAAACATATTATTTTCAAAACCCCGACCGATATGAAAGAAATGACCGTCCGCGAATTCAAGCAACTGCAAGACAGCGGCGAAGCCTACCAACTGATTGACGTGCGCGAACCGCACGAGTTCAATTTTGCCAACATTTGCGGCCAATTGATTCCGCAGGCCCAGATTACCGACCACGTGGACGAAATCAGCCGCGACAAGAAAGTGATTATCCATTGCCGCAGCGGAGCCAGGAGCGGACGCGCCGTGCAATTGCTGGAAGAACAATACGGCTTCGACAACCTGTACAACCTGAAAGGCGGCATCTTGGCGTGGTCGGCGGAAATAGACCCAAGCGTGCCGCAGTATTGACCGTAGGGGCGGCCCTTGTGGCCGCCCGATCTGCTTGTCCAAAATAGTATCCCCGCTAAAGACGGGGCTTTCAGCTTTCAGAAACACGAAACCCGCCCGTATTATTGAGCGGATGCACCGAAACTTGCGAAACGCCTGAAGAAATGGAACTGATTCTGAGTATTTTGCTGGGTTTCGGGTTGAGTGCCGCCGTGGGCTTCCGCATTTTCGTGCCGTTTTTTTGCGCGGGGCTGGCCGCCTACAACCACTGGCTCGACTTGCCGCAAAGCGTGGCTTGGATGGGAAGCTTGCCCGCGCTGCTGGCCTTTGGCTCGGCGACGCTCGTGGAGGTGGTGGGTTATTACGTGCCGTGGCTTGACAACATGCTCGACACCGTGGCCACACCCGCCGCCACCGTGGCCGGTGCGCTGATGATGGGCAGCTTCGTGGCCGACATTGATCCGCTGCTTAAATGGACGCTGGCCATCATTGCCGGTGGCGGCACGGCGGGCATTATCAGTGCGGGCACGGCCGCCCTGCGTGCCACTTCCACGGTGGCCACGGGCGGCGTGGGCAACAACCTGGTGGCTACTGGCGAGTTGGGCAGTGCCACGGCGGTATCTTTCCTCGCGATTTTCCTCCCCATTGCCGCCGCCATTGTGGTGGTTGTGCTGGTCGGGTTGGCGGTGCGGTTCGTGTACCGAAAACTCAGCCGGACAAGATCAAAGCCACGAACGATTGAATGAAAATCTTCCGTTTTGCCCGTCAGTAGCCCCGTTTGCGATTCAATATGAAGCCCATTCCGCGCAGGGCAATCCATACATGATTGAATAAATTCGGCACTGTACCGAAATGCCGCTGTAAAACCAAAAACCTGTCTAAAAGCGATTTGGATAGGTTTTTCTTGGAAAACCCGCCTGTCAGGTATCGCGACAGTACGGCTTGCGTATGCACGATTTTCCGCGCGTTTTTCAGGCAGTTTATTTCCCAATCCACATCGGCACTGTAGCGGTGCGCCAAGTTGTAAGGCGGCGCAAGGCTGCGTTTCACGATGAACGACTGGTGGCAGACCACCATGCCGCACCGGAAATCGCGCCACGTAAGCGCGGGCGGCAGCCGGTGCGGGGTTATTTGGCTGCGCAACCCCACATTACGACCCGAACTGTCGAAAAAAAGCGCGTCGCCGTAGTAGATGTCGGCATCGGGCGGGCAATCGTTGAAAATATGCGCCAAGGTGCGGGCATCATGAATCAAATCCCCGGCATTCATGAACCACACGTATGTGCCACG
>JANPIL010000459.1:0-8049 GCA_031424975.1 Sphingobacteriales bacterium
GATGCCCACCCACGCCAGCGCGTCAATGATGTACTGCTCGGCACCGGGAATCAGGCGTTTCTGGTCGGTGTCTTCAATGCGGAGCAGCATTTTGCCGCCCAATTTCCTGGCAAACAAATAGTTGTACAAGGCGGTGCGCACACCGCCAATGTGCAGTGCGCCGGTAGGGCTAGGCGCGAAACGGACTCTGACTTCCATGGATAATCAATGGGTGAATGACTGGATGGGCAAATGGAACCCGGCAGCCGCGATACTTGTGGGTTACCGAATCCATCCACCGGCAAAACTACGAATTGCAACCGGAAACGTGCAGGTTTCCGGTTTTGCGGGGATACTGTTTTCAGGATGGCATCAAATGCGTTGATACCAGCAGACGGGGCGGGTTTGGGGTTTTTGAAAGCTGAAAGCCCCGTTTCCGCCTCTGGCGGAACTTTTAGCTTTAGCGGGGATACTGTTTTCTTTTGCGAAACGGCAACCTTGCCGGTTTCAGGCCCCGGCTTGCGAACCGGCAAGATACCGTTCGCGCAGAATCCGCGCGTGGTGCAACTCGTGTCCGGCGGTGATGTGCAGCAACGCCCGCACCGACACCGGGTTGCCGTTGGAAATTCCGGTTTGCGCAAGCGCGGCCTCGTCAAAACTCCCGAACAAAAGCACGGTTGCCTCACGGACGGCGGCATATTCGGCCAGCAGGTTTTGCAGGGTGCGCTGCCCGAAACGGGCGTTTTCGGCGTACGCATCCTCATCAAAGCCGGGCAGCGACTGCCGTTCGCCACGTGCGATGCACAAAGAGCGGTACGCGAAAATCCGCTCAGTGTCCACCAGATGCCCGAGCAATTCCCTGATGCTCCATTTCCCTTCGGCGTAGCGGTATTGGCTGGCGGCTTCGGTCAGCGATTGCAGCAGTTGCCCCACCGGTTTGCTTTTCAGCGTTGCCAGCGGAGTTTCGTCCGCCACCAAATCAACGTATCGGCTCATGAAAGGCGGGTATTCGTGCGGTTCGGGTTTCATAAATGGAGGGGGTTTGGGGTTTTTCAAAGATACTATTTTCAACAATCCCGCCCTAACCCCCTTGCGCAGAGGCGTTGGGGTTGTGTTTCGCAAGGCATTTGTTTTCGAGTGGCATGATTTTCCGGTAAAAAATTCCCCCCGCTCAACATACCGGGCTGCTGGCTGGTTTTGGCAGGCCCGAAAAAAACAAACCCGTGTTTTTCCGGTTACTGAATTAAAATCAAATAGACGCATTGCCGACTACCGGGTCTGGAAAATAGTATCCCTTGGAAAGACCAAACCCCAGGCATCCGGGCAAAGTCCGAACACCCATCCGCTTACGTACATATTTTCAAACCAATCAACTTACCATCCGTATGAACAGAGGAGAATTCATCAAGAACTTGGGGCTCAGCAGTGCCGCACTGATGTCGTTTTATTGCATGGGCAGCCTGACCGCCTGCTCCAGCGAATCGCCCCAACCGGCAGCCCCCGGCAGCAAGCCGGGCACGGGTGGCGGTACTGGCGGCACTGACTTTACGGGCAACGCCAGTGTTGGCAGCACAAAAGTGGATTTCACGATGGACTTGAACAAGGAAGCGAACAAGAACCTGCAAACCGAAGGCAGTTTTGCCTACGCGGGCAGCATCATCGTGGCCAAGGTTAAGGGCGGCGCGTTTGTGGCGCTGACCAGGGCCTGCACCCACCAAGGCACGGATGTGGAATACCGCCTGGGCCAGGACGATTTCCGGTGTCCCAACCACGGCTCCGAGTTTGCTACGACCGGTTCGGTGCAGGTGGGGCCGGCGGCTTCGGCCCTGCGGGTTTTCCAGACCGAGTTCAACGCCACCACCGGTATTTTGCGCGTGTCTGAATGAAAGCGTTTCCGGCCCCGGATTGCGCGCAATCCGGGGCGGAATACAGTTACGGTTGCCTTGAAAAATTATTCCACCCCGGGTTTGGACATGAAAAAACATACTATTTTGGCGGCCTTGCTTTGGCTGGCTTGCGGCCTCGCCCATGCGCAAGACGACTTGCTGGGCATGATGCAAACCGATAGCAACGCCGTTGAATACGCAAGGGCAACGTTCAAGTCCACGCGCGTCATCAATGGGCATTCGGTGGAAACCACGCCGCGCAAGCACATGGATTTCCGCATCTCGCACCGTTTCGGCAGGCTCAACAGCGGAGCGTACAACCTTTGGGGCCTGGACTTGGCATACATCCGGATTGCCTTTGAATACGGCCTCACCGACCGCCTGATGGTGGGCGTGGGCCGCAGTTCGACGCAGAAAATGTTCGACGGCTTTGCCAAGTACAAGCTGCTGCAACAGCAATCCGGGGCGCGGAATATGCCCGTGACGGTGGTGCTTTTGGGCAGTGCGGCAGTAAATACCCTGAAATTTCCGCAGGAAAGCCGCACGTTCCAATCGCGGCTGGCGTATTGCGCGCAATTGCTGGTGGCACGCAAGTTCAGCGACCGGTTTTCGCTGCAACTGGCCCCCACGCTGCTGCACCGCAACCGCGTGGATGCGGAAGGCGAGGAAAATACGGTGTTGGCCATGGGCTTTGCGGGCCGCTACAAACTTACCAGGCGCACGGCTTTCAATGCCGAGTATTACGCCGTGGCACCCAACCAGCTCGACAGGCAATACCATAACTCACTGGCCCTTGGCTTTGACATAGAAACGGGTGGGCACGTGTTTTCGCTGCACCTGACCAACTCGCTGGGCATGGTCGAAAAGCAGTTCATTGCCGAAACCACCGGGCGGTGGGTCAAAGGCGACATCCATTACGGGTTCAATGTTTCCCGCACGTTCTCGTTCGACAAGAAAGCCCGCCAAATGAACCGGCCCAAATAAACACTTGAAAACCATGAAATTCCTGACGCTTTTTTTCTGTTTGTCTCTGTTTGCCTTCACTATCCGGGCGCAGCAACTGTACACAAGCGTGTCGTCGGAAGTCAAATTCTTTTCGTCAACGCCGCTTGAGGATATTGAAGCGGTCAGTACAAAATCGCAGTCGCTGATGAACGTGGAGACCAAGGAAGTGGCGGTGAAAATTCCGGTCAAGTCATTTGTGTTTCCCAACGGGCTGATGCAGGAGCATTTCAATGAGAACTATTTGGAAAGCGGGAAATTCCCGTATGCCACGTTCAAAGGGAAAATCAATGAACCGCTGGATTTTGCCAAGCCCGGCGTGTACGATGTGTCGGCCACGGGCAAGCTGAACATCCACGGCACGGAACGCGACCAGACCCTCAGGGGTAAACTCACCGTGCAACCCGGAACAATGAACTTGGACGCGGCTTTTGAAGTATTGCTGGCCGACCACAAAATCCAAGTGCCGAAGGTGGTGTTCATGAAAATCGCCGAAAAAATCGCGGTCGCGGCCAAGTTCAGTTACCAGCCGTACGAGCGAAAAACCCAGTAGGAGGGGCGATGGCACCGCCTTGAAAGTATTTTTTCCCGCGAAGCCGAATCCGTAAAAGGGAAGCACGGAAGCCGGAAACCAAGGTGCCGCATCCGTTTCCGCCCTGCGGGTTTCACACCAGCCAACGTGCGTGCCATTGCCGCCCATTTTCGGCAATCCTTTGTTTGTAGTCCCGGAATCCTAATTTTGCGAATCTCATTCCCAGGATTCCATGGACATACTCATACTCGGTTCGGGCGGCCGCGAACACGCCTTGGCGTGGAAAATGGCGCAAAGTCCGCTTTGCGGACGGCTCTTTGTGGCTCCCGGCAATGCCGGAACCCGCGCCATCGCCACCAACGTGCCGCTTTCCGTCAACGATTTTGCGGCCGTCATCGCTTTTGTGCGCCACGAAAACATCGCTTTGGTGGTAGTAGGCCCCGAAGAGCCGCTGGTGCGCGGTATCCGCGAAGCATTCGAAGCCGAACCGGACTTGCGGCACGTCATGCTCATCGGGCCGGGGCGCGAGGGGGCGCAACTGGAAGGCAGCAAGGATTTTGCCAAACTGTTCATGCGGCGGCACGACATCCCGACGGCGGGCTACCGCACATTCACACCCGAAACCCTGGAAGATGGTTTGGAGTATCTTGACAGCCATCCGCTGCCCGTGGTACTCAAGGCCGATGGCTTGGCGGCGGGCAAGGGCGTGATCATTGCGCAAAGCCACCGCGAAGCGCACCAAACGCTGACCGATATGCTTGCCAACCAGCGGTTTGGCGCGGCCAGCGGCCGGGTGGTGATTGAGGAGTTTTTGGACGGGATTGAACTGTCGGTGTTTGTGCTTACCGACGGGGAGAATTACAAAATCCTGCCCGAAGCCAAGGATTACAAACGCATCGGCGAGGGCGACACCGGCCCGAACACGGGCGGCATGGGAGCCGTTTCGCCCGTGTCGTTTGCCAACGCCGGTTTCATGCGCAAAGTAGAGGAACGCATCATCAAGCCCACCATTGCCGGTTTGAAGCAGGAAAACATCCCGTATGTCGGCTTCGTTTTTCTCGGGCTTATCCGCGTTGGGGGCGAGCCGTTCGTGATTGAGTACAACGTGCGGCTGGGCGACCCCGAAACCGAGGTTGTGGTTCCGCGCATCCAATCCGATCTGGTGGAGTTGCTGGTGGCCACGGCGCAGGGCACGCTGGCCGGTGCGCGGCTGCAGGTTGTGCCGCGCACTGCCGCCACGGTAATGCTGGTTTCGGGCGGCTACCCCGGCGATTACGAAAAAGGCAGGGTGGTTACGGGCTTGGAAAGGGCCGGCAACGTGCTGGTTTTCCACGCCGGAACCCGGCTCGACGACCAAGGCCAGACCGTAACCGACGGTGGCCGCGTCATTGCCCTGACCGCCCTCGGTGCCGACATCCGGCAGGCGGTATCCAAATGCAACCAGGCCGCCGAACACCTCGGATGGGAGGGCAAATACTGCCGCACCGATATCGGATTGGATTTACTGGGGATAAATGAGTAATTTTGGAATGCGGAATTTGGAGGGCGGAATGCGGAAATTGATGGGTTTTTTACTTTGTGATTGTCCGGGGTTGTTTTTTACGGAGGTTTGGGCTTTTGAAAACCTGCCTGCCGGACAGGCAGGGATACTATTTTCAAACGCTGTTTTGTCCTCAGTTTGCCGGAGGACACGTAGCCGTGAAGTGTCAGGCAATCAATTTGCCGGCAAGTCTTGAAAGACCAAATCGTTTTTCATTCGGCAATCCGCCTTCCGAATTCCGAAATTATTTGTACGTAGGCTTCGGCCGATTAAACTATAAACGAACGTATGGCGTGTGGATGTAGCACTGCCCCTTCGCCGGATGGCAAGGCGGCGGCAACCGGCTGTGAAACCGGCGGTTGCAACAAAATGAATGTGTACGATTGGCTCGGCGACATGGATATTCCGCTGGAGCAGCGTTTCAATATCGTGGAAATCCGCTTCAAGGGTGGCCGCAAGGAGTTTTTCCGCAATGCGCAGCACTTGGAACTCCACACCGGCGATGCCGTGATTGTGGAGGTTACGGGCGGCCACCACTTGGGCCACGTGTCGCTGCAAAACGATTTGGTGCGGCTGCAAATGAAGAAAAAAGGCGTGGCCGACAATGCCGAAATCAAGCAGATATACCGCGTGGCCAATGCCAAGGACTTGGAGAAATACGAGCAGGCCAAAGCCCGCGAAATGCCCGTCATGTTCCGCAGCCGCGAGATAATCCGCGAAACGGGATTGCAGATGAAACTCTCGGACGTGGAATTCCAAGTGGACAATACCAAGGCCACGTTTTTCTATTCGGCCGATGACCGCGTGGATTTCCGCGAACTGATTAAGATGCTGGCTTCCGAGTTCAAGGTGCGCGTGGATATGCGCCAGATTAGTTTGCGGCAGGAAGCGGGGCGGCTGGGCGGGCTTGGCTCGTGCGGGCGTGAACTGTGCTGCTCCACTTGGATCACCGAGTTCAAGGCCGTTTCCACGGTGGCGGCGCGCTACCAGAACCTGTCGCTCAACCCGACCAAGCTTTCGGGCCAGTGCGGGCGGCTCAAGTGCTGCCTCAACTACGAACTTGAAACGTACATGGACGCGCTGAAAGGCATCCCGACCATGGACGCGCCGCTCAAGACCAAACGCGGATCGGCCTACCTGCAAAAAACCGACATCTTCAAGAAAATCCTGTGGTTCGGCTACCGCGATGAAAACGTGTGGCATCCGCTGCCCGTGGCGCGGGTCAATGAAATCATTGCCCTGAACCGCAGCGGGGCCGTGCCCGAATCGTTGCTGGAAGACGAACTGGCCTTTGTGGAGGCCGTGCCGCTCAACAATGACCTGGCCAAGCTGGACAAGAAACTGAGCGACAAGGAACGCAAGTTCAAGCAGAAACGGAAGAAGAATTGAAAAGCCTCCTTCACTCCCCCTCCGAAGGAGAGGGAGTGAAGGAGGGAGACCCCGGAAACAGTATCTTTCAAAAACGCCAAACCCGCCCGGTCACAAGTCCCCTCCTTCGGAGGGGATTTGGGGGAGGCCGGGGGCTTTTTTTATCACCCAAAACAGTATCTTCCGAAAGTGAAAAACCTCCTGCTTCCGCTCATTCTGGTTGCCTGCTGCTGGTCTTGCGACCCGGCGCGGGTGTACGAAACCTACCACGACATTCCCGGCAACCAATGGTACATTGACAGCACGCAGGCGTTTTCGTTTGCCATCGAAGACCCGTCCGTGCCGTACAACATCCATTACAACGTCCGCAATTCGGTGGCCTATCCGTATTACAACCTGTTTGTGCGCCACTACCTGACCGATGCGCAAGGCAAAACACTCTCGTCAAAAGAGCAGGAACTGACCCTGATGGATGCCAAGACCGGCAAACCGCTCGGCGACGGACTGGGCGACATATTCGACCACCAAGTGGTTTCGCTGCCCGGCTACAAGTTTCCCAAGGCCGGAACCTATACTTTCAAGATCAAGCAGTACATGCGCAAGGATCCGCTGCCCGAAATCATGAGCGTGGGCATCCGCGTGGAAAAGGCCGGGCAGTGAGCATCGGTTGGTGCCAAACGGGGTTCGACCTTTACGGGGATTGAGGGGTGCAAACAAGCAAAACGGCCAAAATACGCAACAAATCCTTGACCGGCAGGTTTGGCACTTTGAAAACATACTATTTTCCGCAACGTTTCACGGCTTTCGCCTTTTACCGACAATCCTTCCATGAAAAAGAAATTCCTGCCCATGTTTCCGCTCAGCATGGTTGCCTACCCGCGCGAACGGCTGAACCTGCACGTGTTTGAGCCGCGCTACCGCCAATTGATTGATGAGTGCCTGGCACAAAACACCACCTTCGGCATCCCCGTTTTCTTGGACGACCGCGTGCAGGCCCACGGCACCGAGATGCGCGTGGCCGCGCTGGTGCAACGCTACGACGACGGGCGCATGGACGTGGAAACCGAAGGCGTGGAGGTGTTCAAGGTCGTCAACTTCAGAAATCCGGTGCCGGGCAAGCTGTATGCGGGCGGCGAGGTGGAGATACTCACCATCTGGGGCGACCCGCAGGCCGAACTCGTGGAACCGCTTATGGAAAAGGTGCGCGAACTCTACAAGATATTGCAAACCGACCTGAAACTGCGCATTTCCGATTACGACTACCTTTCGTACGAATTGGCGCACAAGGTCGGGCTTTCCACCGGGCAGGAATACGAACTCTTGTCCATCATCTCCGAAAAGGAACGGCAGAAATACCTGCTCGACCATTTGGCGAATGCCATCCCGATTGTGTCGGACATGGAACGCACCAAAGACCGCATCCGCCTGAACGGGCATTTCAAGCATTTCGACCCGCTCAATTTCTGATGCCGCACGGCCTTGGTAATATTTCCAAAAACAGTATCTTTTAAATCCCCCAAACCCCTCCGGGCAAAACTCCCCCTTCGGGGGCCGGGGGGGGTCTTTTCCATAACCATCCAAAACCCATCCGCATGAAGAATGAGATTTTTTCGACCGTGGCCCAGCAGATTTCCGCCCAGGGATTCCGCGTGGCCTCCTCCGATTTCAGCCGTCCGTGGGGCGGCTTTTTTGTCATTGACGAGGAGCAGACCGCGCAATTCATCCGCACCTATTTCCCGACG
>JANPIL010000460.1:0-2010 GCA_031424975.1 Sphingobacteriales bacterium
TCGCTGGGGCGCGAGAAAAACGCCCTTTTCGGCGGACGATCCAAGAAGGATTTCCAGAAGATGGTGCTTTCGCTGCACCACATCATCAATAAAGACAATGAGATAATCCGCGAAGTGCGGCGCACTTCTTACCAGAAGGAGAGCAATTTGTTTGGCCAGAACCGCGCCACCGCCGACCGTTCGTATGCCTTGGAACAGGAAGTGAACAGCCTTTTGGCGCAAGTGAAACGCAAGTCCGCCGAGCTGAAAGAGGAGCAGTCGGCTACCGCCGATTTGGTTTCGTCGCTGCGCAAAATGCAAATCGGGGTCATCGTCATGGTCGCCCTGCTAATCGGGTTGAGCCTATACGTGGTGCGCACCCGGCGCACCTGAGAAACCTGCCCGTCCACCAAAAAAACCAGCCAGCCGTGTCACAGAATAGTATCTTTCCAAAAGTCCGAACCCGATTTTTCCCGTGGACTGTTGACCGTGGACTATGGACTGAGAATAGCATCTTTCCAAAAGCTGAAAGCCCCGTCTTTAGCGGGGGCCAAACCTGCCTGCTTTTCGTGTTGGTTTTGGCGGGTTTGCAGGCAACCGGTTTCCGCCCCGCCCGCCAAACGCCCGGCTATTATGGCATGGAGGCAAAGGAATTTTTTGCCCTGCCCGCTGCCAACGCGCCGATCAACCCGCAAAATCCCGATTACGCGCTGCTTGATGCGGCTCTTTTCCACGTCACCAACGAAGCCCGCGCCAAAGCCCGCCGCGACCCGTTTGCGTATTCGCCCATACTGGACGCTTCGGCAACCGGGCATTCGGTGGCGATGATCGGGCGGAATTTCTACGGGCACGAAAACAGGCTTGACCACAAAAGCCGCACCCCGCCGCAGCGCATCACGGCGGCGGGCGGACAGTTCCGCACCACCGGCGAGAACGTGGCGCAAGTGGAACTGATTGATTCGGGCGGCTCGTACTGCCCGCGCAAGCAGCCTGGCGGCGAATACCGCTATTTCAAATGCAACACGCAGCAGGTGTTTGCGGTGTTCACGTACTTGGGCTTGGCGCGGCGCATCTCCACGGGGTTCATGAACTCGCCGCCACACCGCAAAAACATCCTGAACGCCGATTTCAAGGTTTTCGGCTGCGCGGTGCGCATCGTGAAAAACCCGTACCGGAGCCAAAACGCGCCTTTTGCAAGGATAACGCAGAATTTCGGCGGGTGAGAAAAAGAAGCCTCCCCCAACCCCCTCCGAAAGAGGGGGCTTTTAAACTTCCCCTTCGGGGCTTCTGGGGAGCTGTTTCACCAGTTCAAATCTTTCTTATCCAAAAACGCGGCGATGCCTTGCTTGCAATCGGCGGTGGCGCGGGCCTGGGCATTGGCTTGGGCGGCGTAGTCCATGGCTTCGGCAAGGGGTTTGGAGGTTATCTGGGATACTATTTTTTTGGTCTGCGCCATGGATTGCGCCGAGTTTTGCTGGCAGAGCATCTGCGCGAAACTGGTTACTTGCTGTTCTATCTCATCGGCCGTTACAATGAAATTCACCAAGCCGTATTGCTGCGCTTGGGCGGCCGTAAGCTGGTTGCCGGTAAGCAGCAGTTCGCGGGCTTTGCCCTCCCCTATCTTGCGGCACAGGAAACAACTTACAATGGCGGGCACAAAGCCGATTTTGACTTCGGTATAGCCGAACCTGGCTTCGGGCACGGCAAACGAGAAATCGCAGACCGTGGCCAGGCCGCAGCCGCCCGCAATGGCGTGGCCCTGCACTTGGGCAACCACGACTTTGGGCAGCGTATGGATGGTTTCAAAGAGCGTGGCCAATTGTCGCGAATCCAGCAGGTTCTCTTCGTAAGAATTATTTTGCAACTGTTGCAGGTATTCCAAGTCGGCTCCGGCGCAGAAAACCGCCCCGTTGGCTTTCAAGACAATCACTTTCACGTGTTCATCGGCCGCAGCCCGTTCAAAAGCGGCTTGCAACCCGCCAACCAGCTTGCCGTTCAGGGCGTTGCGTTTGTCGGGGCGGTTAAGCGTGA
>JANPIL010000461.1:0-12317 GCA_031424975.1 Sphingobacteriales bacterium
GGCGGCGTTTTCCAGTGCCAGGCGGGTCACTTTCGTCGGGTCAACGATACCGGCGGCAATCAGGTTTTCGTACTTGCCTTCGCGGGCATTGTAACCGTAATCGCCTTGGCCTTCGCGCACTTTCTGCACCACTACCGAACCTTCGCCACCGGCGTTGGCAACGATGGTGCGCAGCGGCGACTCCAATGCCTGGCGGATGATGTTCACACCCGTGGCTTCGTCTTCGTTGAGCGTTTGGATGCTGTCCAAGGCCGAAATGGCACGGATCAGCGCGATACCGCCACCGGCCACAATGCCTTCCTGTACGGCGGCGCGGGTTGCGTGCAACGCATCGTCCACGCGGTCTTTCTTCTCTTTCATTTCCACTTCAGTAGCGGCACCGATGTACAGGATAGCCACGCCGCCCGACAGTTTTGCCAAACGCTCCTGCAGTTTTTCCTTGTCGTAATCGGAGGTCGTCGTCTCAATCTGAGCCTTGATTTGGTTGATCCGGCCTTCGATGTCCGACTTGTTGCCCTTGCCGCCCACAATGGTCGTGTTGTCCTTGTCAATCACGATTTTCTCGGCTTCGCCTAGGTATTCGAGCGTTGCGTTTTCGAGTTTGTAACCGCGTTCCTCCGAAATCACCGTGCCTTTGGTCAGGATGGCCAAATCTTCCAGCATCGCCTTGCGACGGTCGCCGAAGCCAGGTGCTTTCACGGCGGCAATGCGCAGCACGCCACGTATCTTGTTCACCACCAGCGTGGCCAGTGCTTCACCATCCACATCTTCGGCAATGATTACCAACGGGCGGCCGCTTTGCGCCACGGCTTCCAGTACCGGCAGCATTTCCTTCATCGAGGAAATCTTCTTTTCGGTGATCAGGATGTATGGTTTTTCCATCTCCACCTCCATTTTCTCGGTGTTGGTCACAAAGTACGGTGACAAATAACCACGGTCGAACTGCATGCCTTCCACGGTTTTCACTTCCGTTTCGGTGCCGCGTGCCTCTTCAATCGTGATCACGCCATCCTTGCCCACCTTGTTCATCGCATCGGCAATCATGCCGCCGATTTCGCTGTCGTTGTTGGCCGAGATGGTCGCTACCTGCGAAATCTCCTTGTTGTCGTTGATTGGCTTGGACTGCTCTTTCAGGTTGGCAACCACGGCACTCACCGCCTTGTCAATGCCGCGTTTCAAATCCATGGGGTTGGCTCCAGCAGCCACGTTCTTGATGCCCACGTTGAAAATGGATTGTGCCAGCACGGTTGCCGTGGTGGTGCCGTCGCCAGCCGAGTCGGCGGTTTTGGAGGCCACTTCCTTCACCAGTTGCGCACCCATGTTTTCGATGGGGTCTTTCAGTTCAATCTCTTTTGCCACGGTCACGCCATCCTTGGTTATGGTGGGTGCGCCAAATTTCTTGTCGAGGATTACATTGCGTCCTTTGGGGCCGAGCGTCACTTTCACGGCATCCGCCAGTGTGTCCACGCCCTTTTTCAACCGGTCCCTTGCGTCGGTATCGAAGAAAATACGTTTTGAAGCCATGATTCTTGGTGTTTTAACGGTTTATGAGATGAAATTGGATTGGTGCGGTTGCGCAGGCCGGGGCGGCGGGGAAATGCCGCTTGGCGGCGCACACCAACGGAAAAAAATCAGATGACGGCGAAAATGTCCGATTCGCGCATGATCAGGTAGTCATTGCCTTCCACCGTGATCTCGGTGCCGGCGTATTTGCCGTACAGGATGGTGTCGCCCACTTGGACGGTCATCGGCTCATCCTTTTTGCCGTTTCCAACGGCGATGATGGTTCCTTTCTGGGGTTTTTCCTTGGCGGTGTCGGGGATGATGATGCCGGATGCCGTGGTTTCTTCGGCGGCGGCGGGTTCAACCAGAACGCGGTCCGCAAGGGGTTTCACATTGATACTTGCCATATCGGTCTTAGGGTTTGGAAATAATTGAAATGAATAAAAATGATGTCCTGCCACAGCCGGACTTTTCCTCTACAACAGTTTTAGTGCCAATTGTGTTTTTCGCGCCTTTTGGCAGGTTTGGCACGCGGAAAGGATACTGTTTTCTGACATTTTTTCAGCCGGAACTGACACGTGTACAAAATCCGGGCATTGTCATGCTTGCTTTTTCCGGCAGGAATCCGGTAATTAGGTTCAGCATCTATGGCTTGCCGGTCTGCGCAAACGCCGCTCCGGTACGCCGGACTTGCAAAGTCCGGCCACATTCCAAAATAGTATCTTTCCAAAAGCACAAACCCGCCACCAATACACCGCCAGGCATTGCAAGATTGATCATCCACCTTTCCATATCCGATACCGGAACCATGAGCACACTCCCCCCGAACTGGCTTACCGAAGGCATGATAGACCTGGAATACAAGCAATACGTGCTGCTGGCGTATTTGCAGCACGTCAGGCGGTGTTTTGACGAGCAGAAACTCTACCCGCAACTTTCAGATCTGGTGTTCCACTACCAGAACCTGCAAACGATAAAGGCCAACAAAAAACTGATTTACGAGAATTTCCCCCGAAAAGTGTCGCGGGCGGATTTTGAAAAACTGCAACTCACCTACGAAAGACTGGTGCAGGACGATGCGCTGATGGCCGAACTGGAGCAGATCATGGAGTTTGCCATGCCCAAACTGCGCGCCACGCTCAACGAAGGCAAGGACATCCATGAATACGTGGAGGGAAACATGGAAATATCGCCCGTGGGGCTCACTTCCCTGCGCACCGAGGAAGGCTTCCTGTTCCTGTACGAAACCTTCACCAACGACACCAGTGTGTACCACTACCAGACTTCGCTCTTTGAAAGTGCCTCCGAGAAATTCCGGGGCGTACACACGCGCCACTTGGAAACGGTGCGCAAAAGCATCCATGTCACCTTTGAAAACCTGAAAGTCGAGGTTTCGCGCCGCCACCAAGTCATGGCCAATCCGGCCACGTACCTGGTGGCTTCCAAAATCGCTTGCCCGCTCGACGAGACCTTGCTGCCCATCGCCAAACGCCTGCTCATCAGGCACATCAGCACCGCCGCCTGAAGAATTTCGATTGGAAAGTGTTGTATTCCGGCAAAGGCATCCTTGGCATGCAAAATGCCGAAACCCCGCGCCACGGTTGGCAGTGCGGGGTTTCGGCATTCTGAAAGATACTATTTTTTTGAAGGGGTTTCCGCGCCTTATTCAGCCGAATCTGCCGGAACGGTAGGCTGCGGGTTGACGGGAGCCGCCGGGCGGGGCGCACCGGTCGATTTTTCCTGCGCCTTCCGGATGTTCACGCTGCCCGAACCTTGGTCGGTTTCGGTGGCAGTTTTGGGAGCCACGAAAGCCGTGCCCACCACCAGCACCATGATGGTGATGGCAAAGCCCCACGTGAGCTTTTCAAGGATGTCGGTGGTGCGTTTCACGCCCATCAGTTGGCTGGAGGCAACTCCGGAGGCCAGGCCGCCCTTGGAATTCTGGAACAGGATGATAGTGACCAACAGGATGCAGATAAGGATGATGATACCGATAAGGACCCAATACATAATGTCAATGGAAAATGATATGGAGGAAAAGTTAAAAACAGGGTGATGCCCGTTGGCAATCAGTTCAAAGGTTTTTCAACTCTTCGATTTTGGCTGCAAAGTACGCGTTTTTTTCGGGATGTTTCAAGCGCATTTTTTCGTAAATCGCTATTGCCCGCTCCGTCTTGCCCTGCCCGGCCATTATCCGGGCCAAACTCTCGCTCACTATTTCGGGTGGTGCCGCGCCTTTTTCCGACAGGTCGCGGTCGGTGAAGGAGTCCTTGGCGTTCATGTTCAGCGTGGGGATGCGGGCATCGGATTTGATGAAATTGTCAATGATGCCGCGCTGCACGCTCTTTTTCAGCCGCCGACTGAAATCCTCAATCACCGACTCGTCCTCGTTCAGGTGGCCCAATTGCAGCGGCGGCGTTTCGTCGTCCGCCGAATCGAGCAGGCTGAAAGGGCTTCCGGGGCGGGGCGCATCAAGCAACTGGCCCGACTGGTGGATGCGCGAGGCTTCGGCCACCAGCGCGTCCAAGTCCTGGCGGGTATCGTCGTCGTGCGCGGCGTTGCCGGCAACCTCATCACCGGGGTTCGGGGATACGGATGGCACGGCGGCCGTTTTTTCCGGATTCTCGCCGCCCAGCATCAGCAGTTTCAGCGTTTCCCTTTCCAATGCGTAGGTGGCGGCCTGCCGCAGCTTGTGCGCGGCCAGCATACTTGCCCGGTCATAATGCGCCTTGGCAATCAGCGTGTGCACCAGCGAGCAGTACGGGAAAATCCTGATAACTTCCTCCAATCCGCCCAAATCGGCATCCGGTATGTCTTGCGGCTGCCGGATCAGGTGCAGGAAAGTGTCTTTGTTTACCACGGGCGGTTCTGGTTTGGTGGCGCGAAATGGGAAGGCGAAAATACGGTTTTTTGCCCGGAAAACGAAATGGGGCGGGTTTGCGGCTTTTGGAAGATACTATTTTGCCAGCCCGGTTTTCGCCAACCGGCGGGGATAGGGTTTGTCCCACCAAAATAGTATGGCTGGAAAAGCCCAAACCCGCTTGCCGCAAGGCTACCAGTTGGCCACCGAGCGGTTGAACACATCGAGGATAATCCGTTCGGTGATGACCGGAATAAGGCCCGATTCCACTTGTGTCAGCGTCTGGCTCTGCGGAAAATCCTCGTAGGCCGAAAACTGCGTGTCAAAATTCTGCTCCTCGTCCTTGGTGTTCACGAATTTCACCTGCACCCTGATTGTCAGGCGGCTCAGGGAGGCTTGCACTTGCGTGCCTTGGTCGCCGGTGGGGGCCACGGGGCTGAGGTCGTAGCCCACAATGGCTCCCTCGAAGTGCAGGTCGCCGGTGCCGTTGCCCACAATCCGTAGCGCGGAGTTGTTCTGGTAGTAGTCGCGCATCCGTTCACTGAACGTCTGCGCCAGGTTGGCCGGGCCGTTGCCGGCATTGTTGTAGAATGTGTTGACGGAAATGGTCTTGTACACCGCCGGGTCGATGGTGGTGCCGGTAAACGAATAGTTCACCACCTTGCAGCCGTGCGTTGCCAGAAGCACGAAGGCGAGCAGGCACAGGTTTGCGGGTTTCAGGAGATAGTATTTCGGGTGCATGGATTTCAATGGAAAACGAAAAATGAGAGTTCTTTTTGCAACACCGCAACCCGGCCTTCACTCGATATTGTATTCCTTGATTTTGCGGTACAAAGTCCGTTCGGAGATGCCCAGGTCTTCGGCGGCGTATTTGCGTTTGTTGCGGTTCTTGCGCAACGCCCTGAGAATCATTTCCTTTTCCTTTTTTTCAAGCGACAGCGAGTCGTCTTCCGTCTCGTGGGGAATGTCCTCGATGCGCGTGGGCTGGCCGTCGTCGTCTTTGGCCGGCTCCAAAAGAATCGGTTTGCCGTTGGGGCTGGGTGGCGCGTCGGTTTCAATGTCGCGAAACAAATCGTTGTGCTGTTTCATCGCATCGCCGTCCAAGGTGTCGCCGTTGGCCGAGTTGTAAAACAGTTTCTTGAGTTCGGTCACGTCGCGTTTCAAATCGAACAGGACTTTGTACAGCAAATCGCGTTCCGAAAAATGCTGGTTGTCGGGGTTGCGCAGCAGGGCGGGCAGCGAGCTTGCCTGTTCGGGCGGCAGGTAGCCGCGCAGTTTGTCGCCGCTGATGTCGCGTTCCAGTTCCAGCACCGAAATCTGCTCGACGAGGTTTTTGAGTTGGCGGATGTTGCCCGGAAAGCGGTACTGCACCAATTGCGCCGAGGCTTCATCGGTGAGCGAAATGGGCTTGACGCGGTAACGCTCGGCAAAGTCGGTGGCAAACTTGCGGAATAGCAGCACCATGTCGTTGCCGCGTTCGCGCAGGGGCGGCACGTAAATCGGGATAGTGTTGAGCCGGTAATACAAATCCTCGCGGAAAGTGCCTTTTTCCACGGCCTGCAGCAGGTTTACGTTGGTGGCGGTCACCACGCGCACATCCGTTTTCTGCACTTTGGACGAGCCTACCCGGATAAAATCGCCGTTTTCCAGCACGCGCAGCAACCGTGCCTGCGTACCCAGTGGCATCTCGCCGATTTCGTCCAGAAAAATCGTGCCGCCGTTCACCGTCTCAAAATAGCCCTTGCGCGAATCCACCGCGCCGGTAAACGCGCCTTTTTCGTGGCCGAAAAGCTCGGAGTCAATCGTGCCCTCGGGAATCGCGCCGCAGTTGATGGCAATGAATTGGTTGTGTTTGCGGCTGCTGAGCGAGTGGATGATCTTGGAAAACGATTCCTTGCCGCTGCCGCTCTCGCCGGTAATCAGCACGGTCATGTCGGTGGGGGCCGACAGTGTGGCTTTCTCGATGGCCATGTTCAGCAACGGCGAATTGCCGATGATGCCGAACCGCTGCTTGATGCTCAATATATCTACGGAAGCCATTTGCAATCAATGAAAATGAGGAAATGAAAATGCGGTGACCGGGTTTGGCAGTTTCAAAACATACTATTTTGAAACTCATTCAAACCATCAGTCCACCGCCTCGCCCAGCAGCGTGCCGGTAGTGCAGCCGGTAACCAGTACGTTCACATAATCGCCTTTTTTGTGGTGTTTTTTTGGAAACACAATCACTTTGCTGGCCGAGCTGCGGCCTTGCAGGTGTTCGCTTGAACGCTTGGAAAAGCCTTCGGCCAGCACCTTGTACACTTTGCCCACATCCCGGAGGTTGCTTTGGTGCGAGTGTTTGCGCTGCAAGGTGATGATCTCGTCCAAGCGGCGCAGTTTCACCGCGTGCGGCACGTCGTCGGGCAGTTTTTTGGCGGCTGGCGTGTTGGGGCGTTCCGAATAGGCGAACATATAGGCATAATCGTACTGCACGGTTTCCATCAGCGACAGCGAATCCTGGTGTTCGGCTTCGGTTTCGCTGCAAAAGCCGGTGATGGTGTCGGTGGTGATGCCGCATTCCGCGCCCAAAATCCGGCGGATGGCGGCAATGCGGTCCAGATACCACTCGCGGTCGTAGGTGCGGTTCATCAGTTTCAGGATCCGCGAGTTGCCGCTTTGCGCGGGCAGGTGGATGTTCTTGCAGATGTTTTCGTGCCGCGCCATGGTGTGCAGCACTTCGTCGGTGAAATCCTTGGGGTGCGAAGTGGTGAACCGGACGCGCAAATCGGGATGGACAAGTGCCACGCTTTCAAGCAGTTGGGCAAAGGAAACAGAAGCCCCTGCGGCCTCCCCCCAACCCCCTCCGAATGAGGGGGGGTCAAAAGCTCCCCCTAAGGGAGCGGGGGGGGCCATCCATTTGTACGAATCCACGTTCTGGCCCAGCAGCGTCACTTCGCGGTAGCCTTTGGTAACCAAATCGCGCACTTCGGCCAGGATGGACTCGGGGTCGCGGCTGCGTTCACGGCCGCGCGTGTAAGGCACCACACAGAACGAACACATATTGTCGCAGCCGCGCATGATGGACACAAAAGCCGTCACGCCATTGGAGTTGAGCCGGACGGGGGCAATGTCAGCGTAGGTTTCCTCGCGCGAGAGGAACACGTTCACGCCGCGCTGGCCGCCATCGGCTTGCTCCACCAAGCGCGGCAGGTCACGGTAAGCATCGGGGCCCACCACCATGTCCACCAATTGTTCCTCTTCCAAGAGCTTGGTTTTCAGGCGTTCGGCCATGCAGCCCAGCACACCGATGACCACGCCGGGACGTTTTTTCTTTACGGCGGTCAGGTGCTTGAGGCGGTAGCGCACTTTCTGCTCGGCATTGTCGCGGATGGCGCAAGTGTTGAGCAGGATTACGTCGGCGGCGGTGTAGTCGGCGGTGGTGTCGAAGCCGTCTTCCTGCAAAATGGCGGTCACCACTTCGCTGTCGGCAAAGTTCATCTGGCAACCGTAGCTTTCAATGTACAGTTTGCGGCTGTTGCCCCGGTTATCCTCTTTTGAAATTCGCGGCAGTTCGCAGGCTTCCTTGTCGGTCGGGGTCAGTATGTCTAATTGCTGAATAATGCGTTCCATATTCCGGTGCGTGTGAATGAACATCAGGAACGCAAAGGTAGGGATTTTTGCGCGAAAAACTGACAAAATGGCAGGTATTTTTTGCGGATATTGGGCGGAAAACTGTTTTCAGGGAGAAGTCAGGTGTACCAATGCCTTGGCCGTATCCGATGTGCCGTAGTTGGCCCTGATGCTGGCAAAGTTGCCGGGCCGCTTGCCGTTTGCGCTGTCGGACAGTTGCGCTATTGCGGTAATGGTAGAAAATATCGTGCAGACCAGTCAAAATTGCCCGCTGTCGGAACTTCCGCCTTATCCGGGCACGTGCTTCAGGAGTTCATCAAGTTCCTTGCCCGTTAAGTCTTCCTTCTCGGACTTGTCGTAGATGGCGATAAGAAAAACAGTACTTTCAGAAACAACAAAATTGGTTATCACCCTTGCGCCGCCGGATTTTCCTTTGCCCTTGGAACCGACGGCCATGCGTATTTTATAGCAGTTGTTGCCAAGACTGGTGCCTTGCTCGGGCTTTTGCTCCAAGCTCTCGATCAATCTGGCGAATTCGTTTTTGAGCGAGGCGTATTTTCTGGCCAGGCGTTTCAGTTGCCTGTCAAACGGCGGTATGGCAACGACATCATAACTTATTGAGCAGGTCTTTTGCGGGGCGTGCCTTCAGTTTCCCCTGCCTGACCAACGCCAAGTTTTCGACGGCCTCCTTCAGTTCCTGGGTCAGCAGGGCCTTCTCATCGGAGATTATCTTGGCTTTCACGTACGGCAGGCCCTTGAGCACTTCAAGCAGATGTACGGCTTTGCCATCCTTTATGTCCAACAGTACTTTCATGGGTGTTTTTTGCTCAGACAGTGAACCGGTTTACTGTTGCAAATCTACGCAATGTTGGCCTGAAAATACCATTCGTAAAAGATGTGCGGCGGGAATTGCCCGGCAACCGGCGCGGTTGCCGGGCAAAAACAGTATGTTTCAAAATGCCCAAACCCCCACCGGTTTCCGTTTGCCGCAAGTTTTTCCCGGTGGAAATGCACGTGGGATAATGCCATGACGGGGTTTGGGCTTGTCAAAAGATACTATTTTGGCAATCACAATTTGAATTGCAGTGAGACTTTCACGCCGAATTTATTGGTATTCGGGCTGTCTCGGTAGGTGATGCGGTGGATGGCATCCACGCGGAGGAAGCGAAAAATATTCTCGATGCCGTAGCCCAGTTCCATGTAAGGCGTGTTGCCGAGCCGGCCGATGGGCATATTGATACCGTCTTCGGGCGGGGCGAGGTTGTAGTTGCGGTCGCTCAGGTGGCCGTAAAGCACGTTTCCGGTGGCCAGCAGCCGCCACTTGAACTTCTTGATGAGCGGAATGCGGTTGAAGAGCAGGCCCTCGAAGTTGTGCTGCACCTGCACCGAGGCGTAGCGGTCACTGACAAATTCAAAGAAATTCATCAGGTTGTAGGCATCGGTAATGTAAAAAAGCGTTTGGTTGCCCAGATGCGCTTTCAGGATGGGGTAGGGGACGGTGGACGGAATGTAGCCCGCGCTGACCGAATACGAGGTGCGGCCCAAAGTGCCCACATTGATGCTCTGCGACAGGTTCGCATCCAGTTTGTGGTAATTGAACTGGCCGCCCAGCACGCCTTTCAGCCCCAAGGTGTAGCGCAGGGTGAGTACCGGTTTGGCCGTGCCGAGGCTGATGCGGCTGTTGTCGTTGATCAGGAATTGCTCGTTGCGGGCGAAACGGGACTCCAACGTGATTTCGGACGAGCGGAAATCATTGTCCGTTGCCGGTTGTGCGCCGTCCGCTCCGGTATAGTAGCTGAACGGATACAGCGGATCGAACTGCCACTGCCGCAATTTGATTTTTTGCGTGAAACCGCGCGTGATGTCGGTCTGGAAATAAAGCAGGTTGTTGCGTAACATGAACGGGCGGCGCAAGGTGCCGAACCGGGCCGACATCAGGAACAGCGTATTGTCGTACACGTCTTCGCTGAGCAAACCCACCCGCTCCAAGTCGTAGCTGTGGCGGTAGCCGGCCAGCGTCCAGTGTTTGCGCGAGAAAATACGCTGGACTTCGGCCCCGTATTTGAGCTTCCGGTCTTGGAAACCATAACCGGCATAGCCTTTCAGCACCCATTTGCTGCTGAAATCGAGGTTGGTGCGGAAGCCCATCCGCACGTAATGGCCTTCCACGGTATTGTTATTGTAGGCCAGGATATACGGCCCCACATCAATGGATCCCACTTTCTTGTAGCCATTGACGGCGATGTTGGCGATTTCGATGTACGACTTGATGAGCGGGATGTTCTTGATCGAGTCAATCATGGCATACACGTTCTTTTCCGTGGCCGACAGCGGTTCGTGGCGGTGTTCGTCCCAGAAAGCCTCGTCCTTGCGGGCCGCATCGGGTTCGAGTTCCAGGCCGGCCTCGTAAAACTTATTGCTGCGCGGCTGGTTCACGGTCACCCGTTCGTTGGAGGTGTAGAACTTGGCCAGCATCCCCGCCGACTGCTTGCCGATTTCGGCAACGTCAATCAGGATGCGGGTGCTGGTGGGTATCCACGGGCCGGCTTCGGTGGGCTTGAGTTCCTGTTGGAGCTTGATTTTCTCCACAAAGTTCAGGTTGGCACTCTTGTCCATCGTCGCGTCTATCTGCACCAGCGCGTACGTTGCCTTGTCAATCCACATCGAGCCGTTGAAGGCCAGATCCTGGGCGCGTTTCGGCTCAAAATCAATCTTGTAGCAGAAATGCCCGCCCACGTCAGTGCTGTCTATCAGGTAATATTCGTAGTACGATTTCCAGCCATCGGCAATCGGCGACACAAAATCCTTGTTCAGGATGTTGAGCCAGTTCTTGTAAAAATTATATTCCTGGAAAGACGACCCGGCCATTTGTGAAATCAGCGTGCCGTCTTGCACGCCCACGCCCGACACGCGGGTTTTGAGGATGTGTTCGCGCTGTTTTTCGGGATTGCGCCGCACGTACACATTGGAAAACGATTCGGAGATGAACATCGGCAAAATGGGCTTGCCGTCTTCGCCCACCATGGCCTGCACACTGTCAATCACGCGCTGTATCTTCTTGATTGCCTTCCGTTTGCGCAGCTTTTCCGACAGGTTGTCCACGTCAATCTCAATCTTGTTGTAGCTCTCGTATTCGTAAAACTCCAGTGACCGCTTGTCGTTTTTCTCCTTGTTGCGCACCACCTTGCGCACAATGTCGTAGGCCGGATTCTCGCCCGCGTATATTTGCACTTCCTTGAGGCTCAGCGATGAGGGGGCAAGCTGGAAATCAATGGTTTGCACGGCCGCGTTTTTGTCAACCGCCTTGCTGCGGGTCTGGTAGCTCATCACCGAAACCGTCAGCGAATCGTGGAGGGTGCGGGTGGTGATTTTGTAGCGGCCATTGAAATCGGTGGTGGTGCCGGTGGTAGTACCCTTGAAGGCAACGGCGGCAAAGGGCATACCCTCACCGGTGGCCGCATCGGTCACTTTGCCCTGCACGGTGCGCACCGTTTGGGCTTGGGCGGCGACCATCCCGAAAATCGCGAGAAAAAACAGGGCTGATAGGAGGGCGAGTAAGGGTTTGCGCAATGGCATCGGGAAAATGTTGAAAACAGTATCTTTTGAAATGGCAAAACTTGCCTTGCCAGCAACAGCCAAAATTAACCAATAATTATGAACGCGATTTTCGTTTTTTCATTAAAAGGCATTCCTGCCGGATAAAGCCGCATTTTACGGGTGCCAAGTCATCGGTTGCGGATGGTTACAAATCCTCCTCAAAAACGGTTTCGTCCTTTTCAAGCACATACACATCCAAAATCGCTTTGGGCCGCGCCAAGTATTCGCGCAGCAGCGTCCTGACCGATGCCCGCCACGGCACATCGCGGGCGGCGTAGGCAATGAACGGCAGCCGGTAGCGGCGGGCAATGAACACCGCCCGCGCCCCGTGGAATGCCTGCGAAATCACGATAACGCTGTCTTGGTCGTAGAGCCGCTGGCAGCGCACCACCGACTGGAGCGTGTTTTGCCCGGCATAATCAAGCGTAAGGGCGGCTTCGGGCACGCCCAACCGCAGCAACGCTTTCTTCATGTCCGATGGTTCATTGTAGTAGCGTGAGGAGTTGTCGCCACTGATAATCAGCGACTTGACTTTGCCAGTTCGGTAAAGCCGGGCGGCGGCCTCCATGCGGTATTTGAAGAAAAGGTTTTCCGCGCCGCCGCTGAATTTCCGGCTCGTGCCCAGCACCAGTCCGGCGGGGCGGGCGGGCAGGCTGTCGAGCCGGGCGTACATATACGGTGCCGACGTGCGGACGACCCAGACATTGCAGGCAGCAACCAGCAGCAGCACGCACAGCAGCAACAC
>JANPIL010000462.1:0-11484 GCA_031424975.1 Sphingobacteriales bacterium
CTGCGAGGCCCGCATCTCGCCGCGCCGCACAATCAGGTAAATCTTGTTGCAGATTTTGGAAAGGTAGCTGGCCTCCTCGCAGGCGGTATCGCCCGCACCCACCACGGCCACATCCAGACCCCGGTAAAAAAAGCCGTCGCACACGGCGCACGCCGACACGCCGAAGCCATTGAGCCGCTGCTCGGATGGCAGGCCCAGCCACTTGGCCGATGCGCCGGTAGAAATAATGACCGCCTCGGTTTCAACCACATGGGTATCATCCACGGTAACCCTGTGCATTCCGTTGGAAAAATCCACCGCCGTAGCCAGGCCAAAACGGATGTCCGTGCCGAAACGCGCCGCCTGCTTCTGGAAATGCTCCATCATTTCGGGCCCCATGATGCCGTCGGGATAACCGGGATAATTTTCCACATCGTTGGTGATCATGAGTTGCCCGCCGGGTTGCAAACCCTGGTACATGACCGGTTTGAGGCCAGCGCGGGCGGCGTAAATGGCGGCGGTGTAGCCAGCCGGGCCGGAGCCGATAATGAGGCAGGATACTTTTTCGGGAATGCTATTTTCCATAGGTTGGGGCAGGATAAGTTTTTGTTGGTTACATATCTATAACAAAAACGCGTCCCAAAGGTGCGGAAAACGGCTGAAAAGTACAAAACCGTATTCGGCTTTTGCCGGTGGCCGCCCACCGCAAACGTGAAACCTGCCAGAACAGAGACGGGAGGTTTGGCGTTTTTGGAAGATACTATTTTCCCGGAAGCCCCACACAGCGGGGATTTTGGCTTTTCCTGAAGATACTATTTCCCAAACCGACGGAAGCCAGACAATTTCCTACCTTTACGACGCATCAGGCAACCAGACCGGAATGATACCGGTGACAAATGCCGGAAAAACAGCGGTTCCGATTTGGGCAATAAAAGCAGGCCACGGGGCGTTCTTTTTCACAATTGGTCATGCGAAGTCCCGTACGGTCAACACACCATCGCCTGCCCCTCACCGTTACCCGCCATGTTTTGATGCTGCCTGTTAAAATTTGGATCGGCCTGCTGCTACCGCTGCTTTTTGGGGCATCTTCCAATGGTTTGCAGCCCTTGCATTACGATATTGTCTTTAACGACAATCCCATCGGGCGGCTGGCCGTTACCGCCACCGCCACCGGTACGGGTGTGCGCTACCGGGCGGATGGATTGGTGGTGGTTCACCTGTTGGGCGAAAAATCCATGAAAACCCTGATTATCAGCACTTACCGCGACAACACGCTTACCGAATCCTCTTTTCTCGACAAGCTCAATGGCAAAACCAAGCATGATTCAAGGGTTGTCCGCGAAGGAACAGGCTACCGGATTCAGGTGAACGAAGACCTGTCGCGCCTGGCCAACCGCCGGATCAGCTACAGCACGTCGAGCCTTTACTACCAGGAGCCGGTCGGGATGAAGGAAGTGTTTTCGGAGCGTCACGGACAATTCTGCCGGTTGTCGCCCTTGGGCAACCATACCTACGAACTGGTTCAGCCCGACGGGCGCAAAAACCGCTACCGTTACGTGGACGGGGTTTGCCAGGAAGTGGAGGTGAACCAGCGGTTCTTCAAATTCTACTTCCGCTTGCGCAAAACATGAAAGGATGCGGTTTTGCCGCGTGTGCGGTTGGCATCCGGCCAAAATAGTATCTTTCGCGGACACCAAACCTCCCTGCCGCCCCAAAGTCCGCCCGCCCCCGTTTTTTCATTCGCCATCCGGTAGCGAACGCTCGATTCCCATTTCCAGTCCGCGCAGTTCGGCCAGTCCGCGCAACCGGCCAATGGCCGAGTAGCCGGGATTGGTTTTTTTCTTCAGGTCGTCCAGCATCCGGTGGCCGTGGTCGGGGCGCATCGGTATCTGCGCGTCTTCCCGGCCTTGTCTTGTGCGGCGGTGTTGCTCCCGCACCACGGCCCGCACCACGCCGTACATATCCGCATTCCCTTCCAGATGGTTGGCTTCGTGAAACGTTTCCAGCGGCTGGCTCCCGGCATATCCCTCCCGTTGCGTGCTGCGCAGGTGCAAAAAATTGATCCGGTGGCCGAGACGTTCGACCATCCCCGCCAAATCATTGTCGGCCCGCACCCCAAACGAGCCGGTACACATGGTGAAACCGTTGACCGGCGAGTCTACAAAGCCCAGCAGTTGCCGCACGTCGGCCTCGGTGCTGACCACGCGCGGCAAACCCAGGATGGGGCGGGGCGGATCGTCGGGATGGATGGCCATGCGAACGCCGACAGCCTCGGCCACCGGAATGATTTGAGACAGGAAATGATGCAGGTTTTCGCGCAGCTTGCTTTCGTCCACGTTTTTGTACGTGTCCAATACCTCCCGGAATTCGTCCAGGGTAAAACCCGCTTCCGAGCCGGGCAACCCGGCAATGATGTTGCGCGTCAGTTGCCGGACGGCATTTTCGTCCAAGCTTTCATGATAAGCCTTGGCTGCCCGCCGGAACGTTTCGGGATATGATTTTTCGGCACCGGAACGCCGCAGGATGAACAATTCGAACGCGGCGAATGCCACGGCATCAAAACGCAGGGCTTCCGAGCCGTCGGCCACCACATAAGTCAAATCGGTGCGCGTCCAGTCCAGTACGGGCATGAAATTGTAGCAGACCGTGCGGATGCCGCAAGCCGACAGGTTGCGGAGGCACTCCTTGTAGTTGTCGATGAACCGCTGGCGGTCCGGCTCGCCGCGCTTAATGTGTTCGTGTATTGGCACACTCTCCGCTACCGCCCACACCAGCCCGGCCTGCTCGATTTCGGCCTTGCGCTTTTCAATTTCCACTACCGTCCAGACTCCGCCATTCGGCACGTGGTGCAGGGCGGTGACGATGCCAACCGCCCCGGCCTGGCGGATGTCGGAGAGTGAAACGGGATCGGCGGGGCCGAACCAACGCCAGGATTGGAGCATGGGCATGGTATCAGGGAATCGGGTTTTGGCGGAATACCGCCAAACTTAAAATAGTATCTTTTGAAAAGCAAAAACCCGCCCCTTGAAAACTGGATTCAATTGAAACGCAAAAAGGCACGGGCCGAAGCCCGTGCCTTTTCTTGGCGGCCAAACAATCAGCTAATTTAGCTGGGCAGGATCACTTGGTCAATCACGTGGATTACGCCGTTGTCGGTTTCCACATCGGCGGTCACCACTTGGGCACCGTTCACCATCACTTTGCCATCGGTAATGTGGATGGTAATCTCCTGACCGTTCACGGTCTTGGCCGTCATGCCATCCGACAAATCGGACGACATCACCTTGCCAGCCACCACGTGGTAGGTCAGGATGCCGGTCAGTTGCGCCTTGTTCTCAGGCTTCACCAGGCTTTCTACCGTACCGGCGGGCAACGCAGCGAAGGCACTGTCAACGGGGGCGAACACCGTGAATGGGCCGGTACCGCTGAGGGTTTCGACCAAACCGGCTGCTTTTACAGCGGCCACCAATGTGTTAAACGAGCCGTTGCTCACGGCAGTCTCTACAATATTCATATGTGTAAGGGGTTAAATTGTTATGTACAGAACTCCCTGACAATCAATTTGTTTCGGATTATCCGCCAACGTAACAATTTGGTAACACACGATGGCCTACCGCCCTGCCAAGGCACTTTCCACCCGGAAAAATTTCACCGAAACTTAACAAACCCGTTGCCTTCACAAACGGTGTGGCTAACTATGCCCGTGGGGGCGCGTTTCAGCCAACCGCCCTATCCACCTGCCCGATCTGCACTTTGGAGCCCATCAGAATCAGCCGGTCGCCGGGTTGCAGAACCGTTCTTGGCGGCGGATTCAACATATATTCGTTGTTGAGCAACTTGATTCCCAGCACCGTGGCTCCGGTGGTATGCCACGCATCCAGTGTTTGCAAGTCCATGCGGTGTGCCACGGTCAGTTCGGCAATCTGGAAACCCTCGCTTACCTGCGTCCCCATCAGGTCAATGAATTCCTTCACATCGGGCATGAGCGTGAGCATGGCCATGTGCGCCCCGCCAATGCTGTCGGGCATGATCACGTTGTTGGCTCCGGCAATCTTGAGTTTGCGCACACTCGTGTATTCCGAAGCCCGGCTGATGATTGTGATGCTGCGGTTGAGTTCGCGGGCGGTCAGCACCACAAACACATTGTCGGCATCTTCCGGCAGGGCGCAAATCATGGCTTTGGCGCGCCCGATGCCCGCTTCCAGCAGCGCCTCATCTTTAGTGGCATCGGCAATGAGGCGGTGGGAGGCCGGAAAATCGGCCTCCTCAAATTTTCCCATGTTTTGTTCCACAACCACAAACGGAACCCCGTTCTTTTTCAGCACCGTGGCGGCTTCGCGTCCGTTGCGCCCGAACCCGCAAATGATCACGTGGTTGTTGAGTCCATTCAGGGCTTCTTTCATTTTGAACGATTTGTAGGAGTCAATGAATTCGCCGTCGAACACGAACCGGCTGACAACGGTGATGAAATACGTGAAAATGCCGATGTTGAACAAAATCAGGAAAATGGTGAACACCCGGCCCGCCTCCGTGAGCGGATGCACTTCCATGAACCCAACGGTTGACAATGCGATGACGGTCATGTACAGTGCGTCAAGCCACGGGAAACGCTCAATAGCCACGTAGCCCAGCGTACCGAACAGCAGCGAACCGCCAAACAGCAGCATGGGCAGGTATATCCTGGAAAAAATGAACAGGTAGCGGCGCATTTTCTTATCGGGATTTCGGAAAGCGGCTTGGCCGGTAACCGGAATGGCTTCTTCGGGGCGCAATGTGCAACATTCCCGGCATTGCCGAGCCATCGCCTCATTTTCCGGTCGGAACCGGTTTGGCGTTTCCGGTGCGCGAAACCTTACCGCACCATGTGTTCGGTCGTCTCGAACTCGGAGATGAAGTGGAACTGGATTTCGGGGTTGTTGCGGATGGTCATGTTCAGCATCCATTCGGTTTCGGCCATGTACACGCGGTTGCCGTCCTTGTCAAAGGCGATATCCTTGGTTTTGATGCGGCAAAACGTGTCTATCAGTTCCTGGTTCTCAGCCGTGAGCCAGCAAGCCTTGTACACATTCATCGGCACAAACCGGCACGACGCGCCGTATTCGTGTTCCAGCCGGTGCTGGATCACATCGAATTGCAGTTCGCCCACCGTACCGATAATCTTGCGGTTGCCCGGCTGCTGCATGAACAATTGCGCCACGCCCTCGTCGGTGAGTTGCTGCACGCCTTTTTCCAACTGCTTGGTTTTCAATGGATCCTTGTTGATGACCTCGCGGAAAATCTCCGGCGAAAAACTCGGAATCCCTTTGAACAGCAAACTTTCGCCTTCGGTCAGCGTGTCGCCGATCTTGAAATTGCCCGTGTCGTACAACCCGATCACATCGCCCGGAAACGCCTCTTCAATCACTTCCTTGTCCTGCGCCATAAATGCGTACGGGTTGGAAAACCGGAAGTTCTTGTCGAGCCGCACGTGGTGGAAAAACTTGTTGCGTTCAAACCGGCCCGAACACACGCGCAAAAACGCAATCCGGTCGCGGTGGCGCGGATCCAGGTTGGCGTGGATTTTGAAAATGAAGCCCGAAAACTTGTTTTCATCCGGCTTCACCACCCGTTCGGTGGCTTCGCGTTCGTGCGGGAACGGCGCGATGGTCGTGAACGAATCCAGCAGTTCCTTCACGCCGAAATTGTTCAGCGCACTGCCGAAAAACACCGGGGCCAGCAGCCCGGAGCGGTACAAATCGGTGTTGAACGGCTCATACACGCCTTCAATCAGTTCCACATCTTCGCGCAGTTGCTTGGCGGCGCGTTCGCCCACGGTTGCATCCAACTGGCTGTCGTCCAAGCCTTTGACGGCTACAATATCACTCGAAATCTTCGTCTTGTTGGCGCTGAACAGGTACAGGCTTTTTTCGTACAGGTTATACACGCCCTGGAAATCGCTGCCCATGCCAATCGGCCACGTCAGCGGCCGCGTGCTGATGTGCAGTTTCTGTTCCAGTTCGTCGAGCAGGTCAAACGGCGGACGGCCGGGCCGGTCCATCTTGTTGATGAAAATAATCACCGGCGTGTCGCGCATCCGGCACACTTCCATCAGCCGTTCGGTCTGTTCCTCCACGCCTTTCACGCAGTCAATCACCAGGATCACGCTGTCCACGGCGGTCAGCGTGCGGTAGGTATCTTCGGCAAAATCCTTGTGGCCGGGCGTATCCAGCAGGTTGACTTTGCAGTTGTTGTAGTCGAAAGTCATCACCGATGTCGCCACCGAAATGCCGCGTTGCCGCTCAATATCCATGAAATCCGATGCCGCGCCTTTTTTAATCTTGTTCGATTTCACCGCCCCCGCCGTCTGTATCGCCCCGCCGAACAGCAGGCATTTTTCGGTCAGGGTAGTTTTGCCCGCATCCGGGTGGGATATGATGGCAAACGTGCGGCGTTTCTGTATTTCTTGTGTTAATGACATTTTTTCCGGTGTGTTGACAAGTTGTTTTATTGCAAATTAACGAGGATTTCGGCCTTTAAAAAGATACCGCTCTAACGTGTCAGCCTGTATCTATAACTGGGAAAACCAGTCGGCATTTATTTGTATGTGTTCGATAAGTTCGGTAGAAATCCCAAGTTTGAATTCCTTTAGTTTATCACAAAGCAATTCGCCATCAATCAAATCAATAGGTGGTGCACCATCGCGTGTTGCTTCTTTAATTGCGTCTCTAGTAAACGTTCCTGTTGTGATTAAAAGTCCTTTGTCTGCTCTTCCTTGCATCGCCCCTCTGAAATCTCTCACTTCACTAGGAGAAACAGACCTTTTGTAACGCTTACATTGAAAAATAACATGAAAGCTAAGAAATCCACTTATTTTCACTATACCTTTTCCATCTATTCCACCGTCCCCAGATTTACCCGTCACTTCAACTTGAACGAAGCCACTTTCTCGTAATATACGTTGTGCTAGTCTTTCAAAAGCGTCGGGAGGAATTTGCAGAAGTGTATCTAAGAGTTTTTCTTTCCAATGGACAACACTTTCTACTTGATCTGTCGCTTCAAAATCCTCTGGAGGCTTATTATTTTGCTTTACGGATTCTTTGACCTTCCTGACGATTGTGCGGTAGTCAATCTTGTCCGGCTCAATATCAGCCTTCAATAAAATCCAAATACCCCTCGAAGAATTTTCAACCAAGCCAAACTTTTTTAGATACGTTCTTGACCAAGCTAGCCGATAGTCTATTTCAGACCCCAAACCATTATCACCGTGTAATACCTTTAATATTTCGTCGGGTAGATTTGCAATTCTATATACATTTTCATTGATTTCATCAATTGTTCCCGAACCTCCAAGATATTTCAACGCTTTCAGAGTTGGAATAATCAACTCATCATAACTAGGCATAGAATCAAATTTCTTTTTCGCCATCTGTCAAATAGTGTTTTCTGTTGGTAACAATTGTAAGCAATATGCAAAGTCAATGAGCAGTTTTTGCCCTTTCAAAGGATGTTATTTTACAGCCGCGCAGGCGAACAATTTCCAACCAACATCGTTTCGCTTTCCACAATCCGCAAAATTACGGCTATTCCCGCGATTCAAACGTGCCGCCGGAAAAATAAATTTCCCCTATCTTGCCACAGCGCACCCAGACCTGTGAGGTTTCAAAAACCTCACCGGCCTGTGACACCAGCGTTCCAAAATAGTATCTTCCAGAAACGCCAAACCCACCCATGCCCAGCCCGACAACCGAGATTGAGGAAAAAATACAAGAGCAAAGCCGCTGGCTTGCCATGCTCACCGCCGAAGTGAACAAGGTAATCGTCGGGCAGGCGAACATGGTGGAAAAGCTACTCATCGGTTTGCTCAGCGGCGGACATATCCTGCTGGAAGGCGTGCCGGGTTTGGCCAAGACACTGGCAATCAAGACCTTGGCGGCAGCGGTTGATGTGAAATTCAGCCGCATCCAGTTCACGCCCGATTTGCTACCTGCCGATGTTGTGGGAACAATGATTTACAATCTGGCGCAAAACGAGTTCCTGCCCAAGAAAGGCCCCGTTTTCGCCAACTTCGTGCTGGCCGACGAAATAAACCGTGCCCCCGAAAAAGTGCAATCGGCGTTGCTCGAAGCCATGGCCGAGCGGCAAGTCACCCTCGGCGACCAAACGTTTCCGCTCGATGATCCGTTTCTGGTATTGGCCACCCAAAACCCGATTGAACAGGGCGGCACGTATCCGCTGCCTGAAGCCCAGGCCGACCGCTTCCTGCTCAAAGTCATCATCAGCTATCCGAGCAAGGAAGACGAACGGAACATCATCCGCCAGAACCAACAGCCTGCCAACCAAAAAGTTGAACCGGTGATGAAGCCCGCCCAGATTTTACAGGCCCGCCAAACGGTGAAGGAAATTTACATGGACGCGCAGGTGGAGGATTATATCCTGAACTTGGTTTTTGCCACGCGCCAGCCGGAAACCGGCAAACTGGCAAAACTAAAGCCACTGCTCAGTTTCGGTGCCTCACCGCGCGGCAGCATCGGCCTGACCACCGCCGCCAAAGCCCACGCTTTCCTGCAGCAACGCGCCTACGCCACACCCGAAGACGTGCGCGCCGTGTGTGCCGAAGTGCTGCGCCACCGCATCGGCCTGAGCTACGAAGCCCAAGCCGAAAACGTGACCGCCGATGATATTATCCGGGAAATCGTAAACGCCGTGCCGATGCCGTAAACGGTAGCGCACGCTTCAGCTTGCGCAAAGATGGCGGCAAAATAGTATCTTTTGAAACTCAAAAACCTGTACGATGTTTGATATAGCTGATTTAGAGAAAAATTACGCCAGTTTTTCCGATGAAAAACTAATCCAATTGGCAACCAAAGAAGTGGCGAATTTGCGGCCAGAAGCCGTTGAGATTCTTCAAAAAGAGTTAAGAATGCGTGGAATTTCTAAAAATGTATCAGAAGGAATTTCTATTCAATTGAATCCGCTTACAGATGAGCAAATTCATTTTTATATTGATTTGATAGAAAATCTACCCTGTCCAGTTTGCAATAGCAATTCGCAACATCTGGATGCAATTCAAATATGCGAGGTAGTGAGTTTTTTTATTGTCACTAACCACACAAAAACCTTGAAAATTGCTTGTCCTGTTTGTTTGGACAAAGCTTTAGACCGGGCAACTATAAAAACACTTTTTTTAGGGTGGTGGCATTTTCCCGATGGACTCATTCAAACCATCAAAGGACTGGACTTAAATGCAAAAACTAAGAAAACATTGATATCCAAGCAAAGTAACAATCTTCTCCAAGAATTTGCCGCTCAAAATGCAGGGATGATTGAGACTTACAAAAACGACAAAAGAAAGTTGTTGAATATCATTTTCAACGCTTAATGGTTTCTTTTTGAACAGATACAACTATTTAAGTACCATAGCCTGTGGCACACAGACTTTCTACCATGACACGTCATATCTTGTGTGCCACAAACCACGGTGGAGGGTTTCAAAGAGCAGACAAATGTGGTTGGCTGGAATTATTCCTTCGGGCAGGTTCGGGCGTTGAAAAAGATACTATTTTCAGACCCCGTTTTGTCCTTCTGGAAGAACCTTGTGGCAAACTGTGACACGCCCGGTTCTGGAAGCCGCCGGAATTGTACCGAGATTCTTCCAGAAGGACAGTGAAATATGAATGCTTTTGACGAAAAGGGAAATTTTGGATGAAATTATTCTGAAAATCTGGTTGTATGTAGCTCTCCAATTATCAATATAGTTGTTATATACTGATAATCAACAAGTTGTAAATCTTTTCAATAAAACCAAACCCGGAAAAGAGTATCTTCTCGCAACTTAAAACCCCTTATTGTCAAAACAAACAGAGAGCGTGCATTGCACGAATGCAAATTCGGCTTTAAGTAAGTCATTAACTAACTGATTATCAATCGATAGCAACTATAATATATATCCTAACGTTATTATGCTTCAATGAAAATGCTAAAAAAATATCTTTTTGTGATTATTAGCCTTTTGTCTATGCTGGTTGGATGTCGTATATATGACTTAAAATCTTTGACGATAGATAACAACAACAATTCAAATGTTTCTTCGATATTAAAAACACATGGATATTACTATTGCGAATACATTGATTCGAGTCAGAAGATTAAAATGGATATTTATTTTCCATATGCTGACGGGAGCATCCTCAACATGGGCAGTTTTTCAGGAGGTGAAGCAAGTTTAAAAAAGCATTTGGAGAGCCTATCATCCAGAGAGCTAATGACTTATAAAAGGCTGGATCATGGATGGGGAATGTTCAAGATTGATGCCTCTGGGGATATGACAATCCAAACTGCTGCAATATTGTCCAGTGGGGGCGCACCTATTTTAATCGGAATTATAGAATCAAAAGGAATGGTAATCAATGATTCGACTTTTACTGTTACACAAAACAAAAACCCTGTAGTTGACAGGAATAACGGTCGCCAGATAAATACGACATTTAAATTCAAGCAATTTCATCCTAAACCTGATTCAACTAATTGGTTAAAAAGAAGATTAAAATAGGCCCTCAACTTGCGCAGATATATCGAAAATAATTAGGAATCATGCAATAATCTGTTTAAAAGTCCTGAAAAGGCGACAGACACCAACACCGGGCGATACCCGGTGAAACCATCAAAAAGATATGGAAACCACCGACCTGCTTAAAAAAGTGCAAAAACTCGCCTTCCGTGCCAGGCACGTTTCCGGGCATTTGCTGGCGGGCCAGTACCACAGCCATTTCCGAGGCAAAGGCATGATTTTCAACGGTATACGCAAATACGAGTTTGGCGACGATGTGCGGGCCATTGACTGGAACGTGACGGCCCGCTACCAGGCACCGCACATAAAGATATTCCAAGAGGAACGCGCCCTGAACCTGCTGCTGCTCGTGGATGTGAGTGCATCCATGCAATTCGGCACTACCAGCCAGACCAAGCGCGATTTGGCGCACGAACTGGCGGCGGTGCTGGCCTTGGCGGCGCACCAAAACGGCGACCAAACTGGCTTGATCCTGTTCAGCGACCGGATCGAGCATTTTGTGCCGCCCGCCAAAGGCCACGCCCACGTGCTGCGGCTGGTGCGCGATATGCTGGCAACCCAAACGGCGGGCCGCAAAACCAATTTGGCGGCGGCGTTGCAGTTTGCCATGCGCATGGTGCGCCAAAAAAGCATTTTTTGTGTTTTTTCCGATTTCCTGACCGGCGATTACCGGCAAGTCCTGCAACTGTCGGCGGCGCGCCACGAAGTAATCGGGATGCACGTTTCGGACATTCTTGAAGCGCGGATGCCCAGCGTCGGCTGGCTGCCGGTACGGGATGCGGAAACCGGAAAAACGGCGTGGCTGCCCACGTTCCGAAATAGTATCCGCCAAAAACACCAAACCTCGCACACCAACCAATTGGCCGGTACACAGGCAATTTTCAAAGACAGCGGGGCCGATTTATTGTGTATGCGCACCGGGGAAGACTATATCCCGACCTTGAGGAAACATTTCACCG
>JANPIL010000463.1:0-3906 GCA_031424975.1 Sphingobacteriales bacterium
AAACTGCCCGGACTCGCCACTTACCACGATTCGTGCAGTGCCCTGCGCGAATGCCAGATCAAGGATGCGCCCCGCCAACTGCTGCAAAATGTGGAAGGTTTGAGGCTGCGCGAACTGAAGGAGGGCAGCACCTGCTGCGGCTTTGGCGGCACGTTTGCCGTAAAGTTCCAAGCCATTTCGGTGGGCATGGGCGAGCAGAAAGTGCAGGACGCACTGGCCACCGGAGCCGAATACCTGATCTCGACCGACTATTCGTGCCTGATGCACTTGGATGCGTATATCAAGAAAAACAAGCTGCCCATCAAAACCATGCACATTGCCGAGGTGCTGGCCAGCGGCTGGTAGCATCGGTCCACGGTCAACCGTCCATAGTCCACAGAGGCAAAGGGGTTTGGGGTTTTGGAAAGATACTATTTTTCAAGTACCCACTGGCGCGAGGTTCTTACCTCGTGCCACCCATGTGCCGAGATTCCTATCTCGGCGTGTTCGTATTGGTTGAAATCTTAAAGCTCAAAAACACCCTTCCCGTTGTCGGTGTTTTCACCAGCAGCCAAAACCAGATCAAGCGTCCTGACTTGAACCGGTCATGGGTTAAGTTTAGTCTTTTTGATAGATACTATTTTCGTCCGTAATGCGGGACTTGGAAAGTCCCGCTACCGCACCCCATCATTTTCCCAGGCCAAAAGGCAGCCTCCGGCGCAAGCCCGCCAGCAGGTTTCCCACATCTTCCGATACGTTGAAACGCACAACCAAAAAACCGAAGATGGTGGCAATCAGCACCGAACGGACGGCCAGCGAAAACAACGTTTGCACCAGGTTGCCAGCCGGAAACGGGATAAACGCCACGGCCAAAAACGTGGCCGCCGCCATCAGTACCACCCACAAGGTTTGGACAGTGAACGGCTGGATGCCGAATTTGCGGTACACGTACCACACCCGTGAGGCGCAATACACCAGCGTAGTGATTGAAGTGGCCAAGGCCGCGCCATTGTAGCTGTACGCCGGAATCAGCAGTTTGTTGGCGGCAATGCTGAAAATAGCCATCACCAGCACAAAAACCGTAACCACGCGGTAATACGCCGAATACAAGAGAATCTCGGCATTCAGCCCGGTGGACATATCAAACAGTTTGGCCAGGCACAGGCACAGCACCACATATTTGCCTTCGCTGTAAATGTCTTTTTTGGGCAGCAGGCTAAAAATCTCGTCAATATTGCACCAGATGCCCAGAAAAACCAGACAGCCGATAATGGCTTGGTTCAGGGCGGTTTTGCGGTAGAGTTCGGCCATCTTGTCCGTGTCCTGCCGCTGGATGGCCGCCGACAGGATGGGAATGGAAATCTGGGTAATGGTTTTTTTGGGAATCTCGATGATGCCCGCAATGTAGGTGGCAATGATGAAAATGCCCGCGTCTTTCAGGCCGCTCTCGCCCGCCAGCATCACCCGGTCCACGAACAGCACAAGGTTCTGCCCCAGCCCGCCTAACACGATGAATAGCCCGAAAGCCGCCATCTGCCCGAAAAACGGGCCACGGAAAAGCGCCGGGTTGAACCGGACAAACAACTTGCCCAGATTTTTGATGTACAGTAACAGCACCACCACGCCCACACCGTACGAGGCCACCACCAGATAAAGCAGCAGCCGGAAATCAATCCAGCCCAGCGCGAAAATGACAATCAGCAGCACATTCGCAATTTTCAGGTACATCTCGCGCACCATCGTGGGCACTGTGATGCGGGCGTGGTTGCGGCTGTACACTTCCAGAACGGTGAGGTAAACCCAGAAAAACGTGAGCGGGATGCTCAGGAAATGGTATTTGACAATCATCGGCGACTCCTTGGCAAAATACCCGGCAATGGTTTGCTGGAAACCCAGGTATAGCAGCGTGAACACCGCCAACCCGAGCAGCGGATACAGCAGCAGGAACACCATGAAACCCTCGTGCTTTTGGTCTTCGTTGCGGAAGCGGGCAAAAAACTTGTCGGCGATGAACGGCGTGCCCAAATGTGCCAGCGCGGCAAACAGGATGCTGTTTTCCAAAAGCAACCGCGACAAGGCCATCTGCTCGACGGACAGGTACTTGGTGGACACGAACAGTTGGTTCACAATCCCGATGCCCACGCCCACGTAGGCCACCAAGCTGGCCTTGAAACTCTGTCGGATGATGATGCCCATTGGCGGATGTCGGGGATGGATGTTGGCCGGAAAGCCGGAAAATAGTATGTTTCAAAAAGGCCAAACCCGCTTGTCATTCCGAGGAACGAGGAATCGGGCTTTCACTTGCGGGCAACTTTGGCAGAGTTCGGAACTCTGCCAAAGTTCACAACCGCCGGATTCCTCGTGCCTCGGAATGACAAAAAAAATAGTATGTTTCAAAAACCCCAAACCTCCCCTACTCTTTCCGGAACATCCCGACCACCGCCGCGCCATCGTTGAATACGGGCAGGTTTTTCACCACCACCCGCGACAGGGCGTGAAGGCCATCGGCAAGCAGCCTGTTTTTCAGCAAGTTCCTCAAAAGCAGCCGGTACGTTGCGCTTTTGTGGATTTTATGCGCCGGTTCGGTCAGGATGCCGATGGTTTGTAAGTTGAAAAGCCGTGGCAGGTAACCCAGCGACCCCGGCGACCAAAGCAGCGTGTGGTGCGGCGGCAGGTTCAGCGTGTGGTACAGGTCGTTTTTGAAAATGTACGCGTCGTTGTTGGGCACGCCAATGGCCAAGATTCCGCCTTTTTTCAAACACGCCACGGCTTGTTCCAGCATTTGCCTCAAATCGGTCACGTGCTCGAAAACCTGGAAGGCGCACACCATGTCGTACTTGCCAGGATTGTTGGCGGCGTGGACGGACAGGCTTTCGTTGAGAATCGGCAAGCCGTGCTGCCGCCCGTATTCCACGGCCTTCTCGTTCAGTTCCAAGCCCACGGGCCGGCTGCCGTTCTGTTGCAGTTTTTGCAGAAAATACCCGTTTCCGCAACCGATTTCCAGCACATCCATGCCTTTTGTCACGTGTCCATACACGGTTTCGTGTTCCCATTTCCAAGGCGAATAGTAGCCCCGGTAATTGACCGAAAGCTGGGCATAGAAACCGCCGTCGCCCGCCAAGGTGAACGGATAATAAAACCGCAGGCCCGAAGTCAGGCATTCATAGATTTCTACAGTGGCCAAACCGGTGAAAAAACGCCGAACATCCATATTCACATCCGCCAGATAGTGCGCTTCAATGGTGCGCACATTCAGCGACTGGACCAGTTTCACGTCGGTGTTGCCGGTAAGCGGCGAATGGATTTGTGTCATTTTCTGTTAGTCTTCGCTAAAAATATCGCCGGTTGGCAAACAATGGTTTGTTGTCTGCCCGCCTTGGTGTCGGTTTTTCCAATACGGCTTCGGCCAGAGGCCGCCCGCCCAGTTTCACGGGCGGACAGTTGCCACTCGCCAGAGGCAAGCGGCGGTTATTGGAAACAGTATCTTCCGGAAAGCCCAAACCCCTTTTGTCAAAAGCCCTCTCCTTCGGAGGGGGTTGGGGGAGGCTCCCGGGTCAGCACTTCGCGCAGCTTTCCGATTTGCAAATCCATGTCGTATTCGCGGATCATTTTTGCGCGGCCTTGCCGCCCCATCTCGCCCGCCAATGCCGGGCTTTGGAGCAATGTGCTGATGTGGCCGGCCATTGCCTCCACATCGCCCTCGGCAGTCAAAAAACCCGTGATGCCGTGCGCCACCGCATCCTTGATGCCCGCGTGACGCGTACTGACAATGGGCAGGCCCGCCGCCGAAGCCTCCAGAATGGTGTTGGGCGTGCCTTCCGAATCGCCGTTGTCAGGGTTGACCATGGAATGCTGCACAAACAGCCGGGCTTGGCAGTGCCAGACGGCAATTTCGCTGGCGGTTTGCACGCCCGCAAACTGCACCGC
>JANPIL010000464.1:0-2965 GCA_031424975.1 Sphingobacteriales bacterium
GAAGCCCATTGAATCAGATTGCCGTAAGGGTCGGCCATTTTGGCGGCGGCCTTGCGGCGCACCCGGTAAATGGCTCCCTGCAAGTCGGGCTTGGACACCTGCGACAGCGGGCAGCCTTGGATGAACCAGCCGCCCGTTTCCACCACCAGAAGGCTGCCATCGGCATCTTCCAGCACATCGGTCGGGTGGAAATCCTCATCCTTGGAAGAGAAAAAAACCTCGTCTTCGGTGCGGAACGAAGCCCCGTCGCGGAACAGTTTGTGGCGCAGCACCCGGTGCGTGTTGAACTGCGCACTGAACAGGTTGTCCTTGAAACCGGCTCCCAGGGCCGTGCCCCGGTAGCGGCCAATGCCCGACGGGGCCACGCGCGAATACTTGGAAACCACCGGCATCAGTTCGCCGGTGCGCACCAGGCTGTCGCGGGCAATGTTGTTGTTGGGTTTTGGATACACGCCGCCTTCGGTCCAGTACACCAGCGCGTCGCGTTGGCCGGCTTGCGGGTCGGTGAAGTAGGTTTCGGTGCCGATGGGTTCGGAGGCTTCGGTGAATGTCAGTTCGACGGGGTTATTCATGCCGCCCGCCGAAATCCATTCCAGGCCCGAGCCGTCCGTGCGCACGCGCCAGATGCGCGAGGTTCCGCCCTTGAGCCGCTTGCCCTCTTTGGTGGTCACATCAAACCCGTTGATGGCGCTGGTGAGATAAAGCCAGCCGTCAGGCCCCAGAAACGGCCCGATGAGGCTGTTGGCGTTCACGTTGAGTGCCCAGCCGGTCAGGATCACTTCGCGCTTGTCGGCCACGCCGTCGTTGTCGGTGTCGGTGAGTTTGAGCAGGTCGGGGGCGGAAGTGGCGTAAAGGCTTCCCTTGTAAAATACGCCGCCCTGCGGAAAGCCTATCTTGTCGGCGAAAATAGTGCTTTTGTCGTACACGCCATCGCCGTTTTTGTCTTCCAGCAGGTTGATGCGGAATTGCGGGTTGTCAAGCGCATCCTGGGTTTTCGTGTACACGTGCCCGATTGATTCGAATACGAACATCCGCCCGGTTTCGTCCACCATCGAAAACATGGGGTAGTCCACCAAGTCCGGGCTGGCGGCCACCTCAACGGTGTAGCCTTCGGGCACTTGGATGTCGGCCACGCGCTGGGCATTCGTTTTCGCCACCGGCAGGTTAAGGATCTGTTGCGGGCGGGAGGCGGACATGAACAAGAATAGGCCGGTGAGACAGGCAAGGCACAAACCGGAGAAAATGATTTTGGCGGATGACATGGACGGTGTGTTAAGGAAAGGTTTAAGGTATGTTTTTTGCGTGTAGTGGGGTAACTCCCGAAAGTATGGAATTTTCCCGGAAGTTGTCTTTTTGCGTGAAAAAATAGTATGTTTCGGAAAGGCCAAACCCGCCTGTCCGCTTCTGGGCTGATGGTTGCCGTAGCCGGTTTTAAGTCCGCCACTTTTTGGCTGAATCACAAAATAGTATCTTTTGGAAACGCCAAACCTGCTTTTTGTTTGGAACGGAAAATCCTGAGATTTTCATTTGGGCGGTGCAAGCCAATCCGCTTCCGTGCGCAATATCCCGTACCAAAGGTTTGCGGCTGGGTGGGTCTGGATGGTTTTGGCTGGCGGCGTACGTGCCGAATGACGTATTTTGCCGAATGACTACTCGACTGATAGCATCGCTGCTTGCCGCAACGGCCTGCAGCTTGGTTGCCTGTAAAAAGAGCGGCACCATCCCAACCCCCGCACCCGCCAGCCCCACGCCGGTGGAGGTGACGCTGGATGCCGCCAAAACGTACCAGACCATGGACGGCTTCGGCGGCTTTGGCGCGCAGGATGTGTACTGGTCTGGCGGGCCGTTTACCAGCCCCCGGTTCGTGAGCGATTTGGTCACCGATCTGGGCTGCACCATCATCCGCGACGAACTGCCCACCTCGTTTGAAATAACCAACGACAACGCCGACCCCGACGTGACCGACCTGGCCGCCTACAACCTGGACAAACCGGTGCCGGGCCACCACGCGCCGTTCATGGACAGGGTGCCGCACCTGAAGGCGCTGCGGGTGGCGGGTGTTGAAACGTTCATTGTCTCGGTCTGGAGTCCGGCTCCGTGGATGAAATGGAACAACCGCATTGACAACGGAACGCCCAATAACTCGGCACCGCCCTACAACAAGAACCCCACCACGGCCAGCAACCAGCTCAAGGTGGAGAACTACGCCGAATTTGCCGAGATGTGCGTGGCCTACTGCCGCATTTTCAAGCGCGAAATCGGGGTGGACCTGTACGGCCTCAGCGTCCAGAACGAGCCGCGTTTTTCGCAATTTTACCAATCGTGCGTGTATGACGGCGAAGCCCTGCGCGACGTGATGAAGGTGGTGGGCAGGCGATTCAAGAAGGAGGGCATCGCCACCAAATTGTTTTTGCCCGAGGATGTGGGCTGGCTCGATGGCGTGAAAGGCATGACCCTGCCCACGCTCGAAGATGCCGAAGCCCGCTCGTATGTGGGCATAGTGGCCACGCACGGCTACGCCCTCGACGGCATAGCCCCGGCCTCGACCGATGCGGCGACCTGGCAAACCATGGCAAGCTGGGGCAAGCCCTACAACCTGCCCTTGTGGATGACCGAGACATCGGGCTACAAGAACACCAACGAAGGCGCGATTGCGCTGGCCAAGGCTATGTACACGTCACTGCGGTTTGGCAATGCGTCGGCTTGGGTGTTTTGGAGCCTGAGTACGGGCAACCTGGACGAATATTCGCTGATGGACAGCAAGGGCGGCAAAAGCAAGCGGTATTACGTTTCCAAGCAGTATTACCGCTACGTGCGGCCCGGTGCGGTGCGCGTGGAAGCGGCCACCGCCGATGCCGATTTGCTGCCGCTGGCATTCATCAAAGACGGGCTGCCCGCGATTGTCATCACCAATGTGGGCAATGCCGAGAAAGCCATCCTCGTCAAGGGCGATGGAGCCTCGGCG
>JANPIL010000465.1:0-23745 GCA_031424975.1 Sphingobacteriales bacterium
TTTGCGATTCCGGTGCTGCGTTCCGAACTCGTGGTTGTATCGCCGGATGAGGCGCGGCTCCGCAAAAATAGTATCCCTGAAAACAGCCAAACCCCCACCCCGCGCAGTGGCCGCGAAGCCATTGCCGAACGCGGCATTTTCCTGGCCTTTGTGCCCGTCAACGATGTGTTGCTGGTGCTGCACATTGTAAACAACACCGATTTCGACTTGCCCTATACGCTCGGCAACGAACATGAAGGCCGCCACCAAGCCTTGCGCGGTGGCGTGGTGGCGCGACGGGCATCGGTGAAGGTGGGCGATTACAACACGCAGAATTTTGAGAAATGGGGTGTTTTTGTGTTGCAGGTGCTGTTTTTCCGCGAGAATGCGGCGGTGCTGCGTCCGCCCGTCACGTATCGCACGCGGTTCCGGGCCAATGTGTTTTTCAAGGCGAAGGCCAAAGCCCCGCTGCTCGACAAGGAAGCCTACCTGTTTCAGTTGGACAAGGAAACCGAGCAGCCGGTTGACATCCAGCCGCAAAAAATCATGGAAAGCTGGGAAGGCAACGCCGAAAATAGTATCTCCCGGAAAGCCCAAACCCCCGCCGTTGCCAAGCCCGCCGCCGAGGTGGACTTGCACATCGAAAAACTGACCACCGACCTGATTGGCCTGGCCAATGCCGAAATGTTGCAAATCCAGTTGCAAGCCTTTGAGAAAAACCTCGACAATGCCATTGCTTTCGGGATGCCCGAAATCACGTTCATCCACGGCTTGGGCAGCGGCACCTTGCGCACCGAACTGCACCGGCGGCTGGGCAAGCACCCGCACGTGGGTTATTTTGAAGATGCACAAAAGGAAAAATTCGGCTACGGGGCCACGCGCGTGAAGCTGAAATAGACGTACAGACCCCAATCCCCGATGGGGGAGCCAAAAAACCCGCTCCCTTGCGATGTGGCATCTGGCAAAAAACTTCTAAACCGGCCCGGTATTTTTTTAACTTTGCGCACCTTACAAACCAAAAAACGCCCCCAACCATGTCTGATTCAACCAACATCGGGCTGCAGCCCACCGAAGTAGCCCGCATCAAGCAATTGTGCGCCGAAGCCGGACAACCGTACATCCTCAACGACCAAGAACCCCAGGGTGAGGAATTCGCGCATTTCCTGTTTGTAGGCGAATATGAAGGCGCGGAAGTGGTTTTCGATTCTGTATTGTACACGCTGCGCCTGCACCACATGAGCCTGCTTTATGAAATGGCCGAAGACAAGGCTTGCGAGCGGTATCCCGAATACAACCGCATCAGTATGGAGGAGGAGGAAGACATGAACAGCCACCTGCCCGAGGAAAAATGGGAGGAGATTGAGCTTTTCAAGGCCGAACTGATGGACGAACTGGAGGAGAGCGAGGAAGTGAAAGTGCAGGAATACGTGCATCTGGATCCGGAATTCGACTACGGCGTGGCGTTGGAAGCCTGCCTGAACGTGGACGAAATCACGCCCAATGTCATCAGCCGCTTTGTAAAGGATTGCAGAGCCGACCGGCTCGAACTCGACGACACGCTTTTCAGCTTCAAGCACGAGGAAGAGGATTGAGGCGGCATCAGTAAACGTGTGAGGTTTTAAAAACCCCACAGGTCGGTCTGGCTGGGTCGGTGATTTGAAATCCGGGGAAAGGAATTTGTGTGTCCGCCTCGCCGGACTTGGAAAGTCCGGCTACCTTTCCAAAATAGTATCTCCTGCCTTCGGCGGGACTTCCAGTTTTAAAAAGCCCAAACCCACCCCTTTTGCAGCAGTATGCGCAAAGCCGGAAACGTTTTTTCCGTTGCTGGGCTTTATGGCTTATATTTGGTTTTCATTCCTATCCATCCATAATTTCATTGCAAGACAATGGCTGAAGCAATCCGTATGCCCAAAATGAGTGACACCATGGAAGAGGGTGTCATTGGAAACTGGCTCAAAAAAGTGGGCGATGTCATCAAAACCGGCGACATCCTTGCCGAAGTGGAGACGGATAAGGCCACCATGGAACTTGAATCGTATAACGAAGGCACGCTGCTTTATATCACCGCCGAAAAAAACATCCCGATTGACGGCCTGATTGCCGTGGTGGGAAAGCCCGGCGAGGATTTCAAGGCATTGCTGGAAGGCAAAACCGGCGGCGCGGCCGAAAAGCCGGCCGCTCCCCAACCGGCTGCCACGCCGCCGCCCAATACCAAGCCGGAAGCCGTGTCGCAGCCACCAACCAAACCCGCCGAAACACTGAAAGCCGCCGCAAACATAAAAGCCACGCTGATCCAGATGCCGCTCTTGAGCGATACCATGACTGAGGGAACCATTGTGAAATGGCACAAGCAAGTAGGCGATACGCTTAAAAACGGCGACCTGCTGGCCGAAATAGAAACCGACAAGGCCACTATGGATTTTGAAGCCCCCGAAGCCGGAACGCTGCTGTACGTGGGCGCAAAGGAAGGCGAAACCGTGCAGGTGAAAACGCCGCTGGCAATTATCGGCGAGAAAGGTGCTGATTACCAAGCATTGCTGAACGGCGGCACTGCCCCAGCAGCACAACCGAACGGCAGCCAGCCAAAAGCCGAACCGCAAGGCGCAACCATACTCACGCCCGGAACCGACTCGCCAAGCACCCGTGCGCAGGAACCGGAGAAAAAAACCACAGCCCCCGCCGCCGAATCGGATGAGCGGCTGAAAATATCGCCGCTGGCCCGCAAAATGGCCGAAGACAAAGGCGTGGATATGCACCAACTCAAAGGCTCGGGCGAAAACGGCCGCATTGTGAAACGCGACGTGGAAACCTTTACGCCAGCCGTCCAGCCAACTGCCACACCAACGGCGCAACCTGCCGCCAAAGAAACGCCAAAACCCGCCCCGGCAATGGCTTCTGCGGGCAGCGACAGTTTTGAGGAAGTGCCCGTTTCGCAGATGCGCAAAGTCATTGCCCGCCGCCTGGCCGAAAGCATGTACACCGCGCCGCATTTCTACTTGACCATTGAGATAAACATGGACAAGGCGACCTCGGCCCGCGAGGCGATGAACCAGTACTCGCCCGTAAAACTTTCGTTCAACGACTTGGTAATCAAGGCTTCGGCCATGGCATTGCGCCAGCATCCGTCCATTAATTCGTCGTGGCTCGGCGATAAAATCCGCATCAACCACCACGTTCACGTGGGCATGGCGGTGGCCGTTCCCGATGGCTTGCTGGTTCCGGTAATCCGCAATGCCGACATCAAGTCGCTATCGCAGATTTCGGCTGCTGCCAAGGATTTGGGTGGCCGGGCGAAGGATAAAAAACTGCAGCCCGCCGAAATGGAAGGCAGCACGTTTTCTATTTCCAATCTGGGAATGTTTGGCATCGAAGAGTTTACGGCCATCATCAACCCGCCCAACGCGTGCATTCTGGCGGTAGGCGGCATCAAGCAAACGCCCGTGGTGGCCAACGGCGAAATCAAAATATCCGGCATCATGAAAGTCACGCTTTCCTGCGACCATCGCGTGGTGGACGGCGCGTCGGGTGCGGCCTACCTGCAAACATTCAGGGGCTTGCTCGAAGACCCTATGCGGATGCTGGTGTGATGGCAAATACCGGATATTGAATGTATGGAGGATAAAACGAAGACAAAAAGGCGCGTTTGCAAAACGCGCCTTTTGTATTTGGCAGCAGACCCGGTGCCGCCGGTTTAAACCCGCCTGAGTAAACCTGTGAGGTTTTTGAAACCTCACAGGTTTGGCCGTATGCCCCGCCGCCGGACTTGAAAAGTTCAGCTACCCTTTCCGAAAATAGTATCTTCCAGAAAGCCCAAACCCCCTCAGTCGGCTTGTTCGCGAATTACCAGTGTGGGAACCGTGGTGTACAAAGCCACCATCCGCGTGACACTGCGGTGAAACAGCGACTCGAAAAAACCGTGTTGGCGGGCAATCACGGCCACCATGTCGGCATTTTCCTCGCGCACAAATACGTCAATGCCTTCCTGCACGTCGCTGTGTACGGTTATATGCACGGAGGCGTTTACATCGCCGAGCCAGTTTTCCAGCCGGATGGCTTCAATGGCCTTGGTTTCGGTGAGTTCCGCAGTTTCCGGTTCCACGTGCAGTGCCAGCACTTCGGCTCCGGTCAGTTTGGCTATTTCCATCAGCGGCGTGAGCAATTGTGGCTCGGTACCGTGGAAATCGGCTGCCAAAACCATTTTGGTAACCGCCTTGTAACCAACGCCCTGCGGAATAATCAACAGCGGACAAGCGGTTTTCTGCGCCACCTCGGCGGCCACGCTGCCCACCAAGGCTTCGGGCACATTGTCCGCGCCTTTGGTACCAATCACAATCCAATCCACGTGCCGGTCTTTGGCGATTTTCACAATCATGTCCGCTGCCGCTCCCGACTGCGCCAATGTTTCACAGGGCACGTGGGCGGCGGTTTCACGGCATATTTCGGTCAGTTTCCGGCGTGCCTCGTCCAAATCGGCCGCCATTGGTTCGGCAATGAACATATCACGATCCAAGTACGGAATCGGAACCACGTGCAGCAGCAGCAGTTGGGCATTGATCAGTTTGGCAAAACCGATGGCGTACTGGAGGCCGTGCCGGGAGTTTTCCGAAAAATCAGTGGGACAAAGAATGGTTTTCATAAGCGGGCTGGCGAAAAAGTGGTTGTCGAAATAAAGATGCAGGAAAGCGGAAACCGGATTTTCAACTGTCGCAATGCCGGGAAACCGGGCGGGTTCCGGTTCATTTTTTCTCCACCAATCCCTCATACCGGATGGCGTAGTAAGGTAGGTATTTGTCCAGCATTTCCAAGACCTGCGGTGCATCCGACACCTTGATCACGCGGTCTTCCGGCCAGTCCACGCGCTTTTTGTCGTCAATGCGCTGGCCGGCGAGTTTGCCGCTCCAGCCGTCCACTGCGTAGCCAACCACCATGCGCTTGAGTATCCAGGCCATGGCCATTTCAGATAAGGTGCCCGCGCCGCCGCCAATGGCAACTACGGCCTCGGCGTTGGCAATCAGCAGGTTGCGGTAGGTATCCAGGCCCGTGGGCAAGGCCACTTCGGTGTACTCATTGGCTCCGTCGGGGTCAAAGCCGGGCAGGATGGCGATGACCGAACCCGGCTGGTAGCTGGCCGACTGCCTGGCACCTTTGGCCACCGCTTTCATGATGCCGCCACGCCCGCCGTGAATAATCCGGTAGCCGTTGTCAATCAGGGCTTTGCCCAGTTTCTCTGCCAGCAGGCAGTTGGGATGGGTTTCGGGCAGGTTGTTGTCGCCCACCACGGCAATGATTTTCTTGCGTGCAGGCAAGGTTTGCGCCGCACCGGCTTGGATGCACAGCAGCACGAACAGGAAACAGCGGAAAAACGGACGGGTCATGGACGACGGGAAAATCCGGAAACACCGCCCACGGAAACATATATGTTCCATGAGCGGTGTTTCTGGTGGTTGGTGGCAAGATGTTTCGCCGGGTTTGGCGTTTCAAAAATAGTATGTTTCCGAAAGGCCAAACCCGAGGCCTCCCCCCTGTCTGCCGACAGGCAGGCAACCCCCTCCGAAAGAGGGGGCTAAGGCTAAATAGTATCTTCCTAAAAGCCCAAACCTGCTTACTGGAAAATATACCGCACGCCCAACTGCACTTGGTAGGGAGTGCCGCCCAAGGCAGTCTGGCCGAAGTTGCGGTTTACGCGGTAGGCATATTGCACGCGCCCCTGCGCCAAGGCTTCTTGGTCAATGCCCAGCGTCTGCAACAATACTTGGTTGCCGCCCGGCACCACGCGCACCGAACCGCGGTCGGGGTTAATCAGGTTGCCGAAATTGAACACCTCGGCCAGCACTTCCAAGCTGTTTTTGCCGAAACCTTTCCACACATCATTGTTGAGCGTGTACGACAAACGCACATCCATCTGGCTGAACAGCGACTGGTAAGCGGCATTGCGCGGCGCAATCTGGCCTTTGTTTGCATTGAGCATCTTGCGGGCAATGTTGTTGGGGTTGTCCAGCACAAACTGCATATCTGTGGCCAGTTGGCGTTCGTAGGCCGTGGCGTTGGCGTTGGCGCGGATGGCGGCCGGGTCAAATACAAAGGCGCGTTTGTTGTTGTCGATGAACAATCCGCGACCGTCGCCCACAATGTCGCCGAACACGCGCGGCGTAAAGGGTAGGCCGCCTTGCAGGATGTTGCGGAAACTGAGCCGGAAGCCCTTGACCATGGGCGTAACCCCGTAAATGACCAGTTTGGTGCGGAAGTCTATGTCGGCTCCGCCCCGGTTTTCCGACAGGTTGCGCGGGTCTCCGGCAATGGTGGTCAGCACCGAGGTGCGGGCGATGCAGCAGTCATACGAATTGTCGTCTTCGGTGCGGTTGCGGGTGAAAGTGGCGTTGATGCTGCCACCCCTCGGCAGCACGATTCCGGTTTCGAGTATGATTCCGCGCTGCCATACGTTGGCCCGCCCGTTGAGTTCAAGGGTGCGGCCCAGACTCGGGTTTTGGTTCACCACCAGCGCGTCGCGGGTCAGGAAACGCTGCGCCGCCGTTGTACTGAAAGTGGCCGCGTTGAAAACGGGAGCCAAGATCACGGGCGAGGTGCCGGCGTTGGTAGTGGGCCGGGGGGCATACACGGGCCGGTTGCTCTCGTTGGCCAGCACAAATTCGGGCGTGGTTTTCAGGTTGGCATCGGTGTACACGAAATTGCTGAACGTGCGGGCATAGTACGCATTGATGCCCACATACACGGTCGGCGTGACAAAATGCCGGAACGCAATGTTGGCTTTCCACGTGTAGGGTGCGGCAAAATTGTCGCCCACCAGGTTGACGTACGGGGCACGCGTGCCGCCCGCCTCCGTGCCTGGCACTTGCGCCGACCCGTTGGCGTAGCCGGGATAGTCGGGTGTGGGTGGCCGTGAAATAACGGCTCCGCCCGCGTCCTTCACCGTGCCGATAAACTGGTCGGTGAGCGTGATGCCGTCTTGCAAAATGTTGTTCAGGTGCACGTAATGCACCAAGTTGGCCGCGTAACCGCCGCCGCCAATGCGCAGCACCGAAGTCTGGTCGCCCTTAATGTCCCACGACATTTGCACACGGGGCTGGATGTTGTTCCAGTCGGCGGCCATGCGGTTGGTTTGCCGTTGCAGGGTATTGCTCACCTCGCGGTTGGCTGCCGGCTTGTTCAGGAAAGCCGTGGCATCGTAGCGCAGGCCGAAGTTGGCCGAGATATTCTTGGTCAGGTTCACATCAGCCATGGCATACACGCTCAGGTCCAAGGCCCGCAGGTTCATGCGCGGCGAGTACTTGCCCTCGCGCAGGTTGGTGCCGTTGGGCGTGAGGCGCGTGTATTCGGTGGGCCGCCTGCGTTCCAAACTATCCAGATTGCCGAACAGGAACAGCCCGCCCTGTTCGTTGGTGTTGGTGATATCGGTGAAGGTGAGCAGGTTATCAGTGCCGAATGTGAAGAAGAACTTGCCTTTCTGCAAATACGTGTTGTTCACCAATTGTATCTGCCGCTCGGTGTGGTCTTCGGGCACAATGCGGCTGCCGCCAAACTGGAACGTACGCGTGCCGAAACCGGGCGAGGTGACGGTGACCTGTCCGCGCGGCAAAGTGCTGTTGGCCTGCGCGTCGCGGCGTTGCTGCATGTATTGGAGCTTGAATTCGTTGGTCAGCCTTGGGCTGAACGTGGAACGCAGCGAGAGCATGGTTTGCGCCGAATAAAACTTTGTGTTGCCGTAGGCATCCCACACACCCGCCGGATCCACGGCTGAGGCTCCGCCCTGCGTGAACGGCGTGTAGTTCCAGAAGGCATTGTTGCGCCACGTGAGGCGGTGAACCGGATTTATCTGCCAGTCGAGGCGGGCAAATACGGTGCGGTTGGTGGGGCTGCCCTTGAAAATGCCGTACTGAGGCTGGTTGGGGTTGGAGCCGTACTGGGTGCGGATAACGTTCACGAACCGATCCAGATTGGCTTGGCTAATTTGCTCAACGGCTTCCGTGCCGGGGCGCACATCTAAAATGGCGGTCTGGTTGGTCTGGTCTTCAATGTCTACGGCGGCAAAGAAATGCAACTTGTCCTTGATAATCGGCCCGCCCACCGAAAACCCGTACTGCGCAATGCGGAAATCGCGGATGGGCTGGTTGGCGTAGTTCAGTTCGGGCGTGAGCCGGATTGTGGTGCCCAGAATATCATACGAGCGGTTGTTGCGCAAATAATAGAATGCCGAACCCGTCCAGTTGTTGGTGCCCGACTTGGTGATGGCGTTTATCGCGCCGCCCGCCTGCCTGCCTTCCAGCACACTGTAATTGTTGGTGCTCACCTCATATTCGCGGATGGCTTCCATGGATACGGGCGTGCGTGCCAGCAAGCCGCCGAAAGTCATGCCCCGGATGCTGGCCCCGTCAAGCGTGATGGCCGTGGAACTGGCCCGTGCCGCGCCAATGGATACGCTGGTAACGCCGGGAATGGAGCTGACGGTGGGAGCGAGGTTGTTCAAATCCACAAAACTGCGGCCCGTGGAGGGCATATTGCGCATTTCAATGGTGCTGAGTCGGGTGGACATACCCAGCGGCGACACGCGGTTGACGGCCTGTTCCCGGTCGCTGACCACCACTTCCTGCAATTCAGTCGCTTTTTCGACCATCGCGAAATCCACGCGCACCGTTGAGCCGATGTCCACTTGGTAGCCGGTTTTTTTCACGGTTCCGTAACCGATAATCTGCGCCGAAACAGAATAAGGCCCGCCGGTGGGCACCTGCCTGATTTCAAAACGCCCATCCACGTTGGTGTTCGCGCCGGTAGTAAAGCCGGTGGCTTCGTTGCGCACCACAATGGTGACACCGGGCAGGCCCTGGCCCGCCCCATCGCGGGCCACGCCCACAAACGCACCGTTGGAAGATTGCGCCCGGCCGGTTTGCCACGCCGACAGCGACAAGGCCAAGCAGAGAAGGAACAGCTTTGCCCGGTGGCCAGATGCGGCCGCCGAAAATAGTAAACGGTTTTTCATTGGTGTTGTGTGGTTTGGTGATAGTTTGGATAATGCGCAAAGTAGCTTGCGCATCCGCTACCAAAAAAGCGTCCCAACCGATTTCACCATTTGTTCACAACCGCGTAACCACCCCTTAAAAAGCGGCCTGATTCTGCCGCCCAAAAAGAAATGATTGTTACCGTGATGTTACCAAAGGCCGCCTTGCCAACAGCCCAAGCGCGGGTTTTTCCGGGGCGGGTTTGACCTTTCCAAAAGATACTATTTTGTCGGGGAGCGACCGGCGAAGAAAATCCATGAAAAAACTAAGAAATTAGTTGATTTAACTAAATCATTAGTTTATATTTGTTCCACCCAACATTCACACCTTGAAATGAAACAATCCAGAGAACTCACCCGTGCCGAAGAGGAAATAATGCAAGTGCTTTGGAAACTGCAAAAAGGCTTTGTCAAGGACATACTTGAGCGGCTGCCCGAACCCAAACCCGCCTACAACACGGTTTCTACGGTAGTGCGCATCCTGGAAACTAAAGGTTTTGTGGGGCACACGGCCTTTGGCAAAACGCACCAGTACCACCCGCTGGTTTCCAAGCCCGAATACACGCGGTTTTATTTCCAAAACTTCCTGAAAGGCTATTTTGGCGGCTCGTTTGCGGGCCTGGTTTCCTTTTTTGCAAAGGAGGAAAACATGGATATCCAGACATTGGAACAACTGCTCAAAGAAACCCAAACTGACAGCGGCGATGAAAACCCACCTGCTTGATTACCTGCTCGAAAGCGGCCTTTGCCTGCTCGTGTTGTGCGGTTGCTACTGGCTGCTGTTGCGGCGCGACCGGCTGTTTGGTTTCCGCCGGGTTTTCATCCTTGCCGCCATCCTGTTTTCGGTGGCATTGCCGTTTGTCAAAATTCCGGTGAGCGGGTCGGTCATCTCGCCGTTGCCAGCGGTTGCGCTGCCCACGTTTGCCACCACAGCAACCACCCGGCCGGGTGCGGAGGTTTGGCACTTTGCAGACATACTATTTTGGTTGTATTGGCTGGTGGTTGCCACTGGCTTGATACGGATCGGTCTGCAAGTCACCCGGTTGTGTCGGCTGTCGCGGCGGTTTCCGTCGCGGCGAATGGCTGGTCACCGGCTAATGCTGACGCAAGGCGCAACGCCCACGTTCTCGTTTTTCAACTGGCTGTTTTACGACGACAGCCAGCCGCTCACCGCCGCCGAACAGCAACAGATACTGGCGCACGAACTCACCCACATCCGCCAACGCCACTCACTTGATGTGCTGCTTACCGAACTGGCGGCAGCGGTGCTCTGGTTCCATCCGGCCATGCACCTTTTCAAGCGCGAACTGCGTGCCGTACACGAACACCTGGCCGATGCCGAGGCGGTGCAAGCCAGTTCGCCCGAAGCGTATATCCGGCTCATTCACACCCAGTTATTAAAACGGATGAATCTGTCGCTCACGCAGCCTTTCAATCAGTTTCAACTCAAGCAACGCATCGCCATGCTCAGGCACAACGCCCCCGCAAAACCGCATCTTTGGAAAATAACCGCCAGCCTCACCCTCATGTCGGCGGTGGTTCTTGTATTTGCCTGCACCGAAAAGATAACACCCATCAGCCAAGGCGTTTCGGAGGTTTCGGGCAAGGTGATTGACGAGAAAGGCGCGCCGCTGGCAGGTGCCGTAATAGTGGTCAAAGGCAAGACAACCGGCACCACAACCGATGCCGAAGGCAAGTACACACTTCCGGGCGTTGCTCCCGGCGATGAACTTGCGTTCTCATACGTTGGCCGCCAAACGCAACTCGTGCCGTTCATCGGTAGCAAAGACATAAGTGCAATGCTGCCCGAAGGCGCGAATATGCTTGACAGAGCCAAGCCGCCACAAACCGGCGAAGAACCGTTCGTTGTGGTTGAACAGATGCCAGGTTTTCCCGGCGGCCTTGAGCAGATGGGCAAACACCTGGCGGCTAACATCCGGTACCCGCAAGCCGCCCGTGTAAAGAAAACGTACGGCAAGGTTTTCGTGTCGTTTGTGGTCACCGAAACGGGCGATATTTCGGATGTGCAAATCCTGAAAGGCGTGGATCCCGACCTTGATGCCGAAGCCCTGCGCGTGGTGCAAGCCATGCCCAAATGGATTCCCGGCCGCCAATCGGGCCGCGATGTGCCGGTGCGTATGCAAATGCCATTTGTGTTTGACCTTGATAGCGGCAAGTGATTCAAGAATTTGCACGGCCAAAATAGTATCTTTTGAAATGTCCAAACCCGGATGATAAGGAAAATCGCGGGCAAGTTGCCCGGATGCTGCGCGCACAAACGACTTTGATACACCGCACTAAAACCACACCGCCATGAAAAGAAAACTGGCTCTTGCATTGTTTGCATTGATGGCAATCAATGCAAACGCGCAGTTGATAGACACAAAAGAGTACTTGAGGATTGTCTTGGGTAACCTTGAAAAAGTGGAATCGGCCACTTACAATTCATTGGAGCAGGCATGGGCTCCCGGAGACACGGCCGCATCGGTAACCATGAACCATTTCGTCAAGGAGTACGACAATCCCATGGACTCCACCATTGGGGCGAGTTTCGTTGCCCTCCAGCAGGAAGACACTACCCAAATGGCGTTTTGCTACGATGGAAAAATGAAAGCCCAAGTTGACGAGGACGAGAAAACAATCATAATTGACAGTTTCAAGGTCAGTAAACTTCCTTTCAGGCCATTGACCGCGCCATTCTTCAGTTATGCGAAAAGCATACTCAAGTACGCCTTGCAAACCAACGACAGCATTTCAATAAAGCTGGAGGAGATGAAAGATGCGGTTTATTTCAGCCTGGTCATATTTGAAAACCGCCAGGTTGAGTTCTTCGGAAAGGCTTTCCGCATGGATAAAACCCCGTATGATTTCGGGGAAACAACTTCCAGGTATGAGATGTGGATTACTAAGGCAACCGGCCTGCCATTCAAGACACGCCGTGAAATGTCGCATGATGTTTCGGCTGAGACGGTCAGCAATGTCAGCCTGAACAAAAGCACAATCAGTGCTTTCAATGCGTCGGATTATTTCATGCCCGGCCATAAGATAACATTTTACGGAGCCAAGAGCCTCAACAGCGGCTCTAAGATAAACAGCATGGTTGGCAGCAAGGCACCGGATTGGATGCTAAAAGATGCCAGTGATAAGCCCTATGGCTTGGACGAATTGAAAGGAAAAGTGGTACTGGTTCAGTTTACCAGCGTGAGCTGCGGCCCCTGCCGGATGTCAATTCCGTTTCTGAATACATTGGCATCTACATACGGCAAAAAGGACTTTGATTTTGTCGCCGTTGAATGCACCTCCAAAAGTTTGAACGCGCTGAAAAGCTACCAAAACAAAAATAAAATCAATTACAAGTTTCTGATGTCCACGAAAAATGTTCTGGACCAATACAAGATAAACTCGTACCCGGTGTTTTTCATTCTGGACAAGACCCTCGTGGTCAGGAAAGTAATCAACGGTTATGGTGAGGGCACATCAGACAAGGAAATCAAAGCGGCAATAGACAAACTCTTGCGTTGATTTCCGCGCAAGACGGAGCCACGGGTCAGTTAAGATTGCGGGAAGTTGAACCCTCCGGCAGCCCACCCTCGAAATAGTATCTTTTGAAACGTCCAAACCCGCCTCGTTACGCCGAAAAAGTAGTGCAAAACCGCCTATCTTTCGGGCATGAACGCCAACATTGAAAAACTCCACAACATAGCCCGAAAGCCGCAGCGGCTCATTATCGGCCTCATGTCCGGCACTTCGCTGGATGGGCTGGATGTGGCCTTGTGCCGTTTGGCAGGCAGCGGAACCGCCACCAAAGCCGAGGTGATTGCTTTTGAAACGGTTGCTTATGCGGACGACACAAAGGAAAAAATCCGGTCGGTATTCGCCAAAAAGCAGGTTGATTTGGAGACGCTTACGCTGCTCAATGCGTGGATTGGCACGCTGCACGCCGGTACGGTGCTGGCCTGCCTGCAACGCTGGAATTACGAACCGCAAGACATTGACCTGGTTGCCAGCCACGGACAAACCATTTACCACGCGCCCAAAAGCCTGCACCAACACGCCGGTTACCAAAACGCCACCTTGCAAATCGGCGATGGCGACCACGTGGCCGTGCGCACGGGCATTATCACGGTCAGCGATTTCCGGCAAAAACACGTGGCTGCTGGCGGCGAAGGCGCGCCGCTGGCCGTCTATGGCGACTACCTGCTGTTTTCCAAGCCGGGCGAAGACCGCGTGATGCTGAACATGGGCGGCATCGCCAATTTCACGTACCTGTCCGGCGATTTGGATGCGGCCAAGATGTTTTCCACCGACGTGGGTACGGGCAACACGCTCATTGACACGTTTACGCGGCTGCATTTTGGCAAGCCATTCGACGAAAACGGAGCCATTGCCGCCTCGGGCAGCAGTCACGAAAAGCTACTCGAAGAATTACTGAACCACCCATTTTTCGCAGCCAATTTCCCCAAAACCACCGGCCCCGAACTGTTCAGTATTGATTACGTGCGGCAGGCTCAGGCGCGTTCAAATACCGGAAACCTGCCGCCCCAAGACATCATCGCCACACTCACGCGCTTCTCGGCAGTGGGCATTGCCGAGGCCGTGAACCGGGGTTTTGCTTCCCAAAAACATACTATTTACATGAGCGGCGGTGGTATGCACAACCCGGTGCTGGTGGGGCATTTGAAAAACCTGCTGCCCGCCGCCGCCTTCCACACCACCGACGCGCTGCACATCAAGCCTGATGCCAAGGAAGCGGTATTGTTTGCCGTGCTTGCCAACGAAACCGTGGCGGGCGGCCAAACGGACTTCGGCAACCGCCCCGGCATCCCGAACGTGACGATGGGCAAAATCTCGTTTCCACGGTAGCGCACGCTTTAGCTTGCGCCAAAACCTCAGGTTTTGCCTTTCAGGAATATACTGTTTTTGTGTTGCGAAGACTTTTCGCACAAGCTGAAGCGTGTGCTACAGCCGCAGCCCGAAACTTTCGCGTTCCGGTTTCTGGACAATGAAAATCATGCGGTCGGAGGTTTCCGCGTCGTAGGGGTTCAGGTTGTAGTCGCCGAAAACAGGGAGCAGTTCGAGGTCGGCCACCTCGAAATAGTGCAAAAACGCCTCCTGCGAAATGGCTTTGACGCGTTCCTGAAAGTGAAATTTTTCGCCGTCGTCCGCAAAGTCAATATCCTTCACAATGAACCCGCTTTCCAGTTTCTTGCGCAGTTCAAACGTGATTCCGTCCACTTCCTGGAAATGGTGCGGCTGTAGCGATTTCACAATCTTGGGCGTGTTGAAAAAGTCAAGCACCAGTTTGCCGCCTTTCTTCAAAGCCTCGGCCACTGTGCAGATGGCATTCACGCTCTCGCCCTCCGTCTCGAAATAGCCGAAACTGGTAAACAGGTTGAGTACATGGCAAAACGCATTTTTGCGGAACGGGCGGCGCATATCGTGGACGTAAAAATGCAGCCGCGCGTTCTCAAACTGTTTGGCATAGGCAATGTTTTCTGGCGCAATGTCGATGCCCGTCACACCCAAACCCTTGGAATTCAAGTAGATGGAATGCCGCCCACGGCCACACGCCAAATCCAGTATTTCGTTTTCCGGGCTGAAATCCAAGAACCGTGACACATTGTCAATGAAGCGGTGTGCCTCGGCATTGTCGCGGTTTTTATACAGAATATGGTAATACGGCGAGTTGAACCACTCGCTGAACCACTCTTTGGTCAGAGCCATGTATCGTTGCGTTTATTGTTTTTCCGCGTTTGCCGGAATAGTATCTTTTCCAACTGCCAAACCCCCTGTCCGTTTTTGCGAATGAAAAAAGTTTGTTGCAGTAAAGTTGCAGAAAAGCATCCGGTTTTCGGTTGCCGCCGCATTTTTTCGTGAGCCGGCAATTGGGTAAAACCAAATCTTTTGCGTATATTGAAACGTTGGACGGAGCCGAACAAACACAAGCAAACACATTGGCAGCCAAACACTTGGCTACCGGTTTTTACAAATCAGCAACCATAAATTCATCCACATACCATGCGACAGGATTATTTGAAAGGGGATGGTGACAACCAGACCACCACCGACAAGGAAATAGAGAAAGCATTGCGGCCCATCAGTTTTGAGGATTTTGCGGGGCAGGAAAAAATCCTGTCAAACCTGCGCATTTTCGTGCAGGCGGCCAAGCAGCGCGGCGAGGCCTTGGATCACGTGCTGCTGCACGGCCCTCCCGGCCTGGGCAAAACCACGCTTTCGCTCATCATCGCCAATGAACTGAACACCAACATCAAAATGACTTCCGGCCCGGTGCTCGACAAACCCAGCGATTTGGCGGGCCTGCTGACCAACCTGGGCGCAAACGACGTGCTGTTCATTGACGAAATCCACCGGCTCAATCCCGTGGTCGAGGAATACCTGTATTCGGCCATGGAAGACTACCGGATTGACATCCTGCTCGATAGCGGGCCTAATGCGCGTTCGGTGCAAATCGGGCTGAATCCGTTTACGTTGGTGGGTGCAACCACGCGGGCTGGCCTACTTACGTCGCCGCTACGGGCACGTTTTAGCATCAATGCCCGGCTGGAATATTACAATGCCAAGTTGCTCACCACCATTGTGTTGCGCTCCGCCGATTTGCTCACCACGCCCATTGACGAGGAAGCCGCCTACGAGATTGCCCGCCGCAGCCGGGGCACGCCGCGCATTGCCAACAACCTGCTGCGCCGCACCCGCGATTTTGCGCAAGTCAAGGGCGAAGGCACCATCACGATGGCGATTGCCGAAATGGCCCTCAACGCGCTGGACGTAGACCAGCACGGACTGGACGACATGGACAACCGGATTTTGTCCACGATTATCGAGAAATTCAAGGGCGGCCCCGTCGGCCTTTCCACCATTGCCACGGCTTGCGGCGACGAGGCCGAAACGATTGAGGAAGTGTATGAGCCGTTTTTGATCCAAGAAGGCTACATCAAGCGAACCTCGCGCGGGCGGGAAGCTACCGAGTTGGCTTACCGGCACTTGGGCATCACGCCACCCGCCGCAATCACGAAGGGATTGTTTGAGTAGTAAAACATTGCACCGCATGAAATTTGGTAGAGCAAATCTCATGCGGTGTTGGATTTCAAATAATGTATTTTAAAATGAAGCACTTCAAAGAAGAATTTGCTAAGTTTTCCGAAAATCCTACCAGAGAGGGCTTCAGAGAACTTATCAGAACTCATGGAGGAGAAACCAATAATTTCGACTTCAAGAAAAACTTTCCTGACCATCCAAAAATGGCCAAACACATTTTGGCTATGGCAAATTCTGTGGGAGGGGGATGTATAGTGAGTGGAATGGAAGAGAAAGATTCATTGGAAGTTTCCGGAGCAGATACTATCATTGACAAAGCGGAGTTATACAAAAATATTGGCAAATATGTGCCTGATGAGTTAAAGTATGAGATTTCTGATTATGCGTACAAAGAGTCGGAATATGACCTCCTTAAAGGAAAAAAATTCCAAATAGTTCTCATTGAATACAATCCTAAAATCATTCCGCTTCTTTCCAAAAAGGAAGGAGTTGGAATAGATATGAATACTGCATACGTAAGAAATGGCACTTCTTCGGAAAAGGCAAATCACACAGATTTACAGAAAATGATTAATGCCAGAATTGAAACGGGGTACTCATCAACATCAGAAATAAAACTGGAGGAACACATTGGTGAACTGAAGACCCTTTACTCAAGCATTGATAAGACTTTATCAAGAAATCTTTTTGCAGAACTTGCGGGAGCTAGCAAGCCCCTGTCTGAATTCTTCACTTCTTCACCTAATCCTGCGTATCCGACTGAAAGTCTTGAAAACTTTATCTCAGAAATGATTGAGATTAAAAAGAAAAGAATAAAACAGCTTATTACAGGTCGGTAAATCCCTATCCCTCACTCTGATCTACAATTGAAACGACAACATTTTGCATTTTCCGCGTAATTAATGGTAATCCCATGAAAATCAATATTCTACCATTCGGCGCACTTACGGATATTTTGCCGGCGGCAGGTTTTGCCGTTGCAGAAGATACTATTTCCAGCGTTGCCCAACTGCACGAATATCTGGCACAACAGTATCCGGTTATCGCCCGGCTGAATTTCCGCTATGCCGTAAACCAAGAACTGGTGGACGACCAACACCTGATTCAAGAGGGCGATGAAGTGGCGTTGCTGCCGCCATTTTCGGGAGGCTGACGCACAATTTTGAATGAGTGAATGACAGAATGAGTCAAAATAGTATCTTTCAAAAAGCCCAAACCCCACTGTTCCGCCTTATTCCATCATTCCATTCATTCAATATTGGACACCGAACGCTACCAACGCCACCTTGCTTTGCCCGGAATAGGTTGGGAAGGGCAGCAGAAATTGCGCCGCGCCAAAGTGCTGGTGGTAGGTGCGGGCGGGCTGGGCTGCCCGGTGCTGCAATATCTGACGGCGGCTGGCGTGGGGAATATCGGCATCGTGGACGACGACGTGGTTTCACTGTCCAATTTGCAGCGGCAAGTGTTGTACAACACCGGAAGCATCGGGCGGAAAAAAGTGGAAGTGGCGCAAGAAATGCTGCAAGCGTTGAACCCGGACGTAGCGTACCAACTATATCCCGAAAAACTCACCGAAGCCAACGCACTGGTAATCATTGGTCTATACGATTGCGTGGTGGATTGCACCGATAACTTGGCTGCCCGCTACGTAATCAACGACGCGTGCGTGCAAGCCGGCAAACCGTTTGTGTACGGCTCCATCCATCAATTCGAGGGGCAGGTTTCGGTGTTCAATTATCAAAACGGGCCTACTTACCGCTGCGTGTTTGACGAAGGAACCGCCGAGCCGCCCAACTGCGCCGACTTGGGTGTGCTGGGCGTGCTGCCCGGCATTATCGGGGCGTACCAAGCGTTGGAAACCATAAAACTCATCATGGACGTTGGCGAGTTGCTGTCGGGCAAGTTGCTGATGGTGAACACATTGACTCACGTGCAGCGAATCATCAAAATCAACCGACGCGCCGAAAAAATCCCGGTCACCAACAACATCTGCCCCGGTGATGAACTGAAACAGCTAAATCCGGTTTCGCCCGCATTGGGCCAATGGCTGCAAAATCCAGACACGCAGTTTGTGGATGTGCGCGAAAACGAACCGGAAAATAGTATCTTTCCGAAAGCCCAAACCCGGCACATCCCGCTGAGCCAATTGGCGGGTTACATAGATGAACTGCCGCGCGACAAGCCAATTGTGGTTTTCTGCCAGTCGGGTGCGCGCAGCCGGATTGCCGTGCAGATGCTCACGCAGCAATACGATTTCACGAATGCAGAGAATCTGGCGGGTGGATTGGATGCAATCAAATAATTAGCGAAGGTTTCTTAACAATACTTTTTCAACCAATTTCAGAATGAAAACGAAACCGTTCTCTTTCAAGGTATTTTTAGTTTTGCTACTCATAACCGCAGGTGTTTTTATCGCAGCTACGCTGCTTTCCCAAGCGCAAGCAGATAAGAAATACGCCACAATTTTAGCCTTTTTCTTGTTTGTAGCAATGTCTTTTAGTCCGGTAGGAATTTACGCGGGTTTGAAAGATAAAAGTAATAACCAGAAAACATACAATCGTATAGGCATTTATGGCAATCTTTTGTTCTATGTATTTATCCTATTTTTAATGATTGGCGGACTCTATATGGCTGTTTCATGAATTTTTCTATTGGTTAACTTACAATTCTCCCATAACGATTGCCATGCAACTCGTGAAAAAACCAACATCCATCTTCATACAAGGCGAAATCCAGCCGGATTTCATTGCCAACTCCATTGCCAAGCACAGCACCAAAACCAACATCGGCGCACACGCGATTTTTTTGGGGCAAGTCCGCGCCGATGAGAAAGACGGCAATGCCGTGACCGCCATCCGTTACAGTGCCTACCAGCCCATGGCCGAACAAATCATGGCCGAAATGCGCGAATCGTTTTTTGCCAAGTACAACGACATGGTTTGCCTGCACATTTACCACAGCCTCGGCGAAGTGAAAACGGGCGAGATTTCGCTGTTTGTATTCGTCTCGTGCCGCCATCGAAAGCAGTCGTTTGAGGCATTGGAACACATCGTGGATTGTCTCAAAGCCGAGCTTCCGGTTTGGAAACAGGAACTGTACGCCGACAACGCGCACCGGTGGGTGTAGCCATGATGAATTTTGAATGATGGAATGATGGGCGAGTATCGGCTGGATGAAATCGGGCAATTTCATTTTCTTACTTTCATTTTCTTATTTTTGCAAAAACCGCCGCATGATTTATCTTTTCAGTGGGTTAGGAGCCGATGAAAGAGTATTCCGCCGCTTGGATTTCGGAGGCGCAAAAACCACAATAGTATCTTGGAAAACTCCGAAACCTACTGATAATTTGCAAAGTTACGCGCGGCAAATTGTATCGGAACAAATGGAAGACCGGACGGATGTTGTGCTAATTGGTGTATCTTTTAGTGGAATTGTGGCGGCTGAAGTGGCAAAAATCATCACGCCGTGCCGACTCATTTTGATTTCAAGTATCAAAACCCGTGGCGAATTGCCATTTTACTATAAAATGATTGGAAACTTGGCGTTGGACGAAGCGATTTTTGTGCTTTCGGCAGGACAGGTTTTCCACTGGTTGAAAAAGGCTAATTTTCTGACGTATTGGTTTTTTGGCATCCGTGTAAAAGAGGAAAAGGAATTGTTGAAAGCGATTCTGCGCGACACGGATCCAAATTTTCTGCGGTGGGCAATCAATCATGTTTTACGGTGGTGCAACCAGCAAATCCTTGAAAACACCACCCACATTCACGGCGGCCAAGACCGAATTTTACCATTTTGTACCGTGAAAAATGCGATTCATGTTGAAAAGGGTGGGCATTTGATGATTGTCAATCAGGCAGCTACGATAAACATACTGCTGCATCACAACTTAAAAAACTTGAATCCAATTTCTTAAAATAATCCCAATAACAAAATGACCCGTCAACCGGAATTTGAAACCGCCAGCCACACCGACATCGGCAAGGCAAGGCAAACCAACGAGGATTATTTCGGTCAGTTCAGCACCATTAATGGCGAGGTCTTCGTGGTGTGCGACGGCATGGGCGGCCACATGGGCGGAGCCACCGCCGCCCGCACCGCCGTGGACAGCATCCGCGTGTTTTTCGAGCACCAGCGTTACGAAAACCCCGTAGAAGCACTCAGGCAGGCATTCATGTATGCCAACAGCAAAATCCACGCCGCCGCCCAGCAGAATCTGGAATGGGAAGGCATGGGCACTACCGGCGTGGCGGTGCTGCTTCGCGATGGCTTGATGTACCATGCCCACGTGGGCGACAGCCGTCTGTACCGGTTTTCGGGCGGCGAGTTGCAATGCCTTACCAAAGACCAAACCACCGTGCAGCAGATGGTGGATAAGGGTGAAATAACGGCACGTGAAGCGGCCACGCATCCGCGCCGCAACGAACTGACACAGGCCCTCGGAGCCGACAACGAAGTGGAAGTGGAAACCGGCACCGAACCCCTGCAACTCGAACCGGGCGATGTTTTCATGCTCTGCACCGATGGCCTGTGGGGCGCACTGACCGGCAGCGCGATTAGTTTGGTGTTGGCGCAGAACCTGCCGCTGCAACACAAGGCCGAAAAGCTGGTGCGGGCGGCCAACGATGTGAGCGGAGCCGATAACATTACGGTGCAGCTAATTGGTTTCCAGCCGGTTGGCATGGCGGGCCTGCCCCCGGTTTTGCCTTCGTTCCCGAATGAAGATGCCGCGAACGCGTTTGCCAAGCCAACGCCGGCCTTGGAAAATAGTATGTTTGAAAATGCCGAAACCCCCATTGCCGAAACCGCCAGTCTGGAGCCGGATATTTTGAATGCCGAGACAACGGCCGCCAATTCCGCCGCCAACAACCCAACTACCGCCGCGCCCTTGAAAAACAAATCGTCCAAACCCGATATTGCCCTGATTCTGCTCTGCGGCCTTGCCGCCCTCACCATCGGACTGTTCATTGCCGGATGGAAATATATGTCGAGCCAGCCGGTTGAAAACTCCGAACTCACCTCTGTGCAAGCCGATACCGCCCCCGATGCCACCGAAACGGATGCGGAAGAAGGCGACGGCGAAACCAATGTGCCCGCCGAGCCGGTGGCCGCCACGCCCGACAAGCCAAAAATCACGGATGAAAAGCCCAAAACGCCCGTGGCCGTCAAAACGGAGGAGAAAGCCAAGGACACACCCAAAGCCAAAGAAACTACCGCCAGCACCTCGGGGAGCAGCACTTACGCGCACACGGTCAGGGCGGGAGAGACTTTTTTGGGTATTGCCAACCGCTACAACCTGAAATCCGAAACCCTGAAAAGCCTGAACCCCCAAATCAAAGACGAAGCGAAAGACCTGAAATCGGATGTGACGCAACTGAAAATCCGCGTCAGGGCAGTGCATACCGTAGGGCCGGGCGACATTATGAACGTGGTTTCGCGCAAGTACGATGTGCCGAAAAAACTGATCATGGCCGCCAACAAAAAATCTGCCGACCGCACCGAACGCGGCGAAAAACTGGTGATTCCGGTGGCCGAGAGGCAATGATTGAGTTTGGGCACGGAACCGGCGAACCGGGTTTGCCGTCTTTGTGAGATACTATTTTTTTGCCGTACAATCCACCCAAAAAACTTCTTAGTGAAACACTTCATTTCCCTGCAAGATGCCCCCGATGTGCCAGATTTGGTGCGGCAAGCCTTGCAAGCAAAACACCATCCGTTTGCCCATAAGCATCTGGGCCATAACAAAACCATCGGGTTGTTATTTTTCAATGCCAGCCTGCGCACCCGCCTCAGCACCCAAAAGGCCGCCCAAAACCTGGGCATGGAGGTGATGGTGATGAACGTGACGCAGGATTCGTGGGGCTTGGAAATGATGGATGGCGTGGTGATGAGCGGCGACAAGGCCGAACACGTGAAGGAAGCCGCCGCCGTGATCGGGCAGTATTGCGACATAGTTGCCGTGCGGGCCTTTGCCGAGTTGAAAGACCGGGAGGCTGATTACCAGGAGATTGTGATCAACAAGTTCAGGCAGTATGCCGGTGTGCCGGTGGTAAACCTTGAATCGGCCACGCGCCACCCGTTGCAGTCGCTGGCCGATTGCCTCACGATTGAAGAGTACAAAACCAAGCCGCGCCCTAAAGTGGTACTCACGTGGGTGCCGCATTTCAAGGCATTACCCCAAGCCGTTGCCAATTCGTTTTGCGAGTGGATGAACGCCTCGGATGTGGATTTTACGGTCACGCATCCCGAAGGCTACGGATTGGCTCCCGGATTTTTGCAAAACGCGCCGGTAATCCACAACCAAAACGAAGCCTTTGCCGGAGCCGACTTCATTTACGCCAAAAACTGGTCGTCGTACCACGAATATGGCAAGGTGCTGACCCAAGACCCGTCTTGGATGGTGACCATGGAAAAAATGCGCCTGACCAATAACGCAAAGTTCATGCATTGCCTGCCCGTGCGCCGCAACCTGAAAGTGACCGACGAAGTGCTCGACAGCCCGCAATCCGTTGTGGTTCAGCAGGCGGGCAACCGCGAGTGGGCGGCGCAGGCGGTTCTGAAACAGATTCTGGAAGAGCAGCCTCCCCCAACCCCCTCCGAAGGAGGGGACTTTCTGGCTCCCCCTTTGGGGGCGGGGGGGGCTGCATGACCCGAATCCTCGTTATCAAGATTGGCGGCAACATCGTTGACGACCCCGCCGCCAGCCGCCGGTTTCTGGCTGGTTTTGCTACCTTGCCCCACCACAGGATATTGGTGCACGGCGGCGGCAAAATAGCCACGGAAATGGCCGAAAGGCTGGGCATACCCACGCAAATGATTGACGGAAGGCGCATGACCGATGCCGCCATGCTCGACGTGGTGACCATGGTATATGGCGGATTGGTGAACAAGAAGATAGTGGCGCAACTGCAAGCCTTTGGCTGCAACGCCCTCGGGCTGACGGGTGCCGATGCGGGCATCTTGCTCGCCAAAAAACGCCCCGTCGGCGCAATTGACTACGGTTTTGCCGGCGACATTGAACGCGTGGACGCGCCGCAGATACTGGCTTTCTTGCAGCAGCAACTCACACCGGTCATTGCCCCGCTCACGTTTGATGCGCACGGCCAAATCCTGAATACCAATGCCGACACCATGGCTTCGGCCATTGCCACGGGTTTGGCAAGGCAGGGCGCGGAAGTGAGCCTGATCTATTGCTTTGAGAAAAAAGGCGTGCTGCTGAACCCTGACGACGACGATTCGGTGATTGCCGACATGGATCAGGAAAAATATGCCCGGCTCAAAGCCGATGGCATTGTGTCCAAAGGCATGATTCCCAAACTCGACAATGCGTTTGCCGCCCTGCGCCAAGGCGTAAAGGAAGTGCGGATCATCCACGCCGACAGCATTGTAGCACAAACCGGAACTACATTGACACCCTGAAACCGGTGTTTGCCACAACCTTGCAGGGGCGGGTTTGGGGTTTTGAAATCATACTATTTGTAGCCAAGTACTTACGCAACCGTTGTAACAACCCCGTCAAGGGAGCCATGCTGCCAACGCCGCTTGACGCTTAAAATTCCAGGATAAACCCAATGCTGGGCGTTACGATGGGCTCGTCGTTAACCAACAGCAGCGGAATGCCATTTGAGCCGTCCAACCTAATTGGCTGCCCGTCTGTGGTGGCGAAGTCCGAGTTGTCGGGCAGGCGCTGGAAGGCGTAGCTC
>JANPIL010000466.1:0-8723 GCA_031424975.1 Sphingobacteriales bacterium
GGCTCCGATTTTTTCGTGGTTCCGGATGCCGTAGCCGTCCATCTGGGCTGCCGATTCAGCGGCGCAAATGTGGCCGAAATCATGGAAAAACGCCGCCAGAATCACTTCGTCGTCATGGCCTTCCTTTTCGGCCAGTTGCGCGGCTTGGCACATGTGTTCCACTTGCGACACCGGCTCGCCAATGTATTCGGCCATGCCATGAACGTCGTACAACCGGAAAATTTCTTTGACGGTATTTTCGATAGTTGGTTTCATCAAGCAGGTTTGGCGTTTTCAAAAGATACTATTTTCAATCAGCGGTTCCGGTCAGTTTTTCTTTTTCCGCTTGATACGCGGGTTGCTCTGCAAATCCTTTTCCTCCAGCACTTTTTTATCCTCTTCCTTGCGCGTTTTAATCAGATAATTCTCGTCATCCAGTTTTGGCGATTCTTTCAAGGCTTTCCAGTCGAATTTCTCATCAAACGGATCTAATGCCTTTTGCGGATCAAAAACCCGTTTGTCCACCGGCAGCGCATCGTAAGGCGTGAAATCCGGCTGGCCGGTAAAGAAATCCGACAAATCCGTAGCCCCGGCATCATATTGGTTCAGGTACGGCGCACCCAATGTTTGCCACATGGTCTTGAAAATGCTGCCAAAACTGTAATGCCCGTGGCTGACGTGGTTTTTTTTGGCATACGGCGAATAAACGGCCAACACGCTGCGGTGCGCATCCACATGATCCACGCCGCCCTGCGAGTCGTCTTCGGTAATGATGATGGCCATGTTTTTCCAATACGGCGTGTGCGACAGAAACTCCACCACCCGCCCGACGGCCAAGTCGTTGTCGGCCATGTAGCTTTCGCGAAACGGATAGCCAGCCTTGGGGCGTTCATCGGCACCGTGGTCGTTGGGCAGCATCAGAGTGAGCACTTGCGGCATGGTTTTGCCTTCGCCCATGAACCGCTGCTGGAATTCCCCGATAAAAACATCCGCCCGGAACTGGTCGGGAATGGCCATGTTGTAGGTCGGGAAACGCCACGAAGTATTAACAAACATGGGCGCGGGCAGCGGATAATTGACCGTGTACAGTTCGCCGCCGTACTTCATCGTGGAGTCGTTGACGTTGGCTTCCTGCTCGGTGGTGAAACCGAAGTTGAAAAACGAAATGCGGTTGCGTTCCATGTGCTCCCACATGGAGCCGTGCTGGTTGTAGTCTTCGGGGTAGAAACTGCCCGATGAGCCGTTCAACGCGAAAATGCCCGGTGCCTTCGATTCGGGTTTGAAGTCGCGTTTGCCACCGTACGCCGCCGACACGTGCGTTTCCATCCATTCGTTCGGATACACGTTGGCCAACCAGCGATGCCCGTCGGCAGAGTGGTCAGAATCCACGTAGAAGTTGTCGGCAATGCCGAAGCGTTTGGCCAATGCCAAGTGGTTGGGCATGATAGTGGCTTTGTCCACTTTCTGCGTATTTTTTTTGTTGGAAAACGTCGCATCCAAGCCAAAACGCGCCAGTGTCGGGTCGCCGTTACCGGCCTTTATCTGTCCGAAAATCTCGTCGTACGTCCGGTTTTCCTTGGAAATGAATACGAAAAACCTCACCCCCGGCCCTTCTCCTGCTGAGAGGGGAGAAAAAGCCCCTCCCTTGCGGGGAGGGGTTGGGTTTTGCCCTGTCTTGAAATTATAATCAACCACTTTTTGCGTTTCGGCTTTGAGTTGTTCGTCCGTCGGGATGTCCAGCACGGTTACCGAGCCTTTCATGAGGCTGCCGATGTAGCTGCCTTCCGGGCCGACTGTATAATCCGCACCGCCGTTGGGGCCGCTGCCGTAGCCTTTGGCATTGGCAACCACGAGTTTTTTGCCGTCGGGACTCACTTTCAGTTTGGACGGAAACCAGCCCACCGGAATGTGCCCGATTAGTTTCAGGGTCGCCACATCAATCACACCCACCGCATTGATGCCTGATTCGGCCACGTACAACCGGCGTTGGTCGGGCGAGACAGCCAAGCCGAACGGAATCACGCCTTTCAGTTTTCCCAGCCGCGCATCTAACTGCAAATCAATGGCTTGCACCACTTTTTGGCTTTTAGGGTCAATGACCGAAATAAGGTCGTTGTTGCCATTGCTCACAAAAACGTACTTGTCCGTCGCCACGATTGAGTTGGGGCTGCTGCCACCTACCGCCGGAATGCCGTCCACTTTGTCGCCTACCAGCACGCCCGTTTTTACTTTGGCAACCACTTTTTTGCTGGCGATATCCACCGCCCATACGGAAAAGGATTCCGGGGCATTCGGGTCGCCGAGGCCGGGCACATTCAGCGTGTCCGACGTTATGCCGTCGCGCATTTGTGGCGTGTTGTAGCCGAATGCGGGCTTTTTCATCGCCGTTTCCTTGAGGCGTTTTTTATCCAGGTTCTTGACGTAGTTGTACTGGAACATCCCGACGTTGGCTACGTACACGGTTTTTTCGTCGGGCGAGAGGGTGATGCCGAACGGGTAACGGCCCACGGGAATGTTGGCGGCGAGTTGTTTTTTCTGCGTATCCACAACCAGCAGCCGGAAACCGATCTGATCCACGGCATACAGCGTTTTGCCATCCCTGCCCAGCACCATGTCGCCGATGTAGCCTTCCTTATAATCGGTTCCGTCAAACGTTTGGCCGCAGTCAATCGTAGCGGTTTTTTGGCGGGTTTTCAAGTCAAAGACGAAGATTTTGTTTGTCTGTCCGCCCGCCACGTACACCGTCCGGTTGTCGGGCGAGACGGCCAGGCCCATGAACACCGCCGAAAGCAGGTCATCGTCGGTTTTCACGCCTTCGGGAATCTGGTGGATGGTTGGATTTCCAGAAAGCACATTCTCCAGAATGCTGATGGAGAACGGGTTGGTGCCCGAGTTGGCGGTGATGGCCGTGCTGCCGTCCGGGCTGAGCGTGAGTCCGTACGGGTGCGGCGCGATGCGCACCGTCTTGCCCGCCGGGCGGATAATCCGGCCATTGGGAATGATGGTTTCGCCGTTTGGATCAACGGTGCAGAACCGGTTGCCCGCCGGGGCGGAAATCTGCCATTGCTGCGATTGCGCGAAAACAATGTTTTGCGCCAACAGGAAAGTGAAGAGGAGGTTTCTCATTTTTGAAAGATACTATTTTGAATGGGGATGGATTGTGAGTGAGAGAATGATTGAATGACAACTCACACGACCGGTGTCGGCACAAACATCCGGAAAATATGCTCGGCCAAGCCAAAGGAAAGCGTCATGCCCGCGCCGCCCAAGCCGTTGACAATCATTGCCTTGGGTTCGGGTTCGGCAATGAATTCGGTTTTGCCATTGGTCATTTTCGGGTACACGCCGTGCCAACGCTCCTTGATTTGCAAGTCGGGAAAATCGGTGAAAGAAGCCAGGTATTCCAGCACCAGCCGGTCAATCTCGTCCTTGTCAAACGGGTCGGGCGTGGCGCCGTATTCATGCGAATCGCCCAGCGTCAGCTCACCGGCGGCATTTTGCGAAACCAATACATGAATGCCGTATTTCTTGTAATCGGGCATGGTTTCGCTGATGCGCCGGTTCAGTGCGGCCAGCGACGGACAGTGGCTGAAAGCCGAATAATGCGTCAGCGTGAGTCCGGCGCACAACGATGCGCCCCCGCCCGGTTGCGGCGTGGTGCGCATCATCTGCAACTTGCATTTGGTAAGGTTGCTTCCGGCGAAGATTTCGGGATATAAGGTTTCGAAATCAGCCCCGCCGCACACGAAAACCTTTTCGGCTTGCCAACGTTTGCCGCCCGCCTCCAGGTAAGGCGCGGCAATGTGCGTGACCGCCGTGCCAAAATAAAAGTCCACTTCGTATTGCCGGGCTAGGAAATCCGGCAGTTTGGCAATCACTTCACGCGGGTCCACAATCATTTCCGTTTCGCTCCAAAGTGCGCCCACCAGCCCGCCGGTCTTGACAAACGGACTCTTGTCCGAGATTTTCTTCTTGTCCGTCAATAATTGGCATCGGTAGCCTTGGCTGTGTGCGGTGGCGGCAAATTCTTCCAGCACCGCCCATTCGTCGGCGTGGTAGGCCAAGTGCAGCGAGCCGTTCGGGTTGTGCCAGAAACCGGCTTGCCTGGCCAAGTCCAGATAAATTTCGCGGCTGCGCAACGCACGTTCCAGCAGTATTCCGGCGGGTTGGCCAATGGGCCAGACCATGCCAAAATTACGGATCGAAGCCCCGACAGCCCGCGTATTGCGTTCAAATACCGCCACTCTCAGGCCTCGCCGGGCGGCGGTGTAAGCGATTGCCAAGCCCACAATTCCGGCTCCAATCACGGCTATGTCGTATGGTTTTTCGGGGTTTCGCATGAGTTGTGAATGAAAAATTTCCGGCAGCTACGTTCAAAGTCTGCCAAGGGAGCAGGTTTGGTGTTTTTAAAAGATACTATTTTCAGAAGGTGGAACCGGTCAAATTTTTCCCTTCATTCCGAAATCCCGCTTCCGAAATCCGCATTTCGTTCATACGCCCACCGTCAGTGCAATCCACAGGCTGCGACCCACGCCATCCACGCCAGATCCGTGCATCCGGTAGGCTTGGTTCAGCAGGTTTTGCACGCCGGTGTTCAGGCTGTATTTTCGGTAGGAATAGCCCGCGTAGATGTTCAGCACGTTCCACGCCGGGGTTGCGCCGTTGTCCAAGCGGCTCGAAATCCGGATATCCGATTTGTCGCCGCCCGCCAAGCGGTCTTGCTTGCCCGCAAAAATGTATTCGGCCCGGCCCGAAAATCCTTTGTGATTCGAACGCAACCCCAAACGGCCAAATAGCGGCGGAATCCGGCGCATGGGTTCGGCTTTGGCCAAATCCTGTCCGTACGTGTACGTGAGGCTGCCGAAAGCCACCAGCGCGGCCATTATCTTCACTTCGGCTTCGGCCTCGCCACCGTGCAGCAACGATTCGGCAGCGTTGGTTTTGGTATAGACGCGGGCATTCTGGTACACCGTTTCGCCTTGAAACGAGGATTCCACGCGCACAATCTGGTTGGTCAGGTTGGTGCGGAACGCCATCAGCGAGCCCGACAGGCGGTTTGTCCGGAACTTGTAGCCCGCTTCGAGCGTGAAGGTTTTTTCGGGCGAAAGATTGGCGTTGGGAACCTCGAAAACATTGGCCTCCACGTTGCCCAGCTTGCTCACGTCGTCGAGGTTGGGCGAGCGGAAACCGGTGTTGGTTGCCGCAATCAAATGATGGTTGGGATGCAGTTGGTAGGTGGTGGCAAAATGCCCGACCAGCGCACTCGGGCTGATGCGCGGATTGCCAACGGCTTCGTCCCTGACGTTCAGCGTGATGGCGTTGAAACGCAGGCCGCCCGAAAACTGGAACTTGCGCCAATCAACGGTATGCGAAGTGAAAACCGACGCGTTGCCCATGGTGGAGCCATCGGCAAAATAGCCGCGCTTGGCGGTCACGGCTTGGGTTTGCAGGTTCAAGGTGCTGGCCGTGCTGTTCACGCGGTCAAAATAATACTCCGCTCCCGAATGGATATTCCAGTAATTTGTTGGTTGCGAATGCACTTCCACGATGCCGCCGTAGGTGTTCACCACGTCTTTTTGCCGGTTAATGGTGGTCGCTTTGTTGCGCTGGTTCACCACGCCCTCCACCGAACGGTTCAGCGACGCGGTAAACCGAACGGATTGCAACCATTTGTGATCCGAATATTTTTCCCAGCGCAGGTAAGCCAGCGTGCGGGCTTGCGGTATGAAACTGTATTTCAGGTAGTTATCCTGCACCACGCGGTAATAAACCGGCACATCGTATTGGTACAGGTGCTGGTAACTGGCCGTGAGCAAACTGCGATGCGAGGTTTTGACAAGGATTTTCGCATCGCCCGCCCGCTCTTGGTACGCGGAAGGCGACTGGAAACCCAAATCGCCACCGGCCAGCAAATCGCCAAAATTCTTGGCCGAGAATCCGCCCAGGAAAGCCACTTTTTGGGTGCTTGCCCGCACTTCCCCGCGGCCCGTCCGTTCCATGCCCGCACTCATCCACTTGCCAAAGAAAGCCCCCCCCAGTGAGCTTTTTCCTCCCCTCTCTTTCGGAGAGGGGCCGGGGGTGAGGCTTGGTGTCTTGGAAATCAACTGCACCACACCGCCCAGCGCATCGCTGCCATACAGCACTGATCCTGAGCCGCGTGTCACTTCCACCCGTTCCAGCAACAACGGATCCACGGTGGCCAAATATTGGTTGGGGCCGTAGCGGTACGTGGCGTTGTTCAGCCGGATGCCATCCATCATCAGCAGCACTTGGTTGCCCATCAGGCCGCGCACAATCGGGCTGCCACCGCCGTGGTTGGTTTTCTGTACAAACACGCCGGTGGTTCCCATGAGCAGTTCGGGCGTGGAGCGGGGGGCTGTTTGGCGGATATGGTTCTGCGACAGCACCGAAACCGCCTGCGGCGCGTCAAAAGACTGGCTTTCAAAGCGTTGGGCGGTCACGATAATTTCATTGTTCAATAAAATCACCGCTTTTTTGAGCATGAATGTCAGTGCGTTACCAGCCGGAACGGTCACGTTTGGGCGCAAGGTTTCGTAACCCACCGCGCTGATTTCCAACTGGTAATCCCCGTTTGTAAGGCCGTTCAGTTCAAATTGTCCGCTGGCATCCGTCACGGTTCCCAGCGTTGTGCGGGCCACCGCAACCGTGATGCCCGCCAACGGTCTGCCGCTTTCGCTGTCGGTTACCCTTCCCTTGATGCTTTGGGCCGAAGCGATGGAAACGAGCAGGAATGCGGCAAGGAGTGGGGGTAAATATCGGTTCATGGCTTTGGTATTCTTTCGTCTTTCGGGATTGCACACCCGTTGGAAGTGCTTGAAAAGGGCAGACCGCAGAAACCCCTTGGTTGCCAAGGGGTTGTGCGAGGGGTTTGGTGTTTTTTTCAGATACTATTTTCCGGAACCATTTTTTCGGGTAGCCCGAAGATGGCGGCCAGTTCTGCCACCTGCCCAATCAGGTGCGTGTGCGGTTCCTGTTGGAGTTCGGCTTCGGTGCAGGCTCCCGTAGTCACACCGATTGTCCAGGCGCAACCGGCGGCTTGCCCTTGGCGCATATCCGAAACGGTATCGCCGACCTTGGCCACCGTGGCGATATCTTCAATACCAGTCAGTTGCATGGCCCGGAAAATCATGTCTGGGTGCGGACGACCGTGTGGCACCTCATCGCTGGTCACGCTGGCATCCATGAGTTGGCGTTCCTGCCAGCGCATCCGTTTCAGGATTACCTCTGTAATCTGGCGGTCAAAGCCGGTGTCCACGGCCACTTTTATGTGGTGCGTTTTCAAGATTCCGAAAAATTCACTCACGCCCGGTTTTTCCTTCACCTCCGGGCTGTTTTGGTAGTAATCAATCATCAACTGCACAAAACGGCGGTGGATACGGTCAATCAAATCGTCGGTAATTGTTTGGTTGTCAGGGGCGTGTTTTACAAGCAATTGCCTGATGGCAAATGGTTTGGGTGTGCCCATGAGTGCGTTGGCATCTTCAAAAGGCACGTTTACATGATGGTCGGCCAAGGCGCGTTGCAACGAGAAAGGCACCTGGTCGGAACCGTCAACGGTGGTGCCGGCCAAATCAAAAACGATGAGTTTGGGGGTCATGTGTAGTGTGTGAGGTTTGGCGTTTTTCAACGATACTATTTTGCTATGGTTCAGGAAATGGATTTCGCGTTTATCTGGGATTTTGACGGTAGTGTTCCTTCCGTTGTTCAGATTCATTGTCCAGTTTGGGGCCTTGCTGTATTTTTCGCCAATCAAACGTTTTTTCGTATTTATCCAAAGCTTTCTGGGCATCGAAAATACGCGTGTCGGGCAGTTCCACGGTGTAGGGCGTGAAATCCGGTTGCGGACTGAAAAAATCCTGCAACAGCGATGCCGTGGCATCATACTGATTTACGTAGCTCATGCCGAGTATGTTATAAATCACCTTTAACAACGAACCAAAATTAGCGTGTGTGTGCGAAACGTGGTTTTTCGCCACATACGGCCCGGCCATCATCAGCACACTCCGGTGGGCATCCACATGATCCACGCCGCCCTGCGGGTCGTCTTCGGTAATGATAACCAGCGTGTTTTTCCAATATTTTGTGCGCGAAAGAAAATGCAGCATCCGCCCGAGAGCCAAGTCATTGTCGGCCATGAACGAATGCGCATACGGATAGCCGTCTTTGGGACGCACATCCGCGCCGTGGTCGTTGGGCAGTTGCACGGCAACCAAGCTGGGCATGGTGTCTTGCCCTGACAGCCACATTTCGGTAAACTCCTCTTCAAACTGATCGGCACGGTACTGGTCAGGAATATTCATGTTGAAACCGGCATACTTGCGCGAAGTGCGGTTGAAAACCGCTTTCGGCAATGGTATGGCAACCGGAAAGGCCGAGCCGAACGAGGTATGGTTCCATTCTTCTTCCACTCCGGCGTATTCATTGGCTTGGCCGAAGTTATAAAATGAAACCCCGTGCCGCGCCAAATTTTCCCATAATCCACCGATTTCATTGTAATCTTCAGGGTCGATGCCGCCCGTGGCTTTCGGAAAACGTCTTCCCGGAGCTTTGGAGAATGTATTGAACTTGGCCGAAGCGGCGGAATTTGCTTCCACGTATTCATTCGGAACCTGACCAATCATCCAATGATGGCCGTGGATGGAAGCATCCGAATCACAGTAGAAATTGTCAGAAAAGGCAAATTGTTGCGCAATTTTGTGGTGGTTGGGCGAGACAGAGGCCTC
>JANPIL010000467.1:0-4134 GCA_031424975.1 Sphingobacteriales bacterium
CACCTTGGAACAGATGATTTACCACGCCTCGTCGGTGGTGCGGGCAGTGAGCCGCGCCTTGGTCATTGTGGATCTGCCGTTCGGCTCGTACCAAGGCAATTCATCCGAAGCCTTGCGTTCGGCCATCCGCATCATGAAAGAATCGGGTGCGCACGGCATCAAGATGGAAGGCGGCAGCGAAATAAAGGAATCGGTGAGCCGCGTACTGAGTGCGGGCGTGCCGGTGATGGGGCATCTGGGCCTGACCCCGCAATCAATTTACAAATTCGGTACGTATGCGGTGCGGGCACGCGAGGAAACCGAGGCCGAAAAACTGATTGAGGATGCCAAATTGCTCGAAACACTGGGCTGTTTTGGCGTGGTGCTGGAGAAAATACCGGCCACGCTGGGCAAAACCGTTGCCGAAGCGGTGAAAATACCGGTGATCGGCATCGGGGCTGGGCCGCACGTGGACGGCCAAGTGCTGGTGGTGCACGATATGCTGGGCATAAATAAAGAGTTCAGCCCCAAGTTCTTGCGCCGCTATGCCGACTTGCACACGGTTATCACCGGGGCGGTTTCGCATTACCTGAACGATGTGAAAAGCGGTGAGTTCCCGAATGAGAAGGAAGGGTATTAGGATGAATTCCAGTCCGGACAAAAAATAGCATTCCCGCCCGAAAGCGGGATTTCGCTCCACTCAACTTTTAAAAAGCTGAAAGCCCCGTCTTTAGCGGGGCCCAAACCCACTGGTAACCGTTGTAAAATCGTCCCAACGTCGGACTTGGAAAGTCTAACCACGCTGCCGCACGCCACGTTTCAAAAATCCGCGTTCCGCCTTTCAAGTTTTGTTGCATTGAATCCCGAATTTGCGTACCTCTGTGGTGTAATAAAACCATTGAATAATCATAATCCAACTACTTTCAAGATGAAAACACTACAGACCAGACGGAATTTTGTCCGGACAAGTGCCGCCCTGCTGGCAGGCACTTCGGTATTCTCCGCTTCGGCATTCGCCAAAAAAAGCACTTACCACATCGGGTTGCAGTTATATTCGGTGCGCGAAGAAATGAAAAAAGACCCGAGAGGGACACTGCAAAAACTGGCCGCCATGGGCTACCGTGAAGTGGAGCACGCCGCCTACATTGACCAGGCCGTGTACCAGAACCGGAAACCGTATGGCTTCACGGCCAAGGAGTTGCGCAAGATACTCGACGGTTTGGGCATGACCATGCCGACGAGCCACGTGGTGTTTCGCGTGGCCGACTGGAATACCGACACCAAAACCGTGTCGGACGAGTGGAAGGCGGTAATGGAAGATGCCAACACGCTGGGCCAGAAATACCTGATCAGCCCGTCGTTCGCGTTTGACAAGACCAAGCTGGACGAATGCCGGAAGGGCTTTGAAGTGTACAACAAGGTGGGCGAAATATGCGCCAAACAGGGCTTGCGGTTCGGTTTCCACAACCACCACCAAGAGTTTGAGCAAAAGTTTGACGGCGAATACCTGTACGACATCATGCTCAAGGAACTGGATTTGAAATACGTGTGCCAGCAACTGGACATCTGCAATATGTCGGTTGCCAACGTGGATCCGATGCGCTGGCTCAAGATGTACCCCAAGCATTTTGAACTGATGCACGTAAAAGACCGCAGCAAAACTTCAACCGAAAGCACACTACTCGGCGATGGAGCCTTGGACATGAAAGGGATTTTGGCGTATGCCCGCAAAAACACGGCGGTGAAATACTGGGTGCTGGAACAGGAAGCCTACGGCGACAAGACCCCGATGGAATGCGTGAAAATTGACCTGGACCGGCTCAAAAAGCAGTATGCCTTTGCCTGAAAATGTTTCGGAACCCGCAAAACCGTACACAAAAAAACGCCAGCCTAAACAAGGCTGGCGTTTTCATACTTCATCAACAAACTAAAAACCAATAGCTTCGAAAAAAATAAGCTTGCTGTAGGAGAAGGCTTCGAACCTTCACGGGGCAGTTAGCGACAAAACAAAGTTTGGTGGTCAATCCCAGTCGCCCTGACTTTGTGGTCAGGGCGGCTTTATTTTGCGTTTATCCCGAACTCCCCACCCCCGAGACAGGAGGGCACGGCTGCCGATTTCGTCACCCTACAGTATGAACTTTCACTTGGCGAACCTCCACTTGCGCTTCGGACAATACAAAAGTAACAGGCCATGCCTTTTTATGCAAATTTCACAATGATTTTGTTTAAAATTTACATTACTCGTAATTTTATGCCAATTTTATTGTAAAAACAGCAATCAAAAATATTTTTTATGCCCCAAAATTCAGAAATTGACAACATCGACCTGAAGATAATATCGCTGTTGATGCAGGATGCCACGATGCCTTACACCGAAATCGGCGAAAAGGTGTTTGTTTCAGGCAGTACGGTTCACGTGCGGATGCGCAAACTGACGCAGATGGGCGTGGTCAAAGGCTCGCAACTGATTGTGGATTACGCCAAGCTGGGCTGGGACATCAGTACGTTTCTGGGCATTTACCTCGAAAAAAGCTCGTACTACGCCGAAGTCGCCAAAGCCTTGGAAGCGATTCCCGAAATCGTGAGCCTGCACTACACCACGGGCGTGTACAGCATTTTTGCCCGCGTCATCTGCCGCGACACGCAACACCTGCGCGAAGTACTGAGCGACAAGATCCAGAAAGTGGCGGGCATCCAGCGCACCGAAACGTTTATCTCGTTGGAAGAAGGTTTCAGTCGCCCGGTGCAGTTTTAGTTGGCGGGGAAAATAGTATGTTCCGGAAAGGCCAAACCCGCCTGCGCGAAAAGTTCAAGCGAGGACGCTTGAACCGGCCTTAGTTTCCACACTATTGTTCGTTAGTAGTTTTACCCCACTCGTTCCTACATGTATTGTTGAAGGCATAATATATAGGGCTACACGCCTTAAATATTACAATGAAATGGAGAAATTTATTGATGGCAATACAGGGTATAAATAAAATGAAAAACTATTTTTTAAAACAATATTATTATTCGTACTTCTCACTTTATACGTTTTTTAAAAGAAAAAGTGAGAGGGGAAGGCATGAATTAGCATTAGCATTTTTATCTGTAGTTGTTTCAATAGTTATTTTTGAGACTATATTTATAATAATGTTATTTTTCAGCATTGCTCTTAGTCCTTGGTTTTTCTTCTTCGTCCCTCTACTCTTTTTATTAATTGTCTTTCAGATTAACAGAAGAATATTTTTCTCAATATCATTCAGAATGAAACTAATTAGGAATTATATGAATGCTGGAGTGGAAAATATTGTAGTACCTAAAATTGCTGCGATATTGTTATTTGTATTTTTATATATTTATACTGCACTAATTGCTATGATTGTCAACCGAATGTAGGGTTAGACCAGAACAAATAACAATATTTCTATTAAAGCCAAAAAAAGTCCGGTTTGGCGTGGTTGGTAACTCCCCTTCTGCCGTAAGTTTAGCCGTGCGTAACTTGTATGGTGAAAGCCCAAGACCTAAGCTTGGTTCAAGCGTCCTCGCTTGCACTTTTCGCACCGCCGGGTTTGGCCTTTCCGGAACATACTGTTTTCCCCGCCCTTCATTTCACTCCCGGATACGGAACGAAAGCAGCGTCACATCGTCCGAAAAGGGAATTTCGCCCCGGAATGCATTGATTTCACGGATCACGTTGGGGTGCAGGTTTTCGGCATCTTCAAGATAGTATTTCTGCACCCACTGTTGCAGGCGTTCCTCGCCAAACTCCTCCTCGACGCTGTTTTTGGCTTCCACCGCGCCATCCGTGTAACCGAACAGCAAAAAATCGGTGGTGTTTTCCAGCAATCCGCCATTGACAAAAGGCAGCGGCTCCAGAATGCCCAGCACGGTGGTACCGCTTGCCAGCCATTGCGTTTGCCGGTCGGCTCCGATCAGCAGCGGCGGATGATGCCCCGCATTGATGTACGACAGTGTTTTGGCCTGGCCGTCGTACAGCGCGAAAAAGCCCGTCACAAACCGTTCGCCACCCAAAATCTGGTACAGGGCGTAGTTGAGTTCACTCACAATATGCTTTAAGTCAGTGAGTTGCCGCACCAGCACCCGCAGCGATGCCTGCAAGCTGGACATGAGCAGGGCCGCCGGAATGCCCTTGCCCGACACGTCGGCAATGCA
>JANPIL010000468.1:0-6983 GCA_031424975.1 Sphingobacteriales bacterium
GCTGCTGGTCGACGGGGCCAAATCGGTGGTGTCGGTGCTGCTCAATTATTACCCCGCCGAAGACAGCAACGTACCTGACGAGGCGACACGTACCCGGATGCCCGACGGTGACGACGATTACAAAATCTCGAAATACGCCTACGGGACTGACTACCATTTCGTGTTGAAAGACAAGCTGGCAGCCCTGCTTCAGTACATCCGCGAAGAGATTGGCGAGGTCGGCGGGCGGGCCTTTGTCGACTCGGCGCCGGTGATGGATAAGGCTTGGGCGGCCAAGTCGGGCGTGGGCTGGGTGGGTAAACACAGCAACCTGCTCAACCGGCAGATGGGCAGCTTTTTCTTTATCGGCGAACTGATTCTCGACCTCGAACTGGACTACGACGGCCCCGTGAAAGACTATTGCGGCACCTGCACGCGCTGCATGGATGCCTGCCCTACTGATGCAATCCCGGCCCCGTACGTGGTGGATGGCAGCCGCTGCATCTCGTATTTCACGATTGAACTCAAGGAGCAAATCCCGGCGGATGTGCGGGGCAAGTTTGAAAACTGGATTTTCGGCTGCGACATCTGCCAGGATGTGTGCCCGTGGAACCGCTTTGTTAAGCCGCACCAGACACTTGATTTCCAGCCCTCCGCGCAATTGCGGGACATGAAAAACCCCGATTGGGAGGAAATCACAGAAGAGGTTTTCAAGGTTCTGTTCAAGGAATCGGCGGTGAAACGCACCAAACTGGCGGGCTTGCAACGCAACGTGGGCTTTCTGCGCGGCGAATCAGATGGTGCTGAAAAAGGCCAGTAAAACCACCAGCACGATTAAGAACAGAAGTATGAGCGTGCCTCCCCAAGTAATGCCCGCAATTGGATAGCCCTTGCCCTTGAATTTGTCGGGATTACGCCGAAACTCGGAAAGGCTGACAAACCCAGTTACAAGTCCACCAATGGCCGCTAAAAGGCCCACCAGGCCGAAAGCCCCCCCGTCGGTGGCACTGCTCAGCAGCAAACTGGCAACAGACCCCACAGCCAGCCAAAATGAAGCCAAACCCGTGCGGTTGGTCACGCGCGTATCCACGGGTCGGCGGCGTTGGTAAAGTTCAATGCTGTCGCGCAGGACCTTGCGGGCGGCCCGCAGGTGGCGTACGGACACGCGTTTGGAAGTGTGTGGTTTTGAAGCCGCAGGTATTCCGGCAAACAATTGGCTGCCGGATGTTTGCGCGGCGTTGATGCGGGCGGGCAACGTATCGGTGGAGGCGGCAAGCGGGGGAAGTTCAAAACCTCGGTATTCCATCGGCCCGTCAGGGCGGTTTAATTTCTGAACCGAACCGCATCCGTAGGAGATGATGCAGATGACAGCGGTTATTAAGGTGTTTTTCACGGCCAGTGGTTTTAGATGGTTTTCGGCGAAACGTGAAGCTTTTGCGCCAAGGTTCAGAGTAATTCACAACTTTGCGTTTGGGAAAGCTATCAGCACTACAAGCAGCATCGTACAGAAAACTGTCACAATTATTCCTCCCCAGATTACGCCTACAAGCGGGTAAGCTTGTCCCTTGAACTTGCGATAATTATTGGAAATTCTTACAAGTCCTATGAATCCCGTTATTAACCCCGCAATACCTGCCAAGATTCCAATCCAGCCAAGACCGATGAAATCGCTCCGGGTCAATATGGTGTGGAAAATTGCAGCCATGGATCCGAGAGCCAGAGAAAATGAAACCAAACCTACTTTATTGGTTTTGCGGATGTCTATTGGCTCGCGGCGTGTACGCAGTTCGGTGCTGTCGCGCGGAGCGGTTTGTTGGGAGTGGGCGGCCCGCAGGTGGCGCACGGACACACGTTTGGAAGTCTGCGGTTTTGAAGCCGCAGGTATCTCGGCAAACAATTGGTTGCCAGACGTTTGTGCGGCGTTGACGCGGGCGGGCAGCGTATCGGCGGAGGCTACAAGTTCGGGAACTTGACCAGCTAAAGTGCCCGGCTGGTTGAACTTGCGCACGGAGCCGCAGCCTTGCATGAGCAGTAAAACGTCAAGCAGAAGCAGGAGGTTTTTCACGGGCGGCGGTTTTGATGGTTTGCGGTTTTCTCTTCCAAAGATGCACGGAAAACCGGACGGCGGCAAAAAATCGCCACGATCAAAAATAGTATCTTTCCAAAAGCCCAAACCTGCCGATTATTCCAAAGGCCGATGCACGATACCAGTCTGACACACAGTGTCTGACCTACGTGTCCCGAAACAGTATTTTTTCAAAAGCCCAAACCCCGTGTTACCGGGCGGCGGGGGCGGTTTTGAAATCCTTCATGTAGGCCACGTATGCAATTATTTCGTCCAGTTCGCGGTCGGCCAAGTGCTTGACGGCGGGCATCTTGCAGTTGTGCCGGTACGACGACGGGTTTTTGATGAATGCCTTTAAATGCGCGGCCTGCCAGTATTCGGTGATGTTTTTCGGGTAGTTCAGTTCCGGCCCCATGTGTCCGCCCGTGCCGTTAATGGCGTGGCAAGTCAGGCAATTGACGCGGAACAAATCATAGCCCTTCACCATCAGTTCATTCTTGGGAAACAGCACTGCCAACTCTTCCGAAACGGGAGCCAGCCGGATGCGCACCAGGTTATACGGCCATTTGTAGGCATAATCCTTGGCTGGCACATCGGTATAAACCACGTAAAAGGGAGCCACTTTCATGGTGTGGCCGTCTTTTGCCGCTTCCGTCCACTCCGTGCCTGCGGGTGCCTCGGTGTCACTGAGGGCGAGGTACGCCTTTTTTGCCAGCACTTTGGCCAGCGGCATCGAAGGGTTATAGCCGTCCTCGCATTCAAATACGATTTGCGTTTTTTCAGGGTCAAGCTTGGCAATTGCCGTGAATTGGCGCAACAATCCGGACAGCGGAACCGCATTATAGGTCTTGGATTCGAAGAAAACCGGGTCATCGGCTACGCGCACGGTTTGGGTTTTGCCCAGCAGCCCTTTGGTTTTCAACGCCACCAGATCCAGCGTCAGCGAATCGGAGATGCTGGAAATTTCGGTAACCGGTACGGAACCCGGCGACTGGGTGGTTTTTTGCGGCGGTTTTTCGCGGGGTTGTTGCGGCGAGCAGGCCGCCAAGAAAACAAGGGAAAACAGGGCGGTGCGCATGGAGGTTTGGGCTTTTGGCAAGATACTATTTCTGAACCGGATTAAGCTGACACCAATGGACAGACCGGAAAATACTATTTTTTCTTTTATTAACAATAAAATAACAGCCGCTTGCTTGGCTTTTCCTGCTTTTTTCCGTAGTTTCAAATTTGGGTCATTGGTTGCGCCGGTTACGGGTTTTTGCCTGCAATGCACCAAAAACCAAGCTACTCCACTTTTTTCATGATCGAAATCATTCCTTCCATCTCCGTTTATCAGGGCAAATGCGTGAAAGTGCCACCCGGCGACTTTGAAAATCCGGTCATCTACTGCGACAGTCCGATGGAGGTGGCGCAGGCGTTTGAAGACAACGGCATCCGGCGCATCCATTTGGTTGATTTGGACGGGGCGAAAAAAGGCAGCGTGGTAAACCACGAGGTGCTGCGCATGATTGCGGGCTACACCAGCCTGACCATTGATTTCACGGGCGGAATCCACACGGAAGCCGACGCGCAAATGGCCTTTGAAAACGGAGCCTCGTTTGTGACCGCCGCCAGCGTGGCCGCCACCAACCGCGAGCTGTTTGTGGCGTGGATCGGGTGCTTCGGGCGGGAGAAAATAGTGCTGGCCGCCGATACGCTGGCTGGCAGGATAGTAACCGACGGCTGGCGCAAAAGCACCGACATTGACCTTTTTGAACAAATCGCGTTTTACTACGAAAAGGGAATCAAGTACGTGAAATGCACCGATGTGGGGCGCGACGGCACCCTCGAAGGCCCTTCGATTGGGCTGTACCAGCAGGTTCTGGCCGATTTTCCCGGCATCTGCTTGCTGGCCAGCGGTGGCGTGCGCAACACTGCCGACATACACAGGCTGGCCGAAATCGGCGTGTCCGGCGTGATATTCGGCAAGGCGTATTACGAAGGCCGGATCAAGCTAAAAGACCTGCGCCAATATTTGTGAAACGGTGGTGGCAGCAGGCAAAAAATAGTATGTTTTAAAAACGCGAAACCCCACGGCTTTCCGGTAGCCGTGGGGTTTCGTGTTTTGCACGCTTCCGCGTTCAATGACCCATGTGCGGGTCTTCGTGCGACTGCGCGGTTTTCTTGCAGCAATCTTCCAATTGGTTGTATGCTTTTGCGTCGGCGGTGGTTTCGTCGGCATCGTAGCCGCTTTTGTTAACGGCTTTTTTAATCTTGGCCACATCCGTTTTCTTCGGGTTGTAGCTCACCGTCAGCACTTTGCTTTTCACATCGAGGTTGCTGCTTTGCACGCCTTTTTCGTAGGCCATGTATTTTTCAATGGTCTTCTTGCACATTCCGCACACGGCAGAGGTTTTGAGTGTCACTTGCGCATCCTTGGATTGCGCGGTAGCCAAACCGGCGGCAAACAGGCCGAAAGCCAGCATCAAAAGGGTCTTTTTCATTTTCGGGATGATTTTAAAGTGTGATTGTATGCTCATTGTGTTCAGGATGGTTTTCGCTTTTTAAAAGGAAAACACAAAGTAACAAAATCCCTGCCAAATGCCGCCGCAATCCGCGAATTGCTCACCCATGTTACGCAAAAACTTATCCGGACTGTCCTTGCAATGACGGTTTTTTATGCTTGCGGTTCGGCTTTGAAACCGGCTTTTTCCACCACCAGTTTGATTTCTCCGGCACCAAGCCGCTCCGTTTGCACCGACAGTATCTTGTCGGGTGAGGCCGTGTCCACTTGCCAGGCGGCAATGCCAGGCATTTGGTTCAGGAAAGGCGTGACTTTGGCCACACAGCCGCCACATTTAATGTTGGTCTTGAATTTCAGGGTTTCCATGAGGAGGTGATTTAGGTGTGTAAACTAATAAAATTCATTTTTGCTGCATTGGTTGGCCACTCACAATTTCCGCGTCTTGAGCCGCAGGCTGTTGGCCACCACCGAAACCGAACTCAGAGCCATGGCCGCCCCGGCAACCATGGGGTTCAGCAGAAAGCCGAAGGCCGGATACAACACGCCAGCCGCTACCGGAATGCCGATCAGATTGTACACAAACGCCCAAAATAGGTTTTGCCGGATGGTGGCCACGGTCAGTTTGGACAGCCGGAAAGCACGCGCAATCTGCCGCAAATCGGAGGAAACCAGCGTCATTTTGGCCACGTCCACCGCAATATCCGAGCCACTGCCCATGGCAATGCTCACATTGGCTTGCGCCAATGCCTCCGCATCGTTGATGCCATCGCCGGCCATCGCCACGGTTTTGCCCTGCCGCTGCAATTCCCTGATGAAATCGGCCTTGCCAGCGGGCATCATTTCGGCCTTGTAGTGCGCAATGCCCGTTTGCCGCGCCACCAACGCGGCCGTCTGCGCATTGTCGCCGGTGAGCATATACACGTCAATGCCTTGCTGCTGCAAGTCTTGGATGGCTTGAGCCGAGGTTGGTTTTATGGCATCGGCAATGGCAAGCGTTGCCATAACCGTTTGGTTTTCAGTAAAATAAACAACCGTTTTGCCATCCTGCTGCCACGCGTCGGTTTGTTTTTGCGTGGCTTCGTCCAAAATAGTATCTTTTTGAAAGGCAAAACCCCGGTTGCCCACACGGTACGTTTTGCCTTGGTATGTGGCCTCCACACCTTTGCCCGTGATGCTTTGGAACGAGTCCAACTCAACGGGTTCCACGCCCGCCGCCCGCAATTTGCGCACCACCGCCCGCGCCAACGGATGCCCGGATTGCGATTCGATGGCGAGCAAAATGGCCCAAACAGCCCCCCCCGAGGCCTCCCCCAACCCCCTCCGAAGGAGGGGGCTTTCGGCTCCCCCTTCGGGGGCGGGGGGGGGCGTCATTTCAGTCACTTCGGGTTTGCCTTCGGTTATGGTGCCGGTTTTATCGAGTACAATCACGTTCACGTTGTGCGCGGTTTCCAGGCTTTCGGCATCCCGGATCAGGATACCGTTTTCGGCTCCCTTGCCCATGCCCACCATGATAGCCGTGGGCGTGGCCAAGCCCAACGCGCACGGACAGGCTACAATCAGCACCGTTACTGCCGCCATAAGTCCTTGATTCAAAGCATTTTCGCCACCAAAAACCATCCAGACCACGAATGTTAAAATCGCGATTGCCAGCACCACCGGCACAAAAATGCCCGCAATTTTGTCCACCAGTTTTTGCACCGGAGCCTTGCTGCCCTGCGCTTCCTGCACCCGCCGGATAATGTGCGCCAGCAGCGTATCGGCACCGACTCTTTCAGCGGTGAAACGCAAACCGCCCTGCTGGTTCACAGTTCCGGCCAATACTTTTGCGCCAGTTGTTTTTTCCACCGGAATTGGCTCGCCGCTCATCATGCTCTCGTCCACAAACGAACTGCCCGACTGCACCGTGCCATCCACCGGAATTCTTTCGCCGGGGCGCACCAAAATCAAGTCGCCGGGTTTGACGTTTTCCAAGGATACTATTTTCTCTTGCCCACTATCGTCCAAAACCGTGACGCTGGCGGGTTGCAAGCCGATCAGCTTTTTAATGGCCGATGAAGTGTTGGCTTTGGCGCGTTCCTCCAGCAGTTTTCCCAGCAAAATGAACACCACCACCACCGCCGCCGACTCGAAATACACGTGCGGATGCGTGCCTTGCTGGTGGAAAAATCCGGGATAAGCCGTAATGAACGCACTGAACACAAACGCAATGCCCGTGCTCAAGGCCACCAGCGTGTCCATGTTGGCCGTGCCGTGGCGGGCCAGCCGCCAGGCATTCACAAAAAAACGGCGGCCAAAGCCAAACAGCACCACCGCCGTCAATGCCAGCATGACCCAGTTGCCAAACGGCATATCCATCCAGAACATCCCGATTATCACCACGGGAACGGAAAGGATGGCGGCCCAAATCGTATCGGTTTTCAGTTGTCCGTAGTGGTT
>JANPIL010000469.1:0-4584 GCA_031424975.1 Sphingobacteriales bacterium
GCGAAAACGGCACTAATGACGGAACCCGCTACCTGAATACGCGGGGCGTGGAAGTGCGCGGCATGATCAGCAAAAAGATTGGGTTTTACTCCATGCTTGCCGACAACCAAGCCGTTTTCCCGACCTACGTGCAAGACTACACCAACTTTTACAACGCCGTGCCGCAGGAAGGCTACTGGAAACGGCTGGGCGGCAATGGCGCGGATTTTATCACGGCGCGGGGCTATTTTACCTTTCACGTGGCAAAGCCGATCATGATCCAGTTTGGCCACGACAAGAATTTCATCGGCAACGGCCACCGGTCGCTCATCCTGTCCGATTTTCCGGCGGCATATCCGTTCCTGAAAATCAATACCCGCGTCTGGAAATTGAACTACATGAACCTGTTTGCGCAAATGACCGGCGATGTGAACACGTTCAGGGATGCGCTTTTCCCGAAGAAATACTTCGCCTTCCACCATTTGAGCGTCAATCTGTTCAAAGGGCTTAACGTGGGGCTTTTTGAGTCGGTCATGTTCGGGCGGCCCGACCCGAGAAGGCGTTTCCGCTACGATTTCCATTATTACAACCCCATTATCTTCTACCGGTTTGCGGAGCAGCAAGTGGGCAGCGAGGACAATGCGATTATCGGGCTCGACTTCAAGTGGAACTTCCGGCGGCACTTCCAAATCTACGGGCAATTGGTGCTTGACGAGTTCCTGCTGGGGCAGGTTCGCTCGGGCCGGGGCTGGTGGGCAAACAAGCAGGCCGTGCAGTTGGGCGCGAAATACGTGGACGTGTTCAACATCAGGAATCTGGATTTGCAGACCGAACTCAACCTTGTGCGGCCTTACACGTATGCCCACAAACTGGATTCTATCGGCGTTTCATACACCAATTTCGTGCATTACAACCTGCCAATAGCGCATCCGCTGGGAGCCAATTTTGTGGAATGGATTGGCATTGTGCGCTACCAGCCCATTAACCGCCTGCAACTGACCGGCAAGCTGATGCTGGCGCAATACGGAACCGACCAACCCAAAACCGGCGGCGGAACCACGAATTGGGGCGGCAACATCCGGCGCGACTACCGGACGTTTGAAAACGAATACGGCAACCGGACGGGGCAGGGAGCCAAAACCAACTTGGCTTTCGTGGACATGACGGCCTCGTATATGTTCAAGCACAATTTTTTTATGGATGCAAAACTGATTGTGCGCCGCCAGCAAAGTTCGCTGCTGACGCAGAATACGGCCTTTGCCAGCCTGAACCTGCGGTGGAACATCGCACAGCGGCTACAGGAATTTTAAAAAAAGAAGCCTCCCCTAAATCCCCTCCGAAGGAGGGGACTTTTAAACTCTGTCGGGAAGCTGGAATAGTATCAATAGTATCTTTCAAAAACACGAAACCTATACCCGAATAGGCCATCAAAAACTCCCCCTTCGGGGGTCGGGGGGCTGTTTCCGTCATGAAATCCATCAAACCTTTCCTCTACGTCATCTACACGCTGCTGTTTATCTGCACATTGCTGATGATTTACCTCAACGACAGCCTCGTGGCCACGTTTGACGTTGAAACCACCAACCGCATCTGGATGTACTGGGCTTTGCTGGGTTTTGTGCTGCTGATGCTGGAAAGCGTGTTTGAGAACATCCACCTGTCCAACGTGCGGCGCAAGCACACAAGGCTGGACCGTGAAAACCTCGAACTCAAAGCCAAACTCTACGACCGGCACGTGAGTGGCGAAACGCCCGTGCAGTTCCGAAACAGTCCCTCAACCTCCGAAGGGGAATCAAAAACGCCCCCCGAACCCCCGAAGGGAGGGTTTTGGAAATAGTATCTTTTCAAAACGCAAAACCCCCGCCTGTTATGGTAAGGGTTTGCAATCTTTGCGGCTTGGCTGAATTCAAAGCCAAGCTTGTGGCTTTCTCCTGGAAAAAGCCACAAGCCATAAGTTTGCGGCAGGTTGGGGTGACTCTTACTTGAAAAGCTTTAACAGTTCAGATACTAGACCGTAACAGCCAATAAAACAGAAAAGCAGACCACCCATGAAAACTCTAAGTTTAGTTGCGAATAACGTATCATCCGTTTCATACTTATAAAACTTATGCCGAACCATTACCATGATCCCGAAAACTATGCAAAGTATACTTATCAAAAAGAGCTTCACGTCCATAAGATCACTGTTTCTTCTTCTCCCCCATGGTAAATTCCGTTATTTTTTCCCAGACCCTGGTAGTTCCTTTAATGATTGACTCGGATACTTTGTTTGCTCCTGATTCCGCAAATTCTTTGCCTGCTACTTTTCGTGGAGCAGCAGCAACTGCATCGCCCAGTTTACCAAAGGCAATAGTTGATCCGATCTTACCGCCAGCGTCCTTAGCTGTCTCAGTGTTAAAACCCTTTGTAGCAAAGTCACTTGCTATCTCAATCCCCAGTCCGACATCACTTACTGCTTCTCCCAAACCCCGCCCGTTCCTTTCGGAAGCGGGACTTACTTTTCCGCCAGCAGCTTGTCTGTGAACAGGTTGAATTCCTCCACGAAGTCATCGTAGTATTTGCCCGTGCCCGGCCCGTTGAAGCCGGTGTGGATGCGCCGGACTTTGCCTTTACGGTCAATGAAAATGGTGGTCGGGTAGCCTTTCACCTTTTCCAGCATCGGCAGCGATTGCGAGGCCGTCGAGTCATTGACACCCGCCAGCACCACATCGTAGGTCATGTCGAAGCGTTTTTTCATGCGTTCAATCAGTGGGCCGGAAACCGCCAGATCGTTGCTTTTCTCAAAGGCCAATCCCACTATTTCCACGCCCCGGCTCTTGTTTTTCTCGTACCACGGAGCCAGAAAATTGGTTTCGTCCATGCAGTTGGGGCACCACGAACCCAATACCTGCACAATCACCACCTTGCCCTTGTATTTGGCATCGGTCAGCGATATTTTCTTGCCGCTCGGATCGGGAAAGGAAAAGGAAACCGCGTCGTAGCCTTTTTTCAGCAGCGTATATGTGTTGGCATCGGGCAGGGCGGCCTTGTCGTTGCGGGTGGCCGTCCATTTGCGGTAGCCCCTATCGCCCGACCAGAATTCGCCGGAAATCTGCCGGTTTGCCGTGTCGGCCAAGCCCTTGAACAGATACACGTGCGTGCCGTCAAAGGAAGAAAGTGAAAGCTGGTTGCCATCCACGCTGCCCGCCAGATAGCGGTAGTCGCCGGTGGACGTAAGGAATGTACCGGAAAGATCGTTGCCAGCCTGTTCAAAAACCCCCACCGCCTGCGATGAGTCCGTTTCGCCGTAGAAAACCACGCTCCACTTGCCCGTCACGTTGGCGGCGGCACTGGTGCGGCCTGGCGCAAAACGGTAGGCAATGCCTTGCCGAGCGGCAAAATCCAACTGGATGGTGCGTTTTGCGGCCTGTCTGCGGTAATAGCCCGTTAAGACCGAATCTTGGGCTTTGGCAATGATTTCCGCATCGAAAATACCCATCGGAATGCGCAGCGAGTCGCCTTGCAAGTACGCATCGTCCATGCGGAGCCGCTCCTGGCCATTGATGGCATGAACCGTGAAAACGCTGTCGTTTTGCCGCGCAATATCCAAACCGAAGGGCAACTCACCACCCGGCGACTGGATCACTGCCCGCCAAAGGCCGGTTTGGACGTTGGCGGGGATACTATTTTCCCGCTCGTTGTTCTGGCAACCCGCCAGCAGCAGAATGAGCAATTTGAAAAGAGGCAAGGGCTTTTGCATGGCGGAAAGAGAAAGGTGGTTTGAGGATAGGAATGCGCTGCCAGATACGGGTTTTGGCAAAGTCCGGCCAAGATGCGAAATTTTTCCGTATCGGATAAATACAATCAGCCGGGCTGTGGAAATACCTTGCAAATTCGGTGCGGACACGGGGCGGCCAGTATGATTTGTCCCATTTTATTACCCGGCTTGGAAAGCGGCGGTAAACAAACGCCGACGATTGAACGTGCAATGCGTTTTAATAAGACCGTCAAGGTTTCGGTCAAAAAAATATGGTTTTGAGACAATATTTGCGTGTTCTTATGTCAAATACGAAATATTTTCGGACAAACCTTTGCTTTTGCTGTGCGGAGTTGGTAGTATTAAACTTTGGTAAAAAGCACGATGCGCAAAATAATATTCATTGTATTATTGGTATAAGCAACAATCTTCGCTAATTTAACCTTTATGCAAGCGAATCAACAAGTTTTGGCATGGACTCCGGCTTCCGGTTTTAATGCTACTCTTTTCCAAAGTTGTGATACCCGTGCCTGCAATGCCTCAATCAATCTATTAACCAACCAAACAATTTTCACGTTATGAAAAAACATTACCACAAATGCTTGCTTACCCTGCTGCTTGCCTTGTGCATGGGCACGGTGTGGGCGCAAAACCGCGCCGTAAGCGGCCGGGTCACCGATTCGGGCGACGGCTCGCCGCTGCCGGGCGTGAGTGTGGCCGTAAAAGGCACCACCACCGGAACCACCTCTGATGCCAACGGCAAATACACCCTCGGTTCAGTACCCGACAATGCGACGCTGGTATTCAGTTTTATCGGTTTCACCTCGCAGGAAAGGGCGGTTGGCGGCCAAAGCGCCATAGATATAAAA
>JANPIL010000470.1:0-9878 GCA_031424975.1 Sphingobacteriales bacterium
GCCGCTGACGGAGGGCGACGTTCGCGGGAAGGCTCACCGGTTCCCGCAAACCTTTCTTCGGTGGCCTGCCATCGCCCCCGCCGGAACTTTGGCAGATTTGGCATCCGAAAAACACCGGTTTGGTTAAATAGTGTTAAAAGCACTGACAGCCCGATCCGCCTTGCACGGATTTTGATACGAACACAGTTATACGTCAACGCAAAACATCCACGCATAAAACCTGATAAACCGACGAACGCACATGAGAGGACTATGGAACGCCGAGTTTGGCAAAATCTTATTGGCTGCCGCTTTGGGCAGCGTGATTACCATGGGTGGCTACGGCTGCTACAACCGCAATGGCGGGGCGGCCAACACGATTGTCATTGAAAAAGCCGCTGACTATAACCGTAAAGCCTCCGTGGTGGCCGATGTAAACGCCCCGCAACTGGATTTTTCGCAGGCTGCCGAAGCGGTGGTTCCCGGCGTGGTAAACATCCGCTCGACAGCGGGCCGGGAGATGGCGCGGAGTGAGGATGACTCGCAGCGCGACGATTCCTTTGACCCGTTTGAGGAATTTTTCGGACGCAAGTTCCGCGATGCCGATCCGCGTTCGCAGCCCCGTTCGGGTTCCGGCTCGGGCGTAATCATCAGCTCCGACGGTTTCATCGTGACCAACAACCACGTGGTGGAAGGGGCCAGCGAACTGGAAGTATTTCTGAGCGACCGCCGCTCGTATAAGGCCAAAGTGATCGGCACCGACCCGAACACAGATTTGGCCTTGATCAAGATCAACGCGACGGGCTTGCAAAAACTGGCCTTCGCCAACTCCGACAACGTGAAAATAGGCCAGTGGGTGATGGCCGTCGGCTATCCGCTGCAACTCGAATCAACAGTGACGGCGGGCATTGTCAGTGCCAAAGGGCGCAGCATCGGCATTTTGGAGGGTGCGAAGGGCAAAAACCGCCTGCCCATTGAATCATTCATCCAGACCGACGCGGCCATTAATCCCGGCAACAGCGGCGGCGCATTGGTGAACCTGAACGGCGACTTGGTGGGCATCAACACGGCCATTGCCTCGCCCACGGGCACGTATGCCGGTTACGGGTTTTCGGTTCCGTCCAATCTGGTGAGCAAGGTGGTGGAGGATTTGCTCAAATACGGGGCCGTACAACAGGCCGTATTGGGCGTGGTGATGCAACAAGTGGACGGCAAACTGATTGACAAGGAAAACCTGAAAGTGACGGGCGGCGTGTACGTGGACAGCCTGGTAACCAACGGCTCGGCGGTGGGTGCGGGCATCAAGAAAGGCGACGTGATTTTGAAAATTGACAACGCCGTGATTGTGAACATGAACGACATCCGCGAGCAGATTGCGCGGCACCGCCCCGGCGATGTGATCAGCGTGACCGTAAACCGCAGCGGCAGCGAGAAGGCAATCCGTGTGCCGCTGAAAGGACTGAACGGCACGGCCAACATTGTGCGGCGCGAAGACAACGAACGCAACGAAAGCCCGGAGGCCGTGACCATGGGCGCGGAATTCGCCAACCTGTCGGCAGACGAGAAGAAACGCGCCAACGTGGAGTACGGCGTAAAGGTGAGTTCGCTGAATCCGGGCAAGTTGCGTTCCATTGGTGTGCGCCCCGGTTTCATCATCCAGAAAGTGAACAACACGCCCGTAAAAAGCGTGCAGGAGTTGCAGAAAGCCTTGGCCAACGCCCAAGACGAAGTGGTGATTGGCGGCAAATACCCGAACGATTCCCAGAAACTCTATTACGGATTTGAAAAATAAACGGTAAAAATGGGGTTATTTGAAAACCGGAACGGGCAGGTACTTGCGAAACCCCGCCCGTTCCGGTTTTTTGCCTTTTGCGCACGCATAACATTCAAGTATGGCAAAACTTTCCTCCCGGCGCATCAAATACCTGCTCATTCTGGGGCCTTCGGTGGTTTTCATGGTGTTGTACCTGTGCTTGAGCGTCATATTCGTCAATTCCACCGACCAGCACCTGCTCACCACCAACCGCGAACTGAAACGGTACAATCCGGGGCTGTACCACCGCTTCATTAATTTCGTCCACGAGAAAATGCTTTTCCCCGCCACCGACCAAAACACCCCCAAAGCCATCCATCCGGCTCCCGATTCGGCTTTTGTGAAAACCAAAGTGGTGCGGGCAGTTCCGAAACGGGATTTCTGAAACAGTATCCCCGTAAACGCGCAAACTTACCTTATCCATATCGTATAGCACATATTGAACATACTGGTGAATTTGACCGAACCGTTCCGAGCAGCGATTGATAATTCTCCTGCACTGTTTCAGTTTGAAGATACCATGTATTTCAAATAAAGAGTGAATACAAGGGAAAACAAGATAGCCGAAACCCGGAATATATTTTTCAATGCCAGATTGGCAATTCCCAAGCCACGAATATTTTCTTCTTCTTTGAAAAACATTGCCATCAGCCTGTCATACTCCAAAGAAACAAGAAACACAAGGCCGATCGTCGTTATGATTGATTGCACAGAGGCACCGGCATTCATCTTATAGCACAGGTTGATCAAAGTCAGGTTGAGCATGAAGGCAAGTAGCACAAATGCCGCAGCTAAAGAAGTTTTGCGAAACAAGAGCAAAAAAGCTCCCGCAATTTGTATGGAGGCAAGAATAAACCCGAATGTTGGTGAAAAACCGAAATAATACCACGTCAGCCACTCGCCAGTTTGCTGGTTCATCGGCTGATCCGAAATCTCATGGGGCACAATGAACTGCAACCCAAAAACTTTTTTCCAACCAAAACTGGCAAGGTCAAAAGCTAAATTGTATCGTATGGTCGTATGCAAAAACCCGTGTATTTTCTCGGATTTCATCTTGCCGGTTCTTTCTTTGTATTGCCATACGAATGGAAAAACAACCGATGCGAAAAAGACGGTCCCAACCATGGAAAATACCAGTACGGGAGGCAGCCATGCCAATGACCCCCCGTTTCCTATCAGCAGCAAAACGCCGATAGTCGTAAGTCCTGCAGCAAGACAAGTAATGAGTTTTGCAAAAAATGAGTCTTTCATGATTGCGCTTGGGTTAAACGTGAATAAATAACACAAGGCAAAAATGACTTTCCTTAACGGTTGTAAGGTTCGGATGTATCCTTCGGAACGTCTTCGGGTTTATTTGCTGTAGACTTGACAAATTCAGTGGGCGATTGACCTGTTATTTTCTTGAACGTGGTGTTAAAAGCAGTTTTAGAATTAAAGCCCGCCTCAAAGGCAATGCCTATCATATTCAACCGCTCGTATTTTTGAGATAACAGCAGTTTCTTAGCTTCCTCCACCCGATATTTATTCACGAATGCGAAGAAATTCTCACCGAATGCCTTGTTAATTAAATAAGACATTTCATGTGAACTCATGTTCAGCTTCCGAGCCAAATCGGGTAAATTCAAATCGTTTTCAAGATACGGTTTGTCGGTATCCATCAACTGCTCAAGTCTTGTTTTCAAATACCCTACCTGACTATCCGACAACCGCCCCTGTTTTTCGGGTCTTAGCGTATTCTCAGAAGCAATGACTTCTTCCAAATCTTGCAATTCCTTGCTGTCGTACGCATAAATCTCTCTTTGCCGCAAAGAAAAGTAAGCTAAAAAATAGATACTTATCAGGTATAAAAAGGGTGTGAAGTTGAATAAATACTGAATATTGAAAAAAACCAGATTCAGCCACAAAAAAACAATCCCTGCCAATATCCAGAGGAAATTTCTTAACCAAGCCATATCAATCGCTTCAACAGACGAAACTATCTTTTTAATGTTTCCTTGGTGTCCGATAAGTTTTTTCAACGAAAAAAGACCATAAACCACCGTTTGTACGGGCAAAAAGCAAACAAGTACCGGAAGCACCAAAGTCGCAACCGAAGGGCTGAACTGAAAATTTTGCCCACTGACAAAAAAGGGAATTCTGAATAAAAAGAAAAAAAGGAAAGGGATGAAATGCCAAATATTCGCTGACCGAAAAGTTTTCGATGGGGAAACGAAGTACAGTATGCTCAAGTACAGCGCGGGGGCAGACAAAAACCTGAACAATCCGATGAACTCTAATGCAACTGAATGACTGGATTGGAGATTTAAATTAGTCAGAAAAATCTCTAACATAGCATCCGCCAGCGTGATTACAAAAAATCCAAGCCATCGGTTAGCTACCTTGTTAGTTTTGAGAGGGTGAAAAAACAGTAGAAACCCTGCCAGAAAAGCCCCCCCTGTCGCAATACCTATGAGTACAGGGTTGTACATGAAGTTAAAATTGACGGGTTAAAAAATAATATCCCCAAAAAAGCCAAAACCCCTACCCCATTGCGGCCAGTTGCTGTTTCCGGGCTTTCGCCAGACCTTCGGCCACCAAACCGTACGAATGGTCGATCCAGGCGCAAAGCAGGCTGTCGGGTACCGAGCCATCGGCGGTGATGGTGTTCCAGTGCTTTTTGTTCATGTGGTAGCCGGGCTGCACGCACGGGTGTTGTTCGCGGAGTTCGGCGGCGCGTTCGGGGTTGCACTTCACGTTGAAAGACACGGGCTGGCTCTCAAAACCGGTGAGCAGGAAAACCTTGTCCATCACCTTGAACACCAGCGTGCCGTCGCCGAAAGGCAGCGATTCGGTCACGCCTTTTTTGCCAAGGCAATATTCGCGCAGTGATTCGAGGTTCATGCGGAGACAAATGCGGGTTGCGGATGGAAAACAACGCTTACAACAACCGGCGCACAACCATGAAGACCAATGCCGCCAGAAACATCAGCATGGATATCTTGTTGATGCCGTGCATCATGCGCAGGTTGAAATTGGGGCGGTTGTTGGGGTCTTTGCGGCGGAACCAATAAGAAAAGACCGGGCCGAGGTTGAATATTTCCCTGAAACGACTCATGGCATCAAATAGGATGAAAGGGTGGGATGAATTTGGAATGCGGAACAGGCAAGCCAGCCTTGGAAACCGGGTTACGCCCCGCCCGAAAGTAACAGGAGAACCAAGCAAAAGGTTTGACCGTCAGCCGCTTTTGCATCGCCCACAACCGCGCTATTTTCCAGTCTCCATTCACAGGCAGCTCAGCCGTGCAGCATCTCCTGTGGCACTTCCTTGAATTCAAAGTCACTGTGGGTGGTGAGGCGGTAAAATCGTGCCAACAGCAGCAGTGCCGAAACACTCAGCCCCAGCAGCAGGCCGTACCAGACACCCTGAATGTCCATGCCCAGCCGAAAAGCGAACACGTAAGCCGTGGGCAACCCGATAACCCAGTAGGCAACCACCGTGATGTAGGTGGGCACGTTCACATCAGCGATGCCGCGCAAAATGCCCAGACCCACCACTTGCAGACCATCGGAAAGCTGGAAAAAGCTGGCAACCGCTAACAACGAGACCGCGTAGGCCAACACTTGTGCGTCTTTGGTATAGAGCCTTGTCAGGAAACCGGGGAACAGCATGAAAATCAGGCAGGTGCAACCCATCAACGCCACCGACAGCAACAGTGCGGCCGTGCCCGACCGCACAATGCCCGCCCGGCTGCGCAACGCCATGGACTGCCCCACGCGGATGGATCCGGCCGAGGAAATGCCGGCGGCCATCATGTAAGACACCGAAGCCATGTTCAGCGCAACGGCGTGGGCGGCCTGCTGCGCCGTGCCCAGCCAGCCAGCCATGATGGTGGCACCGGAGAAAGCGGCAATCTCGAAAAACAATTGCAAGCCGCCCGGCAGCCCCAAACGGGTCAGTTTCACCAGCAGCGGCCTGAGCGGCTCGGTGGAAACCCGGCTCACGAACGGCTTGAAAATAGTATCTTTGAAAATATACAAACCCAGCCCCACCGCCATTGCCACGCGCGAGATGATGGTGGTGAGCCCGGCCCCGTTCAGCCCCAGGGCGGGCATCCCGAGCTTGCCATTGATGAATACCCAGTTCAGGAAAACATCCAGCACCATGCCGCTCAACGTAATGAGCATGGTTACGCGGCTGAACGAAAGGCCGTCCGTGAATTGCCTCAGGGCCGCAAACACCATCAGCGGAATGGCCGAGGCGGCCACCAGCAGGCTGTATTCCACGGCCAATGCCTGCACTTCCGGTTTCTGGCCGAACCACTGGAAATGGAACGCCAAGAAAACAAACGCGCCACACGTGGCCACTCCCCAACACGTGCCCAGCACCAAGGCCGACCGGAGTATGCGGTTGCATTCGGCAAAATCGCCTTTGGCCTTGGCCATGGCCACCTGCGGCCCCAAAACCATCATGGAGCCGATGCCGATGATGGACACAATCCAGAAAACCGAGTTGGCAAAGCCCGAGGCCGCAATGGGGGCCGCCCCCAGCCGCCCCACCTGCACGGTGTCGCCCACGCCCATCAGCACCAGACCCAACTGCCCGATGATGATGGGCAAGCTGAGCTGCGCGGTTTCACGGATTTCTTTTCGGTAGGCTTGCCAGCGCATGGTGTGCTTGTCGGGATGATGGTGGTAGAGTACAAATCCAATACACCAACCGTTGCGTAACGTTATGCGTTCAGGGCGGGTTTGGCCTTTTGGAAGGATACTATTTTGACAACCGGTTTTTCGGTGGCGCAATGATACGCAAAAAACCGTTTTCCCGGCGGTTCCGGATCAAACCGGCCTTGGTGGCAGGCCACGGGCCGGGTTGTTGGATTAAAAAATATTTTTCAAAAATATTTGAAAGTACGAAAACAATCATTAATTTTGATGCATGGAACTTCAGGAAGGCAAAGACAAATTCATTCAGGCGTGGGGCACGTTGGGTTCGCAGTGGGGCATCAACCGCACCATGACGCAAATCCACGCGCTGCTGCTGGTCAGTGCCGAGCCGCTCAGCGCGGACAACATCATGGAGCAATTGCAGATTTCGCGCGGCAATGTGAACATGAACGTCCGTGACCTGATGGACTGGGGCCTCGTGCACAAAATACTGAAACCGGGCGAACGCAAGGAGTTTTTTTCGGCGGAAAAAGACATCTGGAAGGTGTTCAAGCAAGTGGTCAAGGAACGCCGCAAACGCGAACTGGAGCCGGTATTCAACATACTCAGCGAGTTGCAGCAAGTGCAAGGCGACCCGCAAGACGCTGAATACAAGGCATTCATCGAATCAATCGAAGGCATCCGCAAAATCGCCTCCCGCGCCGACTCCACGCTTGATACGCTTGTGAAAGCCGACGAAAACTGGTTCATGGGAACACTCCTGAAGATGATGAAATAGTATCTTTCGGAAAGGTCAAACCCCTGTTACCTTCACAAACAAAACCGTATAAACCCTTAAAAAACCGACACTTTCAACGAAAGTGTTTTTTTGGAATCCAATGTTTCATTATTTACTGAAAAATAAATACACACGTTATGAAAGCCTTCAAAATCACTGATCTTTTGCTCCAGTTGGCGGTAGTCACTGGTTTTGCGGCCTACGCTTTGGCGGGCGGCTCCGGCAATTGGGTGCTGCCCGCTTATGTTGCCCTTGGGGGCTTGCAAATGGCGGGCATGGTGGTTCACCAAGTGGTGGGCTACGGGCCAAAAGACTCCCGGCGGTATAATTACCACCGTTTCGTGCTGGGGCTGGCCGGGTTTTGCGCGGTTGGTTGCGGACTGGCATTTGCCGGGTATTCGGTTGGCGCGGAGTGGATCACCACTGTTTTCGGATACGCCGTGTTCGCCATATTCGCCATCCTGCTGTTTGTGGCTCCCGTAATGGCGGCGGCCTATTGGGCGCAATGCCTGATTGAAACCAGACGCTTGTTCAGGAAACCGGAACGCATATTTGCCTGACCCACACAAAACCCAATCAACGGAAACCATGGAAACTGCCCGGAAAATCATCGTTTACGATAATAACTGCCCGATGTGCCAAGCCTACACCAAGGGTTTTGTGAAATGGGGCGTATTGTCGGCGCAAAACCGCGTCGCCTTCTGCGAACTGAACCCGCAGCAAGCCGGACGCTATTTGGATGTGCAACGCAGCCGCCACGAAATTCCGCTGATTGACTTGGCGGGCGGCGAAACCCTGTACGGCGTGGACGCAATGACGTATTTGATCGGGCGGAAAATCCCGTTTATCGGCATTTTGATGCGCAACACCATGGTTCACGGGTTTTTCAAAAGCCTGTACAGTTTCATTTCCTACAACCGCCGCGTCATTACTGCCACCGCACCGGCCAAGGGCGGCCTCGACTGCACTCCGGACTTCCACTTGAGACACCGCCTTGCGTTCATCGCCTTTGCGGTGGCTGTTTCAAGTTGGGTTTTATGGGGGTTTGGCATTTCTGCGGGATACTATTTTGCGCAAGTCAGCCAAATACTTCCGTTTGCGGGTGGCTTTGCGGGGCTGGCATTGCTGCTGGCCGTGGCATTTGCCGGCAACAGAACAGTATTTGGCAACAGAAACGGTATTGAATGCGCCGGCCAGTTGGCGGTAGTCATGCTCATCGGGGCGTTGCTGCTGCTGCCGGGCATTTTTCTGGATGTGCTGGCAAACCACCAGAATCCGATTTGGCTGGCGGCCAGTGCGCTGGTGAGCCTGGCGGTGATGGGCGGCGAGGCCATGCGCCGCCGCAAGTACCTGACACTGAATGCCAATCAAACCGGCAGCCTTCTGCTTGCGCAGAAATAGTATCTTTCCAGAAGGCCAAACCCGCACCGGGCCGTTGGACTTGGAAAGTCCAACTACGTTGGCGCAGTTGTCCGGCCGTTTCCGTCATAAATATTTGCTCACCAGCCGCTGCCACAGGTCGTAGCCGGTCTTGTTCAGGTGCAGCATATCCTCGCCGTAGAGTTCGGGGCGCGGCCTGCCATCGGTATTGAGCATGGGCGTAAACACGTCCACGAAAGTGCAGTTGGGCGTGGCCGCCAAGTATTTCTTCAGGCCCGCATTCACCGTCCTGAACTCGTTTATCAAAGGCAGCCGCGATGGGCTGGGCTTGAGCGAAAGGATGTAAATCCGGCAGCGGGGTAGGTCGCGCCGCAGTTTTTCGGTCAGCTTGCGGTAGTCGGCCAGCACGGTTTCGGCGGTTTTGCCGTTGGCAATGTCGTTTTCGCCAGAATAGATGAACACTTTCACCGGCTTGTAGGGCACAATGATGCGGTCGGCATAATGCAGTAGGTCAGACACTTCCGAGCCACCAAAGCCCCGCCTGACGATTTTTTTCCGGGGAAACCGCTTTTCCAAATCCGTCCAAAACCGGATGGACGAGCTGCCCGCAAACACAATAGCGCGGGCGGGCGGGCGTTTGGCATCAGGCTGGCCGAAAGCGGCGATTTCCGGCTCCCACCGGTTGGGTGCGCGGCGTGCGGAATCGGTTTCCTGCGAAACGGCACGGCAAGACCACAACAACAAAACGGCAAACAGCAAAAGGTTTTTCATGGGACGGAATCGGAAAAATGAATGGTTTAGGAAAAGGGAACAGGTAAAAAACCACGCCCGCACCGGTCAGCGTGGCCGGACTTTCCAAGTCCAGCGGCCAACCGTACGGGTTCGCATTTGCAGCCCGGCTTATCGGTTCGGCGGGTTTTTGTGTTTGAAAAGATAGTATTTTGCGCGTTCATTCGCATTTTTGCGCCGCCAATCCGTTGAAATACCGCGTTTATGAAAGACTTTTCGGCAGAATTCCGGTTTTCGGCCACCCGTAGCAGCGGGCCGGGCGGCCAAAACGTGAACAAGACCGCCAGCAAAGTGGAACTGCGCTTTCACGTGGACAACTCCGCACTGCTGACCGAAGATGAGAAAACACGGCTGAAAAGCAAGCTCGCCAACCAACTCACCAACGAAAGCGAACTGATTGTGACCGCGCAAACCGAACGGAGCCAGTTGCGCAACAAGGAAATCGCGGTGCGCAAGTTTTACCGGCTGCTCGAAAAAGCCTTTGCCCAACCCAAA
>JANPIL010000471.1:0-1647 GCA_031424975.1 Sphingobacteriales bacterium
GTAGCTGTTCAGGTAGCTGCACGCGCCGCGCATCAGCATGAGCAGCGGGATGGTCGCGCAAATGAGGAGGACGGTGGACGGGTTGGAATCCACCTGCAGATGGGCGAGCTCAGGGAACCACTGCACGAGGACGCTCTTCGCGCCTTCGCCTGCTTCGGGGTGGGCGTCGGGAAAGACCGCGCCTGCGACGAACTGCACGTCAAAGATAAGGAGCGCCTGGACGGCGCCATAGAGCGCGCCGAAAAGGATGCCGAGACCGAAGCGGAACCGGTACGGACGCAGATAGCTGAAAAGCCGCGAATACGGGCCGCGGCTGGCCTGGACGAAGTCACCGAAGGACATCTTTGCGATAGCCTTGCGGGAGATCTTCTTGGTGGGTACTGGCATCGAGTGAGTGACGGGCGCGCGCTAGGCGGACGGTGCACCCGCGGGCACGCTGGCGCGCAGAAGGGCATCCGTAGCACGAATGACGAGTTCGGTCGAGAGACCCTCCATGGAGGCGCCCTGCATACGTGGGTTAAACTCTGTGAGCGGACCGGCCGGATGCGCTGCCGAAAGTACCACTGCGCGAGGGTGACGCGGCCGCCAGTGGAAGGGATTCGTCGGACCGAAAAGAGCGAGCTGTGGACGCTGGAAAGCGGCTGCGAGATGAACCGTGGCTGTGTCGCAGCTAAGCACAGCCTTGGCGCGCGCGACGAGGGCCGCCAGCGTGAGGAGATCGATCTTCCCGCCCAGATCGATGACCGCATTGCGCCGGTGACCAGTGGCCGCTGCCCCACTTTTCTGCGAGACCGAGCCACGATATGCCACGAGGTCAGCGTGGATCCAGTCAAGGTGCGCGCGCTCCTCGGGCGCATCCCCACCCGTGAGCAGGACCGGGAGGCGATAGTGATCCGACAGATGCGCGATGGTTTCGGCCCACCGCTCCGCTTTCCAGAACTTCTCCGGACGCGCGGTGCCTGGGTGGATGATGATGAACTGCGCGGCGACCCCGTGGCTGCTCAGAATCTCCTGCGCACGCGTGCGGGCGATTGCCGGAATCTCCAGCGCGGGTGCCGCAGAGGCAGACGCACCGGCGGGGACAAGAGGGCGCGCGAGATCGAGGTAGTGATCAACGGTATGGCGTTCGCGCACTGGAGAATCTACGAACTGATTGAAGGCCAGCGCGCGGAAGCGATTCGTGCGCACCGACGAAAAGGTGATCCGCTGAGGTGCTCGAGAGATGGCGGCAAGCAGCGCGGAACGATCGGTGCAAGTGAAGTCCAGGACGGCATCGAAGCCGCCCGTGAGCACCTGCTGCCAGGGCGTCCACCCGCGCCCGGGGCCGAAAACTGCACCGGCATCGATGCCCGGAATCGCCGGGAGCAGTGGTGCCGTGGACGTATGTACGCCGAGGGTAATTTGCGCTTCGGGGAACGCGGCCCGGATTGCCACGATCGCAGGCGTGGTGAGGATAAGATCGCCGATTCGCTTCAGCTGCAGGAAGAGGATCCTCATGCGTGCTGGCGGATCGCCCGCGCCTCCCGGTAAGCCTGCAACAGCCGCTCGCGAAAGTGCTCCCAGGTGAAGTTCGCAATGACGCGCTCGCGCCCGGCGGCCCCGAGCCGCGCAGCCAGCGTACGATCCCGGTACAGGCGCTCAATGGCG
>JANPIL010000472.1:0-3141 GCA_031424975.1 Sphingobacteriales bacterium
CTTATTAGTTACTGGGTCGTGAGCATATAAATCGTTAAAAAATAATGGATTTACTATTTCTATTTTATTGTCCTTAATTTCTGCAATAAAGGTTAAATCGGATAGATGAACCACAAATAATACCTTGTCACTATAGTTAAAAGATGAAAATATTTGAACGCCATAAAAGTCAAACTTTTTCTTGAAGGCGTTTGATTTGTCTAAATAACCTAATGCCTGACCTTTAAATGTTTTACCAATCTCATCTGGTTTTACAAATGACAATTTAGTTGGATCGGGAATAGTTTTGACTTCTGTTGAACCGCCACCGTGTCCTAAATGTGCTAAAACATTATATCCGTCGTTATTTTTTATTACTGAATTTGCACAAGTTGATTCGGTAAAAAATGTTTTTGTAGTTGACTTTTCAAAAAAATAAACAGTTCCTCCCCATTCACCATAACAATCTCCATAAACAATGAATTTATCGTCTTCAAATAGTTTAGGTTGAATTTTTAGAGGAAAAATGATTTTTGATTTAGTCCATTTATTGCCATTCCAAACAAAAATAGAATTACCTGATAATCCTCCTAATTGATTGTCAATTATCCAATGATATTTAAACTTTTTAGTGTTTAATTTGTCTTCAAATTTTGTATTCCGCTCAAAATTGTCAAGATTAAAACACGCAAATTTTCCATTTTCGAATAATGAAACCATTGAGTTTTCGTAAATCACTGAAAAAGATTTTGGGAAGTTTTTAACGTTGTCTTTTTCATCTTCGGAATCTTCATATATGTCAGCAAAATATGGGTTTTTAATCACTATATGAGTTGTGTCGAATTCAATATAATTGTCACTTATGGAAACTTTAAATTTTTCCTTGTAAGGGCTTAAATACAAACTGTCTTTTGTTACTAAACCTTTACCAAAAGTTTGCTTTTGGAAATATTCAATAAGTTTTTTTTCAACATTCAATTGTTTGTCTTGGGCAATTGCTGAAATTGAAAATCCGAAGCTTAATAATATGTAGAGGTGTTTTCTTATCATAGTCGCTAACTCTTTAATATGCGAAAGTTTTGTCGTAACTTTTGTATATATTTATATTTTTTGAATGTAGAATTGCACTTTTGATGTAGTAGCTTGTGGATTGTCGTGATTTTAGTGGTGCAAAGTGGCGAATCGTTTTGGGAAGTCAAGGTCATTTTTTGTCAAGGTTGACATTTTCAAAAGGGCTGGCAATATTCTTCAGACTCCGCTGCTCACCCCGATTTGCAATCGGGGGTGAGCCTGTTTTCGCGTCTGTGACGCACGTGTACGGTGGCGGCACGCCTCCAAGTCCGTGCTGCCACCAGTCTATCGTGCTGCCCCGCCGGACTTGGAAGGTCCGGCCACATTTCAAAACAGTATCCCCGCAAAAGCCCAAACCCGCCCTTGCCTCTCCGGGCCGGATGTTTTGATTCGATAATCCGGGAAAATTTCGGGAACTTTGCGGATTATCGGCAATGCGGAGAGAATCATGACCCGGAAAATCGGTTTGGCGTTTGTTGTGCTGGCGGTGCTGCTTTCCTCTTTTATAGGAATGCGGCGGACGCGTGGTGCCGCCCGGCCAGCCTCCCCTACCCAACGCCGCCAACCGCAATCCGCACCCGACTTTGGCGCGTATCCTTTTATCAGGCAGGATAAAAACCGCATTTTTGCCACAGATACCGAAGCGATGCGGCATTTTTACGCCTCTCTTGATTCGCTGGCGGGCCGCACTAAGCAGACCGTAAACATCGTCCATATCGGCGATTCGCACGTGCAGGGCGATTTTTTTTCGGGACATCTGCGCGAAATGCTCCAAGCCGACACTTCGTTTGGCAACGGCGGACGCGGCTTGGTGTTTCCGTACAATGCCGCCCGCACCAACGGGCCGTTCAACGTGAAAGTCACGCATTCGGGCGACTGGGAAGGCTGCCGCAGCGTTGCCAAAGACCGCGCCTGCAACTGGGGGCTGGCTGGCATCACGGCAACCACGCTCAGTGCCGATGCAACCCTGGAAATTGACCCAAATGTAAATTCGGCGTTGCGCTATCCGGTCAGCAAGGCCAAGGTTTTTTTTGATGTGGAGGATGCGGCCAATTTCCAAGTGGCGGTTTTGAATCCGGAAGGCATCCGCAGCGAGAAAATCGGTGAGGGCTACATTGAATTTGAGTTGCAAAAACCCGTGGAATCGCTGCGCATCGGCTTCCGTAAAACGGCACCGCAAACCCGTTTCACCCTGCAAGGCATTGCTTTGGAAAACGGACAGCCGGGCATCCGCTACCACTCGGCCGGTGTAAACGGCGCGGATGTGGCATCGGTGGTGAAAATGCCTTCCTTGGGAAAAAACCTGGCCGCGTTGCAACCCGACTTGGTAATCGTTTCGCTCGGCACCAACGATGCCTACGTGCGGCTCGACGCAAAAACGTTTAAGCGCACGTACGGCGAGCTGATCCAGCGCATCCGGCGTGCCAGCCCGGCAACTTCAATCCTGCTCACCACACCCGGCGACAACCTGCGCCGCCGCCGCTACCCTAATCCCGATAACAGCAAGGCTGTCAAGCGGATAATGGAACTGGCGGAGGAAACGGGAGCCGCCGTCTGGGATTTTTATGGCGTGATGGGCGGCTTGCAATCGGTCAGGAAATGGCGCGCCAACCGCCTCGCCGCCCCCGATTATGTGCACCTGACGCAGCACGGCTATATGTTGCAAGCCGAACTGCTGCACGGGGCACTGATGGACGGTTATGCAACGCACAACCGGAAAATCAGCGGGCGGTGATGCAGCTATTGTCTGGCACAACTGGCGCGAGGTTCTTACCTCGCTGCCCGCCATGTTCCGAGATTCTTATCTCGGCGAGTTCGGCTTCAGTTACCGCTTCGGCAGATGGGAATCTGCCCGCATGGGCGGCACGAGATAGCCTGTCTGCCGGACAGGCAGGGAATCTCGCGCCAGCCAGTTTTATCGGCAGTCCAAAATAGTATCTCCCGCTTTCATCGGGATTTTCAATTTTCAAACACCCAAACCCCTCCGGTCAAAAACCGGAAATCTTCAACTTGCTCACACTCAAAGACATATTCGGTTTCGATCCGCAGCACCCGTTGATTTTCACAACGGTGCTGTTCTGGATGTTTTTT
>JANPIL010000473.1:0-10944 GCA_031424975.1 Sphingobacteriales bacterium
ATTTTCTCATTCTTGAACCGCCGGATGTCCGTGCGCGAAATCACGCCCTTGCCCACCCGGTACAGGAATTCCTGCGGCGACTTGATGTTGAAATACGCCCGCATCTGGTTGATGATTTCCTGGCTGCCGGGGTCGAGTTTCAGTTTTTTCAGCCGCTGTGTCACAATCTCCCGGCCCTCGGCCACCGCCAGGCGGTAATCTTCTTTCAGGCATTCCTTAATCTTGCTCCGCGCCTTGGAGGTGGTCACGAACTTGAGCCAGTCCTCGCTGGGTTTCTGCTTGCTGGAGGTCAGGATTTCGAGCTGGTCGCCGTTGCGCAGCACGTAGTTGATGGGCACCAGTTTCTGGTTCACTTTCGCGCCGAGGCAGCGCATCCCGATGTGCGTGTGGATGTCGAACGCAAAGTCCAGGGCCGTGGCTCCGGCGGGCAGCACCCGCAAATCGCCCTTGGGCGTGAACACGAAAACCTCCTCGTTGAACAGGTTCATGCGGAAATCGTCCACGAATTCGATGGCCGAAATGGCATCGTTTTCCAGCATTTCGCGCACCTTGCCAATCCACCGTTCCAAACCCTTTTCGTTTTCGTGGATCTGGCCGGTTTCCTTGTATTTCCAGTGCGCGGCGTAGCCTTTTTCGGCAATGTCGTCCATGCGCTGCGTGCGTATCTGCACCTCCACCCACTGGCCGGTCTTGCTCATGGCCGTGGTGTGCAATGATTCGTAGGCATTGGCACGGGGTGTGCTGATCCAGTCGCGCAGGCGGTCGGGGTTGGGCGTGTAATAGTCCGTCACTATGGAATACACCTGCCAGCAGGCCGCCTTTTCCTTGTCCAGATCGGTTTTTAAAATGATGCGGATGGCAAATTTGTCATAGACTTCCTCAAAGGGGATTTTCTGTTTCTGCATCTTCTTCCAGATGGAATAGATGGACTTGGGCCGGCCCTTAATCACGCACTCGAAACCTTCGTCTTTCAACGCCTTTTCAAGCGGTGCGATGAATTCGCCGACAAACTTCTCGCGGGCCACCTTGGTCTGCTTGAGTTTTTCGGCGATGGACTTGTATGTGTCCGGATCAGTGTATTTCAGATACAAGTCTTCCAGTTCCGACTTGATGGCGTACAGGCCCAACCGGTGCGCCAGCGGCGCGTAGAGGTACATGGTTTCGGACGCGATTTTGAGCTGCCCGTTGCGCGGCATACTGCCCAACGTGCGCATATTGTGCAGCCGGTCGGCGAGCTTGATGAGTATCACGCGTACATCATCGGAGAGCGTGAGTAGCATCTTGCGGAAATTCTCGGCCTGCTGCGAGGTTCCGTATTCAAACGTGCCCGCGATTTTGGTCAGCCCGTCAATGATTTTGGCCACTTTCGGGCCAAAATCCCGCTCAATGTCCTCTATTTCGGTGTCGGTGTCTTCCACCACATCGTGCATCAGCGCGGCCACGATAGAAGTAGTGCCCAGTCCGATTTCGTCCACGGCAATCTGCGCCACCGCCAGCGGATGGTAAATGTAAGGCTCGCCCGATTTACGGCGCATCCCGTTGTGCGCCTCGGCAGCCACGTTGAATGCCTTTTTGATCAGCTTGGCATCGCCGTCCTTGAGCATAGGCTTCAGTGATTTGAGCAGCTTGCGGTACTGGCGCAAAATCTCCTTGCGTTCCAGTTCGGCGGCATCCGCCGGAACATCCGCTGCTGGCGGCTCAACGGTCAAGTTGTCTTGTATGTCTGGCATTTGCGGTTTTATGGCGAACAACGGTTTGGCATTTTTGAAAGCTGAAAGCCCCGTTTCCGCCTCTGGCGGAACTTTTAGCTTTAGCGGGGATACTATTTTGGTTTTGTCGGAATGGCAGAGGGGTTTGGCCCTTTTCAAACATACTATTTTGGCGGGCCGCCCGGAAGATAATTCTACGAATAAAAATGTACGAATGCAACGATTTACTTTCCGAATACCTTTCATGCGCGTGAAAAACACAAAGGTTTGCCGGGCGGGCGGCGGTTTTGGGAAAGGCGGGAAATATTTTTTTTCATTTTTGTTCCTTTTTCCTACTTTTGCAATCCCTTTCGCGGATGTGGCGTAATTGGTAGCCGCACCAGACTTAGGATCTGGCGCTTCACGGCGTGGGGGTTCGAGTCCCTCCATCCGCACACCGGCCCTCAAAGCAGCTTTTCCGGCGGTTTTGGGGGCTTCATTGTAAAAGGCGGGTTTCGCCTTTTTGGAAGATACTATTTTGCCGGCCATCCGTTTCAACCGCTGACCCGTTCAACCATTCACCAACCGCATTACCAAACAGACATGAACATCACACTTGACCAAAAAGACAATGCCAACGCCGCCATCCGGGTGACGCTGGGCGAGGCAGACTACCAGCCGCGCGTGGACAAGAAACTCAAGGAATACACCAAAAACGCTTCCATCAAGGGCTTCCGGCCGGGAAAAGTGCCTGCCGGAATGATCAGGAAAATGTATGGCAAGAGCGTGCTGGTTGAGGAAATCAACAGTCTGCTCAGCGAGTCGGTGGATGGCTACATCAAGGAAAACAAGCTGGCCATTGTCGGCGACCCGCTGCCCAACCAAGAGGAGGCCGCCAACATTGACTGGGAAACCCAGCGGGAGTTCTCGTTCAGCTACGACATTGGCATGGTTCCCGAATTCAGCGTTGACTTGGGCAAACTGAACCTGACCCGCCACGAAATCGAGATTGCCGACAAGGACATTGAGGATTCGGTTGAAAACCTGCGCACCCGCAACGGAACGTACATCAATCCCGAACAGGCCGAAGCCGACGACCTGCTGATGGGAACGCTGACACAAGTGGGCGGCGAATTCCGGAAGGAAAACGCGTACGTGTTTCTGAAACGCGTGAAAGATGAGGCCAAGGCGAATTTTATCGGCGCAAAAAAAGGCGATGTGATTGTGTTCGACATCCAGAACACGTTTGACGATGCCGATTCGGTGCGCATGATGACGCAACTGCCCCAGGAACAAGCCTCGGCACTAACCGGCGACTTTGAACTGACCGTCACGGAAATAGACCGCCAAGTGCCCGCCGAGATGAACGAGGAGTTTTTCAAGAAAATCCACGGCGAGGAAACCACCACCGAAGAGCAGTTCAGGGACCGGTTGCGCACGGATATGGAGAAACTCTACGCCAAGGAAGCCGACAGCCGCCTCAGCCGCGACATCCAGGAACAACTCGTGGACACGACGGAAATAGAGTTGCCCAATGAGTTCCTGAAACGCTGGCTGAGAATATCCAACAAGGAAGTGTCGGACGAGGATATCGAAAAGGATTTCGGCACGTTCATCAAAGGCTTGAAATGGACGGTAATCAAGGACAAGATTGCCAAGGAAAACGACCTGAAAGTGGAACACGACGAAGTGAACGCGCAAGCCAAGGCATCGTTCAAGGAAGTGTACAGCTTTCTGGGAACCGACACGCCCGAAAACGAAGCCTTGCTGACCCAACTGACGGACAACTTCCTGAAGGCCGAAAAGGGACAGAATTACATGAATACGTTTCAGCGCGTATTTACTGACAAAGTGGCAGCGTTCGTGAAGGGTTCCGTTCCGGTAGAAACCAAGAAAATCACTGCCGAGGAGTTCAACAAAACGGCGGCCCCGGAGGAATTCATTGAAGAGTAAGCCAGAAATTATTCTTCTTTTGACTGGCCATATTGGTTTGTCAAAGCATTGAAAATCAGTTGTTTGGCCACAGAAAGATAATTATTTCCGGTTCGTGTTTCCGCTTTCGTTCCCGTCCGCTACTTGTCGGTTGCGATCTATTTGCCCGCACTGGCGGCTGGTTGGCTTGCAGCCGGGTATGGTAATTGTTAAAAGCAAGAAGGCTCTTTGGCAAAGGGCCTTTTTGCTTTTTTTTGCTATGTTGCCCGCCTTGAATCCGCATTGGTTTTGTCCATCCATTTAGATTTTTTCTTATGTTCAACAAAGATTTAAACAGCGCGGAATTCCGCAAATACGCCGTAAAAGGCCAGAATATCAGCGGCTCGGCGGTGGATGGCTACATTCACCGCGTGGAAAACATGACCCGCGCCGTAATTGAGGAACGCCCGATGAACTTCCGCGAAGTGGACGTTTTCTCGCGCCTCATGGCCGACCGCATCATTTTCCTGGGCATGGGCATCGACGACAACATTGCCAACATCGTGGTGGCGCAGTTGCTGTTTTTGGAATCATCAGACCCGAAAAAGGACATTCTGGTGTACATCAACAGTCCGGGCGGCTCGGTGTATGCCGGCTTGGGCATCTACGACACCATGCAGTACATCCGGCCCGATGTGGCTACCATCAACGTCAGCATTGCCGCCTCCATGGCCGCCGTGCTGCTGGCCGGTGGCACCAAAGGCAAACGTTCCTCGCTCAAGCACGCCCGCACCATGATCCACCAGCCTTCGGGCGCGGCGGGCGGACAGGCCTCGGACATCCAAATTTCGGTGAAGCAACTGGTTACGCTGCGCAACGAACTGTACGACATCATTGCCGAACACAGCGGCAAATCGCACGACCAAGTGAAAGCGGATTCGGATCGCGACTACTGGCTCACTTCGCACGAGGCTTTGGAATACGGCCTGATTGACGAGATTCTGGTACGCGACGACAAAACAAAACCACTGAAATAAACGGCCTCCCCCCAACCCCCTCCGAAGCCCGCCTGCCGGACGGACAGGGAGGGGGCTTTTGAACGGGCGGGTTTGGCGTTTTCGAAAGATACTATTTTTCAAGGTTCTCCCGGTTCCCCACGGAGAACAGCCCGGGAATCAAACGTAACCGCTCCCCTTTTGGGCTGGGAGCTTTTTCAAACTCCCCCTTCGGGGGTCGGGGGGCTAATTTTATCCGCATGAATATTCACAAATATGCCGACGAAGAGCCGGAAATGACCCCGAAACCGGAAATGCTGGAAAATATGTTCGGGGACCGCGTGTTCCAGAAGAAATTCCTGGAGCAGCGCAAGATATTCCTCTGGGGCGTGGTGGACGATGATTCGGCCCGCTACTTAGTCAACCGGCTGTTGTACTTGGATGCCGAGAAGCCGGGCGAGGAAATCACGTTCTACATCAACAGTCCGGGCGGCGTGGTCACGTCGGGCATGGTGATTTATGACACGATGAAAATGATAAAATCGCCGATTGCGACCGTCTGCATGGGTTTGGCCGCTTCCATGGGTTCCATTCTGTTGTCGGCGGGCAAGAAAGGCCGCCGCTCCATTTTCCCGCACGGCGAGGTCATGATCCACCAGCCCAGCATTGGCGGCTACTTCCAGGCCCGTTCCATTGACTTGGAAATACAAGCCCGCCAGATTGAAAAGACCAAGCAAATCGGTGCCCAAATCCTGGCCGACAACTGCGGCCAGACGCTGGACAAGATTCTACAGGACTTTGACCGCGACTACTGGATGGATGCCGACGAAGCCTTGGCCTACGGCATCGTGGACAAAGTCGTGACCAAAGTATAAGGTAGGTTTGGTGCTTTTGAAAGATACTATTTTGAGAAGCCCGCCCCGGAATTTCCGGGGCGGGCTTTTTTTGTTTGCAGGTTCTGCTTACAATTGGTTTCCGTTACCGGCTGTTCCCGGCCTGTGTGCCACAGACCGGGGATTTTGGGGACGCTTGAACCAGTTTTGGGCATGAGTAGGCCCATTGTCGTTGGTGAAAACACCAACGACGGGAAAGGAAGATTCTGAGGAACATCAGAAGCCCCTTGGACACTCTGAACTGACGGCACGCATTATTGCGCATATTGTATTGCTGATAGGCCAAATAGCGTCATTGACGCAATGCGTATTTTGTATTGCCGGAAACGATAGACACCATCCGGTACGCAATGCGCATTTTGTATTGTCCAACCTAATCTGATAGTGATTGCAAGGGCTTATCCAACTGATTATAAACCGGTTATGGAAAAACGGACACCGTATTTTTGTATTTTCAGCCCTTTTCGCTAACATTGCGATTAGGCGCAAAACTTGCGTCTATTTGATAGTTAGCTGTAATTATAAATTCTATGCTCAAACTACTATCAATTATCTTGACCGTTTTCATCTTGACATCTTGTAACGACACTAAACAAGAAGTCAATTTGCAAAAAGACTTAAAAAATGATACTACTGCAAAAGCAATTCAAATTTTGTTTGCAGAACCCCAAATCATAGACAGTTCGCATATTATTATTTACCCTTTACTTTTTGAAAAAATAAGTTATGAAAGTTATGGAAGCGGCGGCGGTGAAAAATCAAGTTATTGGAACTTGATTTTCTACAATACAGAAACTGCACAACAACATTTATTAACCTTTGACAAGAAAATTCTTATCTATTCAATAAACCTTTCAAGCTCATCATCATCTTCTTCATCAGGTGACGTTTGGACAAATGGCATCAATATTTTTAAGAGTAACATCATTTATACGGCAGTATCAAAGGACTACAATTCAAACAACCAATTAGACCAAGACGACCCAAACTATTTATACGTTTCAGATAAAGAAGGCAATAGCTTTAGACAAATATCACCAGAAGATTATAATATAACTACTTGGGACGTTGTGAAAGGGACATCTAAAATAATCATGCAGGGACAAAAGGATGTAAATGGAGATAAGAAGTTTGATGCTAACGACACAACAATTCCTTTAGTAGTTGACCTTACAGCGATGAAACCTGCTGTAGAGACTTTTAATAGTAATTATATGGACACTTTAAAACAAAGAATTGTAACGATTTGGAAGATCGTGAAGAAATAACTACAGCTAACAGTGGGTTTTGTGCAAGTGCGGCTTAAGGTTGTAGCAATCGGCAGTAGCAACATAGCGGCATTTGTTCGGGCTTGACCAACATCGCCAAACATTGGTTCTAAATATCTATCTTTATCAAAAGCCTGGCAGCGGTTACGTGCGGAAGGAATTCTAATGCCGCACCTGCACAAAGCCCTGTCGTTGTGCGTCATTGGCAATCAAATCCCAATCGAGCAACCCGAATACTCCCCGCAAAAATAGTATCGTTGGAAAACGCGAAACCCGGCCAACTTTCAGCAGTCGGGATCAGCCTTTCCCAGCCGCGTCTGATGCCGCCGTGTTTCTTCGCCCCGGATGCGGGCAAGGCTGCTGACAGCCAGCCCGTTGCGCCGCCCGTTAGCCGGGATGCGAAAAATAATCCGTCCGTAAGCGAAAAACTCTTTATTTTTGTTCCGTGCCTGCCTTCCGGGGCGGGGCGAAATCTGTACACCTTGGCAATACCGCCGGGTCTGGGCATTGCCCCAGCCCCGGACTCCGAACCCGAACACATGGCCCAAATCAGTTGCTCGTTTTGCGGGCGCAGCAAAAAAGAAGTTTCCCTGATGCTTTCGGGCATCAACGCCCACATCTGTGACCGCTGCATTGAGCAGGGCTACCAGATTATCCTGGAAGAAACCCGGCCCAAGGAAAAATCCGGCTCCCCGAAGTTCAATTTGGTCAAGCCCGCCGAAATGAAGCGGTTCCTGGACCAATACGTCGTGGATCAGGACGAGGCCAAGAAAGTGCTGGCCGTGGCCGTGTACAACCACTACAAACGCCTGATGCAGCCCAAAAGCGATGATGACGTGCAGATTGAGAAATCGAACATCATCATGGTTGGCGAAACGGGAACCGGCAAAACCTACTTGGCCCGCACCATGGCGCGGCTGCTGCAAGTGCCGTTCTGCATTGCCGATGCCACCGTAATCACCGAGGCCGGCTACGTGGGTGAAGACGTGGAAACGATACTTACCCGCCTGCTGCAAGCCGCCGATTACGACGTGGAAAAGGCCGAACGCGGCATTGTGTATATTGATGAGATTGACAAGATAGCCCGCAAATCGGACAACCCGTCCATCACCCGCGACGTGAGCGGCGAAGGCGTGCAGCAGGCATTGCTGAAACTGCTCGAAGGTTCGCTGGTGAATGTGCCGCCGCAGGGTGGCCGCAAGCACCCCGACCAGAAAATGATTCCGGTCAATACCGAAAACATCCTTTTCATTTGCGGCGGCGCGTTTGAAGGCATCCAGCGGCACATCGGCAAGCGCATCAACACGCGGCCCATCGGCTTCAGCGGCCAGGCCGGCTTTGATGGGGCGCACGAAACCGACAACCTGCTCAAATACGTGACTGCCCAGGATTTGCGTTCGTTCGGCCTGATTCCCGAACTGCTGGGCCGCCTGCCGCTGCTCACCTACTTGGAACCCCTGAGCCGCAACACGCTGCGCCAAATCCTGACCGAACCCAAAAACGCCATCACCAAGCAGTACCAGAAACTGTTCGACATGGAGGGCATCCGGCTGTCATTCACCAACGAAGCGCTGAATTACATTGTGGATCAGGCGGTTGAGTGCAAACTCGGTGCCCGCGGCCTGCGTTCCATCTGCGAGGCCATCATGACCAACCTCATGTTCGACCTGCCGTCGCGCACCGACATCCGTGAGTTTGAGATGGATTATGAGTACGTGCGCATGGAATTTGAAAAATCCAAGTACGTGACACTGAGGGCGGTGGCGTAGGAGGAAATGCGGTTTCCGGAATAGTATCCCTCGCAAAGCCCAAACCCGGCTCTATCCAAAATCGGTTTCCGATTCCCTGTCTGAACCTGCCGGAAAATAGTATCTTCCAAAAAACCCAAACCCGCCTGTTTTCCCAGAAGCCGGTGCGCAATACCCGTCTGCCGACTCTTGCATACTTGTCTGCCGTGGCAGGGTTGCGCATAGGCGCGGTGTCTGACCGGTGTTCCAATCCAAGCCGCGGGACTTGGAAAGTCCTGCTACACCGCCATCTTTTCCGTGGACTATTGACCGTGGATTGCCGACCGAAATAGTATCTTCCAAAAACCCCAAACCTCCCGCTGCCCGGCGTGGAGGTTTTTTTGGCTCCGGGCCAGCCTCCACGAAAGAATTACGGGCATGGTTTGGCGGCTTGAAGTAAATGTTCGTAGATTCGTAAGGTTATAAGGAAAATATTGTTTTGATTACCGTTCAAGAGCATATTTCTTCCACCACACTATTTTCTGCGCCTATGAAATCCTTGCCAACATTCTGCTTGCTGTTGTGCGGCCTGCTGTCCGCAGATGTGTGGGCGCAAAAAAAAGAAGGCCCCCGGCCAAAAGCATTTGAGATGGAAAACCTGGGCGACTCGGTCAACAGCAAGTACGAGGAGCTGGGGCCGGTGATGGCTCCCGATGGCCAAACGCTCTACTTCGTGATTGACGGCAAACCCGGCAGCGTTTTCGGGGATGACGAATCGCAGGAAATATGGTACGCCACCAAACGTGCCAAGGGAGGCTGGAGCACCGCCCGACGGATGCCGCAACCCTTCAACATGGATCAGTTCAACTCGGTGGAGAGCGTAACGCCCGATGGCGGCACACTCATTATCCGGGGGGCTTTCAAGAATGGCCGTTACAAGGGCGCGGGGTTCTCGGCCTCCAGCCGCGCCGCTGGTGGCTGGTCGCCACCGCAACAGCTTGAGATTGAGGGTTTTCAGGAAATGAACAAAGGCGTTTATACCAACGCTTTTTTGGCCACCAGCGGCAAGGTGCTGCTGCTGGCATTCAGCGAGGTGAAAGGCAGCGAGAACAATGACCTGTACGTGAGCTTCCTGAAAAGCGGCAGCAAATGGTCGCGTCCGCAGACACTCGGGCTGTCCATTAACTCACCTTTGAGCGAGGACACGCCTTTTCTGGCTGCCGATGGCAAGACACTTTATTTCAGCAGTGACCGTGCCGGTGGCTCGGGCAAACACGACATCTACCTCACGCGCCGCACCGATGAGAGCTGGCAGCGTTGGTCGGCACCGGTCAATTTGGGCGCACCGATCAACACCACCGAATCGGACACGTACTACACCATGGATGCCACCGGCGAATTTGCCTACCTGATTTCGGAAGCCAACAGCCGGGGGGCGGGCGACATTGTGCGCGTGAAACTGAAAGAGGAGTTCCGGCCCGATCCGGTGGTGCTGGTATCGGGTAAGGTCTTCAACTCCAAGACCAACCAGCCGCTCGATGCCATGATCAGTTATGAAGCCCTGCCCGACGGCAACGAACTGGGGGTGGCGCGTTCCAGCCCCGGTACGGGCGAATACAAGATCGTGCTGCCTTATGGCAGAAACTACGGTTTCCGTGCCAAGGCTCCCGGTTTCATTTCGGTTTCGGACAACATTGACCTGACCGGCCTTAAGCCCGATGCCAAGGCGACGGCCATGCTCATGGACACAACCCTGCGCGAGGTGAGCATCATGGGCAACAAGAACGCGCAGATTGTGGCCGTGACCGGCGGCACCGATGACCGGGCACTGACCTCGGACGACACGCCGCTGCTGCCCGCCACCTTGGCGCGCGACACGACCGTGAGCCTGGGCAAAATCATCAGCCGCGACCTGTATCTGGTGCCGATTGAGGTGGGGCAGGTGGTGCGGCTGAACAACCTGTTTTTTGATTTCGACAAGGCGGCACTCAAAGACGAGTCATCGCCGGAATTGAACCGCGTGGCCGAATTCCTGACCGAAAACCCGAAAGTGGTCATTGAAATCGCGGGCCATACAGATGCGATGGGCACCGATGTGTATAACCTGAAATTGTCGGGCGACCGGGTGAAAAACGTGAAGGAATACCTGTTTGGCCGGAAAGGCATTGCCGAAAACCGCATCGTGTTCAAAAGTTACGGCGAAGCCGTGCCCGTTGCCGACAATGAAACCGAAGAGGGCCGCGCCCTGAACCGCCGCGTGGAATTTAAGATATTGAAGAACTGACGGACAACTCGCCCCGGCCCGGATTCGCCGGGCAACCATCCGTGCGTGCAACCTTGCACACCCAAAACCCCGTATGTGTCATTTATTCGGACACGTGCGGGGTTTTGCCGTTTATTGGTTCCGTGGCATCGCAAACTGAAAGGCAAGCGGGAACATCCTTTAAAAATGCGCCGAAACT
>JANPIL010000474.1:0-10134 GCA_031424975.1 Sphingobacteriales bacterium
CCGCCAATACGGATACGCGGTTTGAAAGACCAGCCCCGCCACCCCCGAAGCGGAAGAGGCCCCACCCCCAACCCCTCCCCGAAAGGGAGGGGAGTTTTTTGATTCCCACTTTGGGGGCGGGGGACTGCGTTTATTTTGCCGCCAGTTTGAGGCTTGGGGCTTCTTTTTGCTAACTTTCCGGGCAGAATCCATGTTCCAACCAAAAACCAAACGGCAACACAATGGCTTATAACCTGTTAAAAGGCAAACGCGGCATCATAACGGGTGCGCTGGACGAGAATTCGATTGCGTGGAAAGTGGCGTTGAAGGCCAAAGAGGAAGGCGCGGTTTTCACGCTGACCAACGCCCCGATTGCCATGCGCATGGGCAAAATCCGGGAACTGGCCGAAGCCTGCAATGCCGAGATAATCCCCGCCGATGCTACTTCGGTGGAGGATATTGAAAACCTGTACCGCAAAAGCATGGAAACGCTCGGCGGCCCCGTGGATTTTGTGCTCCACTCCATCGGCATGAGTCCGAATGTGCGCAAAGACCGCACTTACGGCGACCTGAACTACGAATGGATGCTGAAAACGCTGGATATTTCGGCCATTTCGCTGCACAAATTGCTGCAAGTGGCCGAGAAACTGGATGCGATTAACGAATACGGCTCGGTGGTGGCGTTGTCTTACATTGCGGCGCAGCGGTCTTTTTCGCATTATTCCGACATGGCTCAAGCCAAAGCCATGCTCGAATCCATTGCCCGCAGCTACGGCGAACGGTACGGAAAGCTGAAAAAAGTGCGCGTGAACACGATTTCACAGTCGCCCACCAAAACCACTGCCGGACAGGGAATTGAGGGTTTCGACGCGTTTTTCGAGTTTGCCAACCAAATGTCGCCGCTCGGCAACGCCTCCGCCGAAGAATGTGCCGACTATGTAATCGCGCTGTTTTCAGACCTGACGCGCAAAGTGACCATGCAAAACCTCTACCACGACGGCGGTTTTTCAGCGTCGGGCATCAGCGAAGGAATTGTGGAGAAGATGGGGAAATAGAGAAGATGGGGAAATGATTTTCGGTTCGCGGAACGCAGTAGCACACGCTTTAGCTTGTGCCAAAACCGCAGGTTTGGTGGTTTTCAAGCATACTATTTTCCCGGTATTGCCCATTGCCACCGGCACGCGGATTCTCAAATCCGCTGGTTCCGGATTTTGAACCCCAAATAGCAGCCAAACCTGTGAGGTTTTTAAAACCTCACAGGTTTTTTTGTGGCGAGTTTGGACTTTTAAAAAGATACTATTTTGAAAACCGGAAAACCCGCCGACTTTGCGCAAGTCAAAACGTCCACAAGAGAAGCCCCTCTTTTGTCTGCGAACCATGGGCTGCCGACTGTGGACTGTTTTTTACTCCACGTGCAGCACCAAACCCTTCAAATATTCGCCTTCGGGATGGAAAATATTGATTGGATGGTCAAGCGGCTGCGTGAGTTGGTGCAAAATACGCACGTTGCGCCGGGCATCGGCGGCGGCGGCAAACACGATTTTGCGGAACAAGTCGCGGTCAATATTCTGCGAACATGAAAACGTGAACATCACACCACCGGGTTTTATTTTGCGGAAAGCCGTGAGATTCAGGTCTTTGTAGCCACGGGCGGCATTGGGAACCGATTTGGCGTTTTTGGCAAACGCGGGCGGATCAAGTACCATGACATCATAATCGTCGGGGGCGCGGCGCAGGTATTCAAAGCAATCGGCCACGATGGTTTGGTGGGCGGGGGTTTGGCCAAAATTCAGGATACTATTTTCCTCGGCCATCGCAATCGCATCTTTCGACATATCCACCGAATGCACCTCGCGGGCACCACCCGCCAGTGCATACACGCTGAAACCGCCGGTGTAGCTGAATGCATTCAGCACTTTTTTGCCGCCAACATACCGCTTCAGCAACTCCCGGTTTTCGCGCTGGTCCAGGAAAAAACCGGTTTTCTGCCCGTTTTCAAAATCCACCTTGAACTTCAAGCCGTTTTCCAGAATCATTTTCGGTTCGGCAAGGCCGCCATCGGTCAGGAATCCGTTTGCCAGTTCCACGGCTTCGCGGAAGCCAGGATTATGCTTGTTTTTCAGGTAAACCGACTGTACGCCAACTTGTTGCAGTCCGCTAATCAGGTGTGGCAGGATTTTTTCAGTACCCTTGACCATCAATTGCACCACCGCCAAATCATCGTACAGGTCGGCAATTATGCCGGGTAGGAAATCGCCTTCGGCGTGCAGCAGGCGGCAGGCATTTGTCTGGCCCGAAAGCACGTACTGCTGCCGGATTTCGTGCGCCACCCGGATTTTGCGGTGCCAATAATCGGCCTGGCCGAAATCAAGCAATTGGTCGGTGAACTCAAACATCCGGCACACAATCTGGCTTTGGGGCGAAAAAAAGCCGTAGCCCAAGCGTTTGTCGTGGTTGTCGAGTACTTGAATGATGTCGCCGTTTTGCGCGTCGGGCAGTTGTTTTACGCCGCCCGAAAAAATCCACGGGTGGCGGTTGATAATCGAACGGTCTCGTCCGGATTTGAGGGTGAGGCTTGGATACATGGCCGCAAACATACGACGAGTTTTTGGAAGGGCGGGTTTGGGCTTTCAGAAAGATACTATTTTGGAAGGTAGCGGGACTTTCCAAGTCCCGCAGTACGGCGCGTGGCGTATGAGCGGTTTTGCGCGTTTCACCCTTCCATCATCGCACCCAACGTATTGTCATACAGGGGTTTGGCCGTTTCGCAGGATAGTATTTTCTGGCCGTTCACGTGGAAATCGGTTTCGTGGACGGTTCCCAGCAGGCGGTAAAACACTTTTTGCCGGGCGATGAACTCGCCGAACGCCTTGTATTGGTCGGGACTGATGGACACCACCACGCGGCTCTGGCTTTCGCCAAACAAAAACGCATCCAGCCGGAAATCGCGGTCGGCCTCAATGCTAAAACCCAGATTGCGCGGCATCGCCGACTCGGCCAGCGCAATGAACAAGCCGCCGTCCGAAACATCGTGTGCCGAGGCAATCAGTTGGTTTTGAATGAGTTGGCGCACCACTTGCTGTACTTCAAATTCCTCGTCCAAGTCCAGATACGGGGCGGGAGAACCCTTCACGTTGCGGTAAGAATATAGGTATTCCGAGGAACCAATGTCATCGCGCGACTGCCCGATCAGGTAGATAATGTCGCCGGGCTGCTTGAAATCAAGTGTCATCTGGTGTGCCGGGTTTTCCATCAGCCCCAGCATCCCGATGGTGGGCGTGGGAAACACCGGCCCCTCGTCGGACGATTGGTTGTAGAAACTCACGTTGCCGCCCGTAACGGGCGTTCCGAATCTTTCGCAGGCGGTTTTCATGCCCTTGATGGCCCCCACAAACTGCCAATAGACTTCCGGCACATAAGGATTGCCGAAATTGAGGCAATTGGTGATGGCCACCGGGTCGCCGCCGCTGCACGTGATGTTGCGGGCGGCTTCGGCCACGGCAATGGCGCAGCCCTTTTCCGGATCGGCATGGACGTAGCGCGAGTTGCAGTCGGCCTTGATGACAATGGATTTTTGCGTGCCCTTGATGCGCACCACCGCCGCATCGGATGGCATATTGGTGCTGCGGTTGGCAGTGCCCACCATGGAGTCGTATTGCTCGTAAACCCACTTTTTGGAACAGATATTGGGGTGTGCAAGCAAGAAAGCCGCCACCTGCCGTATCTCGTCCGTGCCGTTGAGGTTTGCGATTGAATGGATGTCAAATTGCTGGTACTGAGCGTAGTAGGCCGGTTCGCGGTATTCGCGGTGATACACGGGTGCGCCGCCGCCCAGCACCAAATCGTCGGCGGGCACGTCGGCCACGAGTTCGCCGTCCATGTAAAAGTGCAGCCGCTTGGTATCGGTCACATGGCCGATTTGGGCGCAATTCAAATCCCATTTGTCAAAAATCGCCTGCACTTTCGCCTCTTCGCCTTTCGCGACCACAATCAGCATCCGCTCCTGCGATTCGGAAAGCAATATCTCAAAGGGAACCATGTTGGCTTGGCGCATCGGCACGCGTTCCAAGTGGATTTCCATGCCGTGTTCGCCTTTGGCACTCATCTCCGATGTGGAGCAGATAATGCCTGCCGCGCCCATGTCCTGGATACCGATCACGCTGCCCGTGGCGATGACTTCGAGCGTGGCTTCGAGCAGCAGTTTTTCCTGAAAAGGGTCGCCCACTTGCACGGCGGGCAGCTTGTCCACGGAATGCGCGCCAATGTCTTCCGACGCAAACGTGGCTCCGTGGATGCCGTCCTTGCCCGTGGCCGAGCCAACAATGAACACCGGATTGCCTACGCCGTACGAAATGGCCTTTGCCACCTCGCCAGTCTTGACAATGCCCGCCGAAAAGGCATTCACCAGCGGGTTGGTGTTGAACGAATCGTCGAAAAACACCTCGCCGCCCACCGTCGGGATGCCGAACGCATTGCCGTAATCGCCGATGCCCTTGACCACGCCGCGCAGCAGCCGTTTGGTTTTGTCGAGTTTTAAATCGCCGAAACGCAGCGAGTTTAGCTGGGCAATGGGTCTGGCTCCCATCGTGAAAATGTCGCGGTTGATGCCACCCACGCCCGTGGCCGCGCCTTGGTACGGCTCCAAGGCCGACGGGTGGTTGTGCGATTCAATCTTGAAACTGCACGCCAGCCCGTCGCCAATGTCCACCAAGCCCGCATTTTCCTCACCGGCCTTGGCCAGCATCCGGGGCGAATCCTTGGGCAGCGTCTTGAGCCAGACAATGGAGTTTTTATACGAGCAATGTTCCGACCACATGACCGAAAAAATGCTCAGTTCGGTAAAGTTGGGCGCACGGCCCAGTATTTCCTTGATCCGGTCAAACTCTTCGGGCAGTACGCCCAGTTTCTTGGCGGTTTCGGCGGTGGGCAGTTGGCTTTCGGTGACCATGCGGTTTTGGGGTTTTAAAAAGATACTATTTTGGGAAAGTGTAAGTAGTGTTCGGAAAACCTTGTTTTGTCCGGTGAAGGTTGCGGGACACGACCCGCCGTTTGTCCGTCCGGCAAATTATTGTTTTTCAAGCAGTAGAGGTACAAAAATCGAAAATCGCAGAATCAAAATATTGCCAGTTATTTTTCCGACAGATTCATCAAGTCGGGAGTGGACTTTAAAGGTCAAGATACGGCCGGATTGGGCACCAGTTTTGCGGGGTTGATGATGGGCAGCACGAAGCCTTCCAGAAAAGTGCCCTTGGTTTGTGCCCACACAATACCGCGTGCCGTAGATATGGCAATGGAAATGAGTGTGGTAACGAGGCGCGGGTCTATGAGTTGATGCCCGTCATGGGCGGTAATCAATTCAGGCAAATTTTCAACCTGAAAGTGATATTCCTGTTCAAAATTAGCTCTGGCAGCTAATCCATCGTTTCTGGTACTCGTAGTGCGTACGGTAATCGTGAGCTTTACCACCAAGGCGTTTGTCTTTTCGCCCATGCTTACCGCAGACGAGAAGTGCGTGTGCAGGTTTGCGGCATTTTGTTGGTTTCCCTGCACAGAAAAGCCCATCTGCATGATTTGCCGCAAATGTATTTTGTCAGGATTGATCAGGGCTTGTGTAGGTGTCTCCATCAGGCGGCAAAGGCATAGTTTCCGGCAACTGAATCCACAATTGGCTGGTCGGTCATTTCATCCATCTCCATCCACGGGGGCAGTTCCAAGCGTACGGCTACGGTATGGGCATACTGGGCTTGGGCTTGCTGCGGCGTGATCACGATGTCCTCGCCCAGTGCAGCTTCCATCTTGGCAATGCTTTTCAGCGTGAGGTTGTGCAGGCCGCTGAGCCATTTGCTCACTTCCGATTCGCTTTTGCCCAGCATTTGTGCGAATTGTTTCTGGGTCAGGCCTTTTTGTTCAAGCAAGGCGCATACCTGTTCGCTGATGTCAAGGTTTTTATCCACAAAACGGGTGTTTTCGGCGGGTATGGCGGCCAAAGCGGCGGCAATGATCGGGCTTTTCATATTTCCACTGTAAAGTCGGGTTCAAAAATCAGTTTGCGCTTCTCCAAATCGGGGATTATGTCCTTTTGCCTGATGCAACCATCAATGGCTTGCGCCAGCCGCTGCGCCTGTTTGAAATACGGCCTTACCACCGGACAATCATCAGCGGTGCGGGCGGTTTTGGTTTTTACGCCGCCATTGAACAAAACCACTAATCCTTCCGAAACGGGGAGGCAATATAGACGCAGGTTTTCGGTGTATTTAATTTCCAACAAGCCCGCAGCAGGCGGCAAGGCAGCGGCTTTTCCTTCGTGCCTGAAATATCTTGGCTGCGCTCCGGTGCGGTTGCCAATCCGTTGTATCCAGCGAAGCAAGTCGGCAAACTCATCCTGGATTTTGGCATCAGCTTGATGTCGCACGATGAAATCTTCCAATTCATTATGCTCCCTGCCTTCAAAGCGTACCGTGTAATACGTCACTTTCGTACCCGACAAATCTTCCAATTCTTCAAGCTGGGCAAAGGTATTCACTTATAAGTTAATTTAGCAACGTCTGTTGGGCAAAATTGGTTTGTTTTCGGCATTGAGCCATGAAAAACGGGCAAAAACGAAATGACGGGCAGTTGGCTTTCGGTAACTATGCGGGTTTGGTGCTTTGAAAAGATACTATTTTGGGCGGCCTTGAACGGATGGCCCGGCGGTAGCGCACGCTTCAGCTTGCGCACAAACCGCAGGTTTGGTCTTCGCGAAATATACTGTTTTGACAGTAGTTCGGACGAACGGCGTAAAAGTAAAAAATTGCCGGGAGTATTCGGCTCGGAAAGCCAAAACCCGCCCGCGTATCTTTTGCGCCCCATTTGTTACATCCGTGCCGAATGCCCCCACTACCCACGCGGGTTGAAGCCCGGTTTCGGTTCCTTTACAGGATAAATCAACGCAAAGAAACCGACCGGCTCCTGATGAAACACTTTTTACATTCCAATATCCTTTTGTTGTTTTTTGCCTGCTTGGGCAGCGGCTGCGTAATCATCAACAAAAGCAGTGAGGCACAGCGGGTTTCCGTGCAGCGAATCAAAGAAGACATTCCCGTTTTCACCGCCGAGCCAACCATGCGCGAATATGAGGAAGTATCGCATTACGAGGCCATCGGCAGCAACATCAGTTCGTTTGACCGGGTGCTGGTGCGCATCAAGAGCCAAGCCCGGCGCGATGGTTGCGAGGCGTTGGTGAAAGTGCGGTTCTACCGCCAGACGATTGGGCGCGGAGCCAGGGCGGCCACTTTCCCCACCATCGAAGCGGTGGGCATCCGCTACGCAAAACAAAATGGATTGGCGAACAATTAGTCAGTCCATAGACGACAGACGAGAGTCCACAGAAAAAAGCGGGCGGGGAAAATAGTATGTCTGGAAAAGGCCAAACCCAAAGGCCTCCCCCAACCCCCTCCGAAAGAGGGGGCTAAAAGACTCCCCTCCCTTTCGGGGTGGGGCCGGGGGTGGGGCCTCTTTTTTTCAATTCACCTCCTCCACCTGTTTCCTGTAGCCCAGCAGCCGGAATAGTTCCTCCCAATAATACGTCACGTCCGGGTTGTTTTCGCGGGTGGTGCTGGTCGGCTCGAAGGGCAGCACGAAATGGATGGTGATCTTGTCGAACGGTAGCGACTGGTAGTCTTTCTTTAGTATTTCGGCATCGGCTTTGGCCCACTCCACGGCCTGCTCGCGGCTTTGCGGCGGATTGGTGTGGAAATCGCGGCGATTAGTACCTTTCGCGCTCTCAATCATGTCGCTCAGGTAATACACTTTTACGGCCGCGGTAGTGTCGGCAATGCGCGTGATCACTTCCAGCGTGGCCCAGATGTCGGTTTGCTGGTTGGTGGCCGTGGCATTCTGCGCCATCATGTGGTGCAGGGCTTGGGCCTGAAACTCATTTTTCTCCTTGCGCAGCGACAATTCAAAATCATTGGTAATCGCCTCCTTGTCCGTTGGGTTCATATCGCTGGTATCTTCGGCGATGACGGCCTTGCTCGTGCCGCTAAAGGCTTCGGCCTTGGTGGTATTTTCGTGGATGTAGTAAATGTCCATGCGGTCGCCCCGGCCACGGATGTTGCTGTTTACCAAGTCTTTGAGCGTGCGGTTGTATTTCTGCAACGCAAATTCGGTATAACCGCCACCGGCACTGGTGGATTTGTCCAGAAATATGACACTCTGGATCGGGCGGAACGGAACCGCCTTTTTTTCCTCCCCATCGCCACAAGCCGACAAACTGATAATCACTGCGGAAAGGCAGGTTTGAACTGAAATTCTCATACTATTTTCTCGCTGACAAATTATCGGTAGAATTACCGCCGGGTTTAAAATAGATTATCAAAACAGGTTATCTGATGCCGTTTCCGTTGGTTTCGGCAAGGCTCCGGGCGGGTTTTTCCACTTTTCCGCGCACATAGCCGTCGTTGTACCGCGACACCCGCCGATCCACGTCGTAGAGTCCCTGCTGGTCGGCGATTTCACGAATTTCCATGCGGATGCTGCGGATTTCCTGCTGCAACTCGCCTACAGGTGGCAGCATGGACAGTTGCATTTCGCCAATGGCTTGCTGGGCCTTTTCCTCGGCCAAGGTCGCCTCGGTAGCTGCCAGTTCCCGGAGCGACTGTTTTTCCATCCGGTTCATGCGCCGGATGCGCATCGGAATCTGCACCCAGCGTTTCCAGTACGTCTGCACAATCGGTACGCCGATGCCCAGGCAAACGGCCCCCGAAATGGCAAACAAAATGCCCGTGAGCACAAAAGACCACACGCCCCACGGGTCGTTGAGCAGTTCCTCGTTGAGTTGCATCCGTTGCCGCCGCAGGCTGTCGAGCTTGGCAATCAGCGTGGGGCTGTTGGTGCCCGCGCCGCTTTGCAGGTAGGTGGCCTCGGTGTTCAGGAAAGCCTTCATCTTGTCCACGCGGTAGGCATCGTAGCGGTACAGGCCCAGCACGGCCAGCGTGGTGATGGCAAAGAATATCAGCCCCAGCTTGAAGTATACGTAGCGCCGCTGGTTGCCCATCTCGTAATAATGCTCGATCAGGCGTTCGTAAGCCGGTTTCAGCAGCAGCGACAATGCCGCCAAGCCACCCGCAAAAGTCCATGCCTCAAAACCTTTGAAACCGAAGGCATAGGCCACAATGTCCTTTGAAATCACCAGGTCGCCGGTGATGAAAAGCCCGCCCGCAATCACGTAGAACAAGCCAATCAGCACCGGATTGGCGTTGCGGGTGTTTTTGCGCAGTTCGCGCAGTTGGCTCCGCTCTTCCACGGCGCGGTTTGCCTCGGTGCGCCACCGCTCTGCCTGCTGGTCTTTCACGGGTATGCGGTGCGTGTGGGTTTGCACTTTCTCAATCCATTTGGCCGATTCCGACTGGGCGGACTGCAGTTTCTCCTCCAGTTCCGCCAGTTCCTCCTTGCGGCTCTGCAATTTATCGACCGATTGGTTGTAGAACACTTGGTTGGAAAGGAAAACCTCGTAATGATCCTTGTCGAGATTCAGTTTTCCGTTGTCGTAGCCGTGCAAAAAATCCCCGGCGGTTTCTTTGGCGTGGGGCAGGGCAGTCATTCCGGGGTTTTCCGGGCCGGCAGGGGTATTTTCGGGGTTTTGCATGGTCATTTGCTTCATTGGTAAACCTTCCTTCATACGTGGCGTATGCCAAAAGGTTTGAGATACAGTAGATAATTAATTGAAAGTCAAGATGCCCGTTGCCGCCACGGCGCAAAGCTAACCGGTATTTGCCGAATCAAAAAAAACAGTACGGCGCAAGAAAAAACCATTTTCGCGGTAATGTGGCATTACGGCTAACGATAAAATGCGGTTTTCAGTGTGCCTTCCGCGCAAAAGCAGGACGATAGTTTTGCGCCTCCTCCCGATGTTACCCGGCTGACAATGAATGCTTTGTTTGCACTTCCGGCATTTCCTGCCTGATTCTGCCCGTACAACACCGCAGGAAAAACTTACACGGGCTTTTTTTCAAAGAAAACCGCTAAACCATGTTTACTTTTCTGGTGATTTATGTATTCATGGATGAAAGTGATGGCATGGTTTTTTGACCGCTCCTCTTCACCCCGCACCCGAATCACGCTCCGTTTTTCAGGTTCCGAAATAGTATCCTTCAACAAGCCAAAACCCCCGCAGCC
>JANPIL010000475.1:0-15447 GCA_031424975.1 Sphingobacteriales bacterium
CCGTCCTCGTTGCGGATCTCGCTGGTTATCTCCACAAAATGGTCGTGCGTTTCCTCGCCCGAATTCGTGCAGGCAATCTTGGCCCTGTCCACGGTTTTCAAAAATACCTGCCAGTCCTTGTAGCCGAACAATGCCTGCAAGTCGCGGGCACTCCAGCACTCGATGCCCCGGATTTCGCTGCTGGCGGCCTCGAATTTCTCGAATAATTCACGGATGAGTTCCTGTTTCATGGTCGTTTTCACAAAGTGATTGTGTGGTAGTCTATGATTGCAAGTTCCTTGCAGGAGGACAAAACAGTATCTTCCGGAAAGCCCAAACCTGCTTGGGAAATAATGTCAGGCAATTACAAAAGATGCGCCCCGGGTTTGGGCTTTTGGAAAGATACTATTTTTTGGCTTTCGTTTTGCGCTGCGCCCCGGTTGCCTGGCGGTGTTGCCAGATATGCCGGGCGGCAACGGTGAGCAAAATCACGGGCAGCAGGATGGCTCCGGTCTTGAACCCGGCTCCGGTGTGGACATACGTGCCATCCGAAAACTGGAAAAGCGTTTGCACCAGCACCGCCAGGCACGCCAACACCAAGCCGCCGAGCAGCACGAAAGCCACCCCCCGCGTGCAATACCGCCTGATTAAAAAGCCCGTGCCCAAGATGGCCAGTGTGGACAGGCTCACAGTTGCCAATGCCCTCGGAAATGTTTTGAGGTAGTGGTACTTGTAAAACCAAATGCCCACGCGACCCACCCAATTGGGGTGCGCCAGCAGCCACGCATCCGTGACCACGAGCAGGAAAAGGAGGACGAAAAAAGAAAACTGGTTTTTCATGGGGATGGTCGGGGTTGGATGGTCGGCAAAGGTTTGGGCCGGGCAGTTACCCGGCTTCTGGCTCCACCGGGCAAATTTAGGCGGATTTCCGCAAACTCCCCGCCGATTTACGCTGCACCGGAGGCATGGCCGCCACTGGAAAATAGTATCTTCCTGAAAGGCCAAACCCCACCGTGATTTCCGTCATTGCGAGAAGCGGCTTCAGCCCGACGCGGCAATCTGCCACGGAGCCACGCACATTTTACGGGGCGTGTCAGGCCGAATGCGACGAACAGATTGCTTCGTGCCTCGCAATGACGGGTTTTTCGTATAAGACGGACTTTTTCGCGAGGATGGCTCCCTTCAAAAATAGTATCTTCCAAAATGGCCAAACCCGCAAGCGGCCAATGAAAAATCCCCCGAGGCTTTTTTAAGGCATCGGGGGATTTTTCATGTTCCAAGACGATTGCCCTCTATCAGGGCTTCTTGGGCGCATTGCCCGCCGGGGGCGTGGCGGGCTGGGGCTTCTGCGGGTATTGTGCCGGTGCTTTTCCGGGCGGTAGCGGTTGCGGGTTGCCAACAGGCTGCGGCGATTCATCAGTGGATGACCATTCGGTGGGGGTCAGTCCGGTGCTGTCGCGTTTGGGTTGGCTGCTGTCGCCCTTGAATTGCAGGCTGTCCAAGCCGGCTGGTAGGCTGTCTTTCCCGATCCGTGTGCTGTCGGCGGATGCTGGCCGCTTGGCGGGATACGCGCCTTGTGCGGGTCGCCGTCCGCCCGCCGGGGCTTGTCCGCCGCCGGGTGCGCCGCCCTGCTGCCCGCCGCCATCATTGCCGCCGCCGCCATCGCCGCCGTCTTTCAGGTCGTCGTTCCTGATGGACTTTTTGCGCCTCGGGCTGCCGTCAACGGTCAGCTTGCCGATGCGGTAGCTGAAATTGATCTTGAAGTTGATGTTGTTCTGCGAGTTCACGCTGGCCTGGCTGATGACCGGCGAGTTGAGTTCGTTGCGGATGCGGATGGGCGAAGTGAGGAAGTTTTCGGCACCGAAGCCGATGCTCCCCTTCTTGTTCTTGAATTCCTTGCGCAGGCTCAGGCTGTAAATGCCAAAGCCGCCCTGCACGCCCTGCAACTGAACTTGGCGGCCCCGGTAAAAGGAGAACAACTGCAGGCCCCAGCCTTTGGTGAGCGTGTAGTTGCCGAAGGCCCGGAAACCATACACCCAGCCTTGGTTGCTGGCATTGTAAAGCGGGTCGGGAACGTTGTTTTTCAGCACCGCGTAGTAGATGTCGCCGCCGCCATTGAGCGAGAGTTTGTTGGAAACGTTGACGCTCACAAACACGCTGCCGCCGTAGGCATCCTCACGACCGATGTTCTGGAACGTGGTGCGGATGGTGTCGCGGCCTATGATGTCGCGCACGCTTTGGAGGGCGTTGTTGGTATTGCGGGCAAACGCGGAGAAGTTGAGCGAGGTGCTTTTGACGGAGGCATTGTAGCCCAGTTCGAAATTGTTGGTGAATTCGGGTTGCAGCTCCGGGTTGCCGATGGTCACGTTGAGCGGGTTGGCATTCTGCGGGTTGGGGTTCAGGAATTGCAGTGATGGCCGCTGGATGCGCCGGTTGTACGAAGCCTTGAGCGTGTTGCCGTTCTTGAGCTTTTTGGAAACATTGACGCTCGGCACCAGCACGCCGTAGGAGGGTATGTTGATGTCGTTGTTGTCTTGCAGGCGGGCCAGGATGGTTGTGTATTCATAACGCCCGCCCGCTTTCACGGTGTAGTTTTTGGGCAGGCTCAGCGTGTACGACACGTAGCCCGAGGCCACGTTCTGGTCGTAGTCCAGCGTGTTGGAGAGTTGCGCGTTGGCCGATGGCACAAACGCGCCGCCCGCGCCGTTGGCAATCAGGTATTCAAAATCGCTGGACACGTTGCGCATGATGTCCTTGCCGCCAAACTCCAGAATCTGCTTGTCGCCGATGGGCGTTTGGTAATCCAATTGCAGGGTGGCTTCCTGGTTGTAGCTCTGGTTGATGTTTTTCAGGTCAAACGCATTCGGGTTGTCCGACGATAGTATGTCGTTCAGGAAATTGTTCGTGCGGTTGTTGCGGCTGTAGAGTGCCAGGACGCTCAGTTCCTTCTGCGGCTTTTCAAACGTGCGGGTGTAGGTCAGGTTCACGTCTACCGTGCCCGAAAGGTCGGTCACGCTCACGTCGCGGGTGTTGCGGCCGGTCGGGGAGTTGTTCAGGAATGTTTCGGTGAGCAGCCCATCCTGGTAATTCCTGCCATTGCGCACGCCGTACTGCACCGAGGCTGCCAGCGAGTTGTACTTGTTCATGTCATAGTCCCAGCCCAGCGTGTAGCGGCCAAACAAGCCCTGGTTCAGCGTGGATGCCCGCTGGGTGTTGAGCAACTGGATTGGCGCGCCATTGGCATCCGTGCCACGGGTTAGCTGCCGGTTTTCAAAATCGCCGGTCACGTTGTAGTTGCTGCGGCCAAAGCCGCCCAGCGAAAAGCCCATCTTGCCCTGCCGGTAGCTGCCGTTCAGGCCCAGGTTAGAGCCGCGCAGGCCCGCACTGCCGTCCATGCCCAGCGAAAAGCCCTGCAAGTTGTTTTTCTTGGTAATGATGTTGATGATGCCCGCCGAACCTTCGGCATCGTACTTGGCCGATGGCGAGGTGATCACCTCCACCGATTTTATCTGGTCGGCCGGTATCTGCTTCAGCGCGTCGGCAATGCTGCTCGACACGATGGTGGAAGGCTTGTTGTTGATCAGTACCCGGATATTCTGGTTGCCGCGCAGCGAAGGGTTGCCATCCAGATCAACGGAAAGCATGGGTACGCGGCGCAGCACGTCGGTGGCATCGCCGCCCTTGGTGGTCTGGTCGTTTTCGGCGTTGTACACCGTGCGGTCCACTTTTTCCTCAATCAGGTTGCGCTGGCCCACTACCTCCACTTCTTTGAGTCGCTGGGTTTGCGTGGACATCAGCAAGGCCCCCAGGTTCAGGTCGGTGCCGCGTTCGGCAATGGTGAACGGCACGGTTTTCAATGTCCGGTAGCCAAGGAAAGTAATGGCAAGCTGGTATTCGCCCGCCGGCACTTTGGTCATTTCAAATTGTCCCTTGTCGTCGCAGACGGCTCCGCTCACGGGCTTGTCGGTGGCTGGCACCACCAGCGCGACGGTGGCAAACGATACCGGCTGGCGCGAGGCCGAATCCATGACCATGCCCGTGATTCGTCCGTTGCCCCGGGGCCGGGCCCCGCTGTTGTCGGTTTGCGCCTGCGTCAGGCAAATGCCGCACAGCAGGCTGAGGGCGAGTAAAGTCGTTTTCATGGTTGCGTTTTATAAAGGTGGGTTTGTAGCCAGCGGTCAAAATAGTATGTTTCAAAAAGCCCAAACCCGACACCGCCTTTCGGATTGTGTGGCAAATGAAAATCAATTATTTGAATCCGCTGACGGGTATTATACAAGCGGGTGTTTTCAACCGACCATCCGCCCGTATGTTCGGCACTTCGGGTTGGCGGCGCAAAACGGGCAATCCGTCGGGTATTCCATTCCATCCGCCTAAAAACCAGTGCCAAGCTGGTTGGCGCAACCGGAAGGATTATGTTTGCCGGACTTTTTTCGTGTGCTTTGGGTAACTTTAAACGTACAGCCGGGTTTCCTTGCCGGTAAACGTCCGGCCCGCAATCCGTCCCGTCATTTTATCTGATTTACCTGACCCATTGTTTTGTTGGAATCATCCAAACCAACCATGAAGAGAAAAAACATCATCAGCCTGTCGGTGGCACTGGCGTTCCTTGCACTGTCGGCCACGGGCCTGCTGCTTTACCTCAAGCAGAAAAGCCACGCTGCCGAAGTGATCCACACCATTTTCGGGCTTTTGTTCATCGGTTTCGCCATCTTCCACATCCTCAACAACTGGATGTCCTTGAAAGCCTACACCAAGCCGACGCGGGGCGGCGGCTTGGTCAGGAAGGAATTTGTGGTGGCCTCGGCCATATTCGGCGTGGTGCTGGTGGGGGCCGGGTTCAACCTGCCGCCCTTTGAGCCGATTGCCGAGGCCGGGCGTTATTTTGCCCCGCAGCGCAAAAGGCCCGAAACGCTGTCTTTTAACAAAACCGAGACCAACCAAGCCGCCAAGGGCCGGCCGCTGGAGATTTTCATCGAGATGGGGGAGGGCGTTCAGTTGCCCGCCGTTGTGGTCTGGACCGAGGATTCGGCGCACCACTTTGTGGAAAGCCTGTTTGTGCCCGCCCAAATAGCCTCGGTGCCGCCGGGCGAAGACCCGCGCGAAGCCATTGCCGAAGGTGAGTTGGAGATGGCTGGCTTCAAGGCGGAAACCTTTTTCGGCGGGCAGCCCGGACCCGCCCGCTTGGCTGCCAACTACCCGGAGACTACGCCCGCCGGAAATTTCCTGATCCGGACCAAAACCTCCGCGCAGGGAAAATACCGCGTGGTGCTGGAAATACGCGACAAGGGCAGAACCGAACGCCACACAGCCGAGATTGACGGCGGGCGGGCGGGCGTTTTCATGTTCACATCGGGCGGCAAGGCACTGGTGGTGCGGGCTTTGGTGCAGGCGGGGTAGTGGGCATTTGCCGGGTGGGGGTTTGGGCTTTTCAAAACATACTATTTTTTGGTTTACGCCATGCAAGCATCTATTCAGCGTCACCGGGTTTTGGTTTTGCACCTTTCTTTTTGGTGCGTGTACTTTTCCTTTTTCCTGTACCAGATCAGTTTTTACCGTCGCCAGAATGATGACGTTGATTTGGGCGGCGCATTATTCAACGCCGTGGTGCAGGTGGTTTTCATGATGGGGATTTCCTACCTGAATTATTTTTACTTGCTGCCGCGTTTCCTGGCAAGCAAGAACCTGGGCCGCTACCTGCTCGAATTTTCAATTCCGTTCGCCTTGCTGATTACCGCATTCGTACACCTGAAGCGTTACCTGATTGACGGCTACACCTTTCAGGAACATTATTTCTACAGCGAACGCTTCGTAATCCAGCATTCCATCATCACGATTTTCATTGTGATATTCGTCGGGATGCTGCGCTTTGCCGAAGGATGGTTTGAGCTGGAAGCCAGGAAGAAATCGGTGGAAAACGAGAAGCTGACCGCCGAACTGCGCTTTCTCAAGGCCCAGATAAACCCACATTTCCTGTTCAACACGCTCAACAACCTGTATTACCTGGCTTTCACCAACTCGCCCAACACCACCGAAGTCATCGCCAAGCTCTCGCAGATGATGCGCTACATGATCTACGATTCCAACCACCCGAAAGTGCTGCTCGGCAAGGAAATAGAATACATGCAGAACTACATCAGCCTTGAAAAGTTGCGCCTCAACGAACAAATCCCCGTTTGTTTCACCGTCGAGGGCAATCCGGGCCAAGTGCTGGTGGTGCCGCTGATATTCATCACCTTCCTGGAAAACGCCTTTAAGCACGGCGTGAGCAACAGTTCGCCGGGGGCTTGGGTCAATGTGCGCATCAATATCCAGGGCACAAACTGCGTTTACACCGTGGAAAACAGTAAGTTGCCTGAAAATGGCAAGGTGACCAGCGAGAAATCGGGCATCGGCCTGCAAAACGTGCGGCGGCGGCTGGATTTGAGCTATCCCGGCCAATACCAACTCAGCGAGCAAGACCTGCCCGACCGCTACGCCATCCGGCTGCAACTGGCGTTGTGAGCCGAAAATGAAAAGGCCATGAATCCCACAAACAGACATCCGGCATTTCCTGCCGGGTTTGCCGTTTCCAAAAGATACTATTTTACTGTATGCCCCATTCACAGATTACCGGCGCGGGCCACTACCTGCCCGAAACCGTGGTGACCAACCACGACCTTGAAAAACTGATGGACACCAGCGATGCCTGGATACGCGAACGCACCGGCATCCGGGAGCGGCGGTATTTTACGCCCGGTACTGATACCGTGGCCAACATGGCCGCCCGCGCCGCCCGCATGGCCTTGGCAAATGCCGGTTTGCAGCCCGCCGACGTGGATTTCATCGTGTTCGCCACCATCACGCCCGACTATTATTTTCCCGGTTGCGGCGTGCTGCTGCAACGCGAACTGGGCATTGCGGGCGTGGGTGCGCTGGACATCCGCAACCAGTGTTCGGGTTTCATCTACGCACTGTCCGTGGCCGACCAGTTCATCCGCTCCGGGATGTACAAGACCATTTTGGTGGTGGGTTCCGAAATCCAGTCCACGTTTGTGGATATGACTACGGCCGGGCGCAACGTGGCCGTGATTTTTGGCGATGGGGCAGGGGCGGCAGTGCTGCAAGCCACGGATGATGCCAACCACCGCATCCTATCCACGCATTTGCACGCCGACGGAACCCACGCCGAGGAACTGGCCGTGAAAGACCCCGGCAGCAGCCGCCCCGGCCACTGGATTACGCATGAGATGATTGACAACGGCGGCACAACGGTAATCATGAACGGCCAGAATGTGTTCAAGCACGCGGTGGTGCGCTTTCCGGAAGTGATAAGGGAAGCCTTGGATGCCAACGGCCTGGCCACCGCTGACATTGATTTGCTCATTCCGCACCAAGCCAACTTGCGCATTACCAACCACGTGGGCGAGAAAATGGGTCTGCAACCCGAAAAGGTCATGAGCAACATTGAGCATTACGGCAACACCACCGCCGCCTCGATCCCGATTGCCCTGAGCGAAGCCTTGGCGCAAAGCCGCATCAAATCCGGCGATTTGGTGTGCCTGGCCGCATTTGGCAGCGGCTTCACGTGGGCCTCGGCTTTGATCCGGTGGTGAGGGGTTTGGGTGTTTTGAAAGATACTATTTTGCTTCTTTGCTTTCGCGCATCGGAAACGCGAATCCTTGCCGCCCCGATTGCAAATCGGGGTGGGTGGTGGGCGACAGGTATGATAGTGGCTTTTTTTCCAGACAATCTCATTTGTCAATTGTACGATTGCCTGAATTCAATTGGTGTTAAGTTGGTTTTGCTTTTGAATAATTTGCTGAATGATTGTGGGTATTCAAACCCTAATTGATAAGCAATTTCGCTAACTGTCAAGTCGGTTGTTGTCAGGATTTCTTTTGATTTTTCTATAAGTTTGCTGTGAATGTGTTGTTGTGTGTTTTGTCCTGTAATACTTCTCAGCATGTCACTCAAATAGGCAGAAGTAACATTGAGTTCGGTGGCCAGTTTTTCAACAGTTGGTAATATTGAACCTGAATTATCGATAAAATAGCTATCCAAAATATTTTCAAAGTTCGTTATTAAATCGTTTGTTGCCATTTTTCTTGTGATAAATTGTCGGCTATAAAAACGATTGCAGTAACTTAAAAGTAATTCAATGTTTGATACAATTACGTCCTGACTAAAATTGTCTAATCTTGAATTAATTTCTTTTTGAATATTTTTAATAATCAATTCAACGGTCTTGTCTTCTTCGTCTGAAAGATGAAGTGCTTCGGTTACGCCATAAGAGAAGTAACCATATTTTTTTATTGTCTTACCCACGGGATATTGTCTGATAAAATCAGGATGAAACAGCAATGACCAGCCATCTTTATTTTTATCTTCATCGCTGTCTATACTAATAGTTTGATTTGGTGAAATAAAAGACATTGTTCCGTCGTCAAAATCGTAATGGTTTTTACCGTATTTTAATTTTCCTTTGAAACTTCTTTTCATTGAAATGTTGTAACAATCCAAAATCAATTTTTGATTGGAAGATTGGTGTGCGTTTATGGTTTCAGAATGGTCGATAATCGTTATCAGAGGATTCAATGGGCTTGGCAAATCCATGAAAGAGTGTAATTCTTTAATCGAACTTATTTTTATGATATTTTGCTCCATGTTTTTCATGATTAAAACAAGGTAGGTAGTATCTTTTACTGCCTACCTTGTCAGTATCAGCATGTGAATTTTAAGCGTTTAAGAAATCAACTCCTTCACTTCTGTCCATTGTCATCACTTCAAGTACATTGGCTGGATATTCGACAGGCAATTTGCTTGCTTCGTTTAACTGAATCAATTCATCTGCTGTGAAAACGACATCTATGCATTTCAGATTGTCTTGTAGTTGGCTCGATTTGGTAGCACCGATAATTATACTGGTCACCACTGGTCGGTGCAATAGCCAAGCCAATGCCAATTGAGAGATGGAAACTTGTTTTTGTTGTGCCATCGGTGAAAGTACGTCTAAAACGTTATAAGCCCTTTCTTCATGGAAAGGTGGAAAAGGAAAATTATTCAATCTGCCTTCCGCTTTTTGTCCGTTCCTTTTGTACTTGCCTGTAAGTAAGCCACCACTTAACGGACTCCAAACCATCATTCCCACTTTCTGGTCTTGAAGTAATGGTATAAGTTCGCGTTCCGCATCTCTAACGTCCAATGAATAGTTGGCTTGTAGCGACGCGAACCTGTCCAAGTGATTGTATTGTGAGTAAGCCAACCCTTTCATCAATTGCCAAGCAGCAATGTTACTGGCACCGAAATATCTGATTTTTCCACTCCGTACCAAATCGTCTAATGTTTTGATGGTTTCTTCTATCGGTGTTAATGGGTCTGCTGTGTGAATTTGGTAAAGGTCAATATATTCCGTTCCAAGTCTTTTCAAACTGCCTTCTACTTGTTGAATTATATGCTTTTTGGAAAGCCCTTTGTCATTTTCACTTTTCCCCATTGAACCCCTTACTTTGGTTGCCAAAACCAAATCATGTCTGTTGATGGATAGGTTTTTAATCGCCTGACCTATCATGGTTTCTGATAGACCTTCGGAATAGATGTTTGCGGTGTCGATAAAATTAACGCCTGCTTCTGTTACGGCGTTGATCTGTTCATCTACTTTGGTTTGGTCGAGATCGCCCATATATCCGAAAAACCCTTTTCCGCCATAATTCATCGTTCCCAAACAAAGTATTGAAACTTTCAAGCCCGTATTTCCCAAAATTTTGTACTTCATCTTTTTTCTATTTAATTGTGAAGTGCAAAGGTCAGAAGTTTATCAACGTGGGTTGTGTTCGGAATGCAGTTCTTTGTGTTCAAAATGAATTTGGAAATAGTTTCTATTTTAGGATGTCGCGTTATTGTTGCCAACATCGGAATTTACGACATACCGGTGAAGTGCGTGCTGAAACCCTGCCGCAAAACAGTGGATGCCATCAAACCGTCAGACCTGGGCTACAAGATTCTGCGTCGCGCTTGGTTTACGAATGTGGATGAAATGGATTATGGAGTCACCCAAAAAAGGCTCATTCGTGTCGCAGAGAAGTTTGGCTGCACTGCCTGGATTACCAAGAGCATCCCGGACAATGCATTCGGGTCGGTTTTGTGTCAACAAGCTGAGCCATGACAAAGATGGGTGCTTTGTCATGGCACTTTTGACAAGGAGGAAGCTGGGGTTTTCACTCCTGAAAAGATACTATTTTGGAATGCACAGAAATGTAAGAGTAGAGACGTTGCGGTGCAATGCCTCTACGTGGTGCAACGCTAACGGTAAACGCAAAACGACTAATGCTGCACGCCGCCGGGGCCGTGGGCGTGCTTGTGCGTGAGTTCCTCCAGCGTGGCCTCGCGGATGCCCACCACCTTGCCGTCGAAGTGCATATTCATGCCCGCCAGCGGGTGGTTGAAATCCATCAGCACCGAATCGTCGGCCACTTCCAGCACGCGGCCTTGCATCTGGTTGCCGTCCTGGTCGGTCATGGGTAGCATATTGCCCTCTTGCAGCATCTCGTCGTCCACTTTGCCATCCACCTCGAAAATCTGGAGCGGCAGGCGCACCACGGCTTCCTCGTCAAATTCGCCGTAGCCTTCTTCGGGTTTGAGCGAAAAGGAAAACGTGTCGCCTTGGGCCAGGCCGTTGATGTTCTGCTCGAATTTCTCCAGCATATTGCCGCTGCCGTACAGGAAAACCAGCGGTTCGCCGGAGTCCACTTTTTCAACCATTTCCGGTTCGGTGCTTTCCTCGTCATTCACGCGAAGCTCATAACTCAGCGATACTACAGTTCTGGGTTCGATTTTCATAGGGCCAATCAGGTTTTTAAAGTAAGGCCGCCACCGGTCAAGCAAGGTGCGAGTGGCGGCGGTCGGTTAGGGAATCATGTCAAAAATCCATGCCCGGCAGTTGCCCGCCGCGCCAGTATTGTGACGGAAAAGTGCAAAGGAAACGGATTCGGCTTTGGAAACCAACCGTTCAAGAGATTTTTCCGCCACGGATTGTGAAAGGCCGCAAAAGGAAAGGCAAAAAACATTTGGGCAGATTTTTTGGTGAAGGAACCGGCGGGTTTGGCCTTTCCGGAGGATACTATTTTCCGGGCAGGGCAAACGCCACGTAGCTGCCGCCCGACTTAGTTCCCATCTTGCCGCCGCCGCACGCAATGACCACGTATTGCCTGCCGCCAACAGCGTAAGTGCTGGGCGTGGCATAGCCGCCCGCCGGAAGTGTGGTTTGCCAAAGCACCTTACCGGTTTTCTTGTCGAACACGCGGAATTGCTCGTCTTTGGTGGCGGCGATGAACAGCAGCCCGCCCGCCGTGGCCACGGGGCCACCGTAGTCTTCGGTGCCGGTGGGCGCAATGCCCTTGTTGGAAAGTGCTTTCAATTCACCGAACGGCACTTTCCACACGTATTCGCCCGTGTTCAGGTCAATGGCGTTTAGCGTTCCCCACGGCGGCTTGATGGCGGGGTAGCCGTCCGTGTCCACAAACCGGTTGTAGCCCGTGGTGGTGTACGGAACGTCCGAAGACCGCATACCGGCCGAGGAGCCGGGTTCTTTCTGGACGGGCGTTTTGTCGAACAGAAAATCAATCAGGGCTTTCCGCTCGGATTCTTTGAGCGAGGTGAACGAAGGCATGAAGCCCTTGCCCGTGGCGAGCAGGCTGGCGGCGTAGGCTTCAGTACGGCGTTTTTTCACGTTGAGCAGAGCCGGATACACGCCGTTTCCCTGCCGCTCCGCGCCGTGGCAACTGGTGCAGTTGGCGGCATATAATTGCTTGGCCGTGCCGTGCGGGTCAGCGGCATCGGCCACCGGAATATCTACCATCTGCAAAAGCCATGGCATTTCGTTGGCATTCACATACAGTATGCCTTCCGGGTCGGCGGCGGCCCCGCCCCATTCGGCTCCGCCATCGAATCCGGGCAGTATCACCGTTCCCTCGCGGCTGGGCGGCATGAAGGTTTGTCCGGTGCGGGCAGTTTTCAATTTGTCAACCAACGCCTGTTTTTCCATCGAATGCGGGTTTACATCGGCTTCGGTCAGGCTTTGGCGAGTAAACGGGGCGGGCTTGGTTGGAATGGGCTGCGTAGGCCACGCCTGTTCGCCGGGCAGGGTGGAGGCGGGCACGGGGCGTTCCTCTATGGGAAACAGCGGCTTGCCGGTTTCGCGGTCGAACAAAAATACGAAGCCCGATTTGGTGGTTTGCGCCACCGCATCCACCCGTTTGCCGCTGTGCGTCACGGTGAGCAGCGTGGGTGGGGCGGGCAAATCGCGGTCCCAGATGTCGTGGTGTACCGTCTGGAAATGCCAGATGCGCTTGCCGGTGGCCGCATCCAAGGCCAGCAGGCAGTTGGCGTACAAGTTCGCGCCCTTGCGGTTGCCGCCGTAAAAATCAAACGCCGCCGAGCCGGTGGGCACATACATTATGCCCCGTTCGCGGTCAATGGCCATGCCCGCCCAGCAGTTGGCCCCGCCGATTTTCTTCCACGCGTCCTTGTCGTCCCACGTTTCGTAGCCCGCCTCGCCCGGATGCGGGATGGTGTGGAAAATCCATTCGCGTTTGCCGGTCTTTATATTATAGGCACGCACGTGTCCGGGAGCGGCATCCGCGTTTTCCGAAAGCCGCATACCCATGATAATCAAGTCCTTGTAAATGATGCCGGGCGTGTTGGAAACGATAAAGAAATCCTTTTTGCCGTAATCCAGGTCGTTGCGCATATCCACGCGTCCGCTGTCGCCAAAACTTTGGATGGGCTTGCCCGTGCGGGCATCCAGCGCGAACAAGTACGAACCGGCGGCAAACAGAATGCGCTGGTAATTGCTTGATTCCCAGTAGGTTACGCCCCGGTTGGTTCCGGCCCACGCGTTTTTGCCGCCCCAGAAATCCGCCGCGCTGAAATTCCATTTTTCCCGGCCCGTGGCGGCATCCAAGGCAAACACGTTAATGCGCGGCGAAGTGGCGTACAGCGTGCCGTTGACAATGATTGGGTTGCACTGGATCTGCGTTTGGTTGTTGGCCGTGTCCGCGCCGCCGGTTTGGTACGTCCAGGCCACTTGCAGTTGCGCCGCGTTTTGGGTGTTGATCTGGTTCAGTGTGGAGTAATGGCTTTTGGCGGCATCGCCGAGGTATTCGCGCCAGTCATTGCCGGACGGGGAACCGGCGTTTTGGTTGGGCCGGCAGCCATTGAAAAGAAGTGCCAAAGCCAGCAGGGTAGCAATTTTTGTAAGATGGGACATGGAATCCAGGGAAAATGGTTTTTCTCCAAAAGTACACTATTTCTTTAAAAAACAGGATTCTGACCGGCTCGTCATTTCAGAAATAGTATCTTTCAAAAACACCAAACCCGCCTACCTTTGCATCATGAACATACTCGGAATTATCCCCGCCCGCTACGCCTCTACACGGTTTCCGGGCAAAATGCTGGCCGACATTGCCGGGAAAACCATGGTGCAGCGCGTCTATGAGCAGGCAATCCAAGCAAAGTCGCTGGCGAAAATGGTTGTGGCCACGGACAATGACTTGATTTTCAACCACGTGAAGGATTTTGGCGGCCAAGTTGTCATGACGCGTGGTAATCACCCGAGCGGCACGGACCGGTGTTTTGAGGCGTTGCAGCAAACGGCGGGTGATTTTGACTTCGTAGTCAACATTCAGGGCGACGAGCCGTTCATCCAGCCCGAACAGATTGACACGCTTGCCGCCGTGCTGACCCCGGAAACCGAGCTGGCCACACTCATCAAAACCATCGACGACTACCGCACCCTGACCGATACCGGCGAGGCGCACGTGGTCATCAACACGCGCCACGAAGCCATTTATTTCAGCCGCAGCATCATCCCGTTTGTGCGCGGCGAGGCCATGGAAAACTGGCTGCAAAGGCACACATTCTACAAGCACGTGGGCCTGTATGCCTACCGCACCGATGTGCTGGCCGCCATCACCAAACTGCCGGTTTCGAGTCTGGAGCAAGCCGAGTCGCTGGAGCAGTTGCGCTGGATTGAAAACGGCTACCGCATCAAAACGGCCTTTACCGACCTTGAAAGCGTGTGCATTGAAACGCCGGAGGACTTGGAAAGGGTGGTGGAGCAGCTCAAAACCCAGCACCCTTAACTCCGTTTCCATGCCCGGCATCCTGCAACAACCGTATCCGCAAGACGAATCGCTCCGGCGCGATGTGGCGGCAACGGTGCTGTCCGGGCTGTTTGTGTTCGGCTTCCTATGGCTGTTCCAGCCGTTCGGCATTGGCAACTGGCACCATCCGCGCAAGGTTTGGTATTTGGCGGGCTACGGCTTGGTGACGCTGGTGGCGATGGGTTTTGATTTGATCCTGATGAAAAGGCTTTTCCCAAGATTCTTCGCCGAACCCAACTGGACGGTGGGCAAGGCCATCGGCTGGACGCTGTTCATACTGATGACCGTGACCTTGGGCAATAACCTGTATGCCAGCGCATTGGGCTTCGGGGAATCGGGTCACGGATTCAGTTTGTACGAAAGCCTGCTGACCACGTTTTCGGTTGGCATCTTCCCCAGCGTCCTCATTCCGCTGGGCAATTACGTGTACCACCTGCGCAAATATACGGCTGCCGTGACCATGCCGCAAGGTGGCTTCCGGGCGGCCAGCCTTCCCGGAAAAGAGTCTAACGGAGGCGAGGTGAGGGAAAACAGCCTTCCCAAAAATAGCCTGCCTGCCGGACAGGCAGGTATCCCCGGAAACACCCAAACCCCCGCCTTGGTTGAGCTGGTGGCCGAAAACGGGAAAGACCGGTTTTCAGTGCCCCTGCATGATCTGCTTTTCATCGAATCGAGCGACAACTATTCAACGGTGCATTTCATCAGGAATGGCAAGCCCGCCAAGGAATTGATTCGTGGCAGCCTCAGCCGCTGGCAAACCCAGATTGCCGCGCCGCAGGTGGTGCGCTGCCACCGGTCGTATATCGTGAATAGGGGTCGGGTGCGGGCTGTTACCGGCAATGCGCAGGGCTACAAACTGCATCTGCACGGCTGCGAAACGCCCGTGCCCGTGGCCCGCAAGTATTCGCAAATCGTGACGGGCTGAAAAAACCCCACCCCAACCCCTCCCCGCAAGGGAGGGGCTTTTGCTTTTGTTTTTTGGGTAGTGTCTTAAAAGAGTTGAAATGATATATTTGCGAATATGTCAACAATCCCGGTAAAATGCACAAGGTGCAATTCAACACATACGGTCAAAAACGGGTTGAGCAAAGCTTGCTTCCAACGCTACAAATGCAATGGGTGCGGCAAAACGTTTCAACTCGATTTCGAGAAAAAAGCCTGCCGGCCCGGCGTGAAGGATCAAATCATCTCCCTGAGCCTGAACGGTTCGGGAACACGCGACATCGCACGGGTACTGCACATCAACAAGAACACGGTGGGAGCCGTGCTAAAAAAAAATACAGGTCTCCCAAGTCAATCCCCGCATCATTGACCGCCATGAAGCCGA
>JANPIL010000476.1:0-15190 GCA_031424975.1 Sphingobacteriales bacterium
TGGCCTATTCGCTGGTGACCATGGGAGCCAAATCGCTGCTGCTCATGATTCCGTATTTCGGCTATTCGACCATGGAACGCTCCGTGAAAAAAGGCGAGATTGTGACGGCCAAAACGCGGACGCACTTGCTGTCCAAGATTCCCAGCTCGTCCATGGGAAACCGGATTTTCCTGCTCGACCTGCACACCGAAGGCGTGCCGTATTACTTTGAAAGCAAGACGCGGGCGGTGCATTTGTACGCCAAACAAAGCATTCTTGAAGCGTGCCGCGAAATTGGCGGCAGCGATTTTGTACTGGCCTCGACCGATGCCGGACGCGCCAAATGGGTGGAATCTTTGGCGAACGACATGGGCGTGAACGGCGCGTTTGTGTTTAAGCGGCGCACCAGCGGCGACGAAACGCAAATCACCTCGATCAGTGCGGATGTCAAGGGCAAATGCGTGATTATTTACGACGACATGATCCGCACGGGCGGCTCGCTGGTCAATGCGGCACGGGCGTACAAGGAAGCCGGAGCCACGCGCATCGCCGCCGTAACCACGCACGGCCTCTTTTCCGGCGACGGGCTATCAAAAATCCGTGAAAGCGGTTTGTTTGAATGCGTGGTCAGCACCAACAGCCACCCGAACGCGGTGCGGTTGCAAGATGATTTCCTGCGCGTGAAAAGCATTGCCGCGTTGCTGAAAAAGGAGATTCTGGCGCATTAGAGGCTCAAACTCAAATCCAAGTACAGCCGATATGAACACACTCAACACTGACCTATCCACCTGTCCTTCTGGAAGAATCTTGTGACAAATAGAGCCACGCCCAGTTCTGGAGACTTGCCAAGTTGAGACTGTCTAAAAATTATTGTCAGCTATTTTTATGGATTGAAAATAGTATGTTTTCAAATGCAAAAACCTGCTTTTGTATCTATCAAGTAATTTCAAAAAATGCTGAACCGGATTTGAAAACCGCTATAGTTTCTTTTTAAACAGGCTATTAAAGATAAAAAACAGAAATCATGAATGTTTTAGAATGGCTTGAAGATTGGTATTCGAAAGAATGTAATGGAGACTGGGAGCATACTTTCGGCCTTCAAATCAACACAATTGACAACCCTGGTTGGAGTATTTCCATTGATATAAAGGGAACCAACTTGGAAGGCTTGCAAATCCCCTATGGGTATTTTGAAAATAACGAGAATGACTGGTATGGGTATAAAGTGGAAAATGATAAGTATGATGCTTTCGGAGATGCTTTTAAATTAGAATTCTTGCTATTGAATTTTCAAAAAATAGTCGAATCAAAACGATAGTGTTTTGTGTTTTCCTTCAATTTTTACCTGCCGCAAGCTTTCGTCCATACTTGCCGAAAACCTGCGGCTTGGGAGCCGGATTCGGTTCAAGCCGCAAATAACCAAAGTCTGTAGCACATAAAACGTCGCTTCTATAATTTTCCGTTCTGTGGCACACAGAACGGGGTAGACGAAAGCCGATTTGATTTACCTGAAAAAAGCATGCGAATACACCTCATTTTCTGACCTCCTAATTCTGACTTAGATAAATATGAACCTCTTCAAAATTGCCGCTGCCGTTGTGAACCAGACCCCGATGGACTGGCAGCGCAACGCCCAACACCATTTGGATGCCATTGCCGAGGCCAAAGCCCAGCAAGTCAGCCTGTTGTGCTTCCCAGAACTGTCGATTTCCGGCTATGGCTGCGAAGATATGTTCTTTGCGCCGGGCATCACCGATACGGCTGCCGAAATGCTGCTTTCCATTGCCGAAGCGTGCCAGGGCATCATGGTTTCGGTGGGCTTGCCGATCCGGTACAACAACCGCGTGTACAACGCTGCCTGCCTGATTGCCGACGGGAAAATTCAGGGGTTTGTGGGCAAGAAAAATCTGGCGGGCAACAGCATTTATTACGAGCCGCGCTGGTTCCAGCCGTGGGAAAGCGGCGTGGTGGCCGAAATTGAGATGCACGGACATACGTATCCCGTTGGCGATTTGCTTTTTGAGGTAAACGGAATCCGCATCGGCTACGAGATTTGCGAGGATGCGTGGGTGGCCAACCGGCCGGGGCGCGACTTGTACTTGCGCGGCGTGGACATTATCCTGAATCCGAGTGCCAGCCATTTTGAATTTGGCAAGTCGTTCGTGCGCGAACGGTTTGCCATGGATGCCAGCCGGGCTTTGGGAGCCACGTATCTGTACGTCAACCTGTTGGGCAATGAATCGGGGCGTACAGTATTCGATGGCGATGCGTTCATCAACGTGGCCGGGCAGGGCGTGGCTTCGGGCAGCCGCTTCAGCTACCGCGATTTCATGGTCGTTACCGCCGTGGTGGACATTGACAATACGCGGCTCTCGCAGGTGCAGAACAAGGTGCCGCTGAACCGCGACAACGGCCACGGCGTGGTGAAAATAGTATCTTTTGAAATGACCAAACCCGCCCCTGCCCGCAGCAGTTACGAAGCCGAAGCGTGGGAAAGCAGCGGCAACATCCGCGAGGAGGAATTTGCGCGTTGCATTGCCTTGGCTCTGCTCGATTACCTGCGCAAAAGCCGTTCAAACGGCTGGGTGCTTTCGCTGAGCGGTGGCGCGGATTCGTCGGCCATTGCCAGTTTGTGCCGTTTGGCAATCAAACTTTGCATCGCCGAAATCGGGCTGGAAGGCTTCAAGCGGAAATTGCATTATCAGAAAGAGGTTCAAACCTGCCAGACCGAGGAGGAAATTGCCCGCGCATTGATGACGTGCGTGTACCAAGGCACCGAAAATAGTTCGGACGATACGCGGCATTCGGCGGAGACGCTGGCCAAAAGCTTGGATTTCAGCTACTTTGAAATAGAGATTGACAACTTGGTGAAGGAATACCGCACGCTGATTGAAGGCGGCCTGGGGCGCAAACTGGCGTGGGAAACCGACGATATTGCGCTGCAAAACATTCAGGCGCGGGTGCGTTCGCCAAGTATATGGATGCTGGCAAACATTAAGAATGCGCTGCTGCTCTCCACGTCCAACCGTTCGGAGGCCGCTGTCGGGTACGCCACCATGGACGGCGACACGTCGGGCAGCATCAGTCCGATTGCGGGCATCAACAAGCATTTCGTGCGGCAGTGGCTGCGTTGGCTCGAACATACGGGCGTGGGCGGCAGCATCCGTTTTCCGGGCTTAAGCGTGGTCAATGGCCTGCAACCCACCGCCGAACTGCGTCCGTTGGACAAAAAACAGACCGACGAAGAGGATTTGATGCCCTACGACCTGCTCGATACGATTGAGGATGCGGCCATCCGCGACAAGAAAATGCCTAAGGATGTGCTGCCCCTCATGGAATTCCAGTTTGAAGGCATCCACAGCCGCGAAGTAATTGTGCGTTCAGTGGAGCGTTTTTTCCGGCTCTGGAGCCGCAACCAATGGAAACGCGAACGGTACGCACCGGCATTCCACGTGTCCGACCACAGTCTGGACCCGAAAACGTGGTGCCGCTTCCCGATTTTGTCGGGTGGCTATGAGAAGGAATTGGCGGAGATGCACGGCGGTTTGTGAAGATGCAAAACAAAAGGGCGGGAAATTACTGCTTGATCCTGCACGTTTTCAATCATTTGATTATCGGCATTTTCTCGTCCCTCTGAAAGAATCTTGTGACAAGTTCGGCGGCTTTGGGGTTTGGAAAAATTCGCCTCCAACTATGAGTATGACACTGTTTGTCATAAGATTCTTTCGGAAGGACGAAATAGTATGTTTTCACATGGCAAAACCTCCTTGAAAACTTTAGACAAATGCAGAATTTGAAAAATGAAAAAGATACTGCTCATCGTCCTACTGCAAATACCATTAAGTATCATGGCTCAAACCCCACGAGGCAATTCCAAAGGTTTATACGGACCTGATGACTTCAATCCGGAGCAATTCTACCCGGTAGTGCTTTCCGAAGTGGAAACACTGGCTTACATGAGCCAGTACAAGGGATATTCGCACCCAATACAGGAGACGGACATCAAATACTACATCCTCAACGACCACAGGATCATCATCTATTCGGAACTCATCAAAAAGGGATATATGTATCCGGCGGACTACCCTTTCATCGAAAGCTACAACCCTTCCATTGTCGAGCACAGTCCGTTGGTGAAAGATTTGCAACCGGAGCATTTTATTTCCATGGACAAACACCTGGGCGGCTACTTGTCGGACTTGGGCGACATTCTGGATTTCAAGATAGAGATTGACAACGATGACCCCCAGTATCTGAAACAACTTTCGGGCAGGATTGCGGCATACAGGAAGAAAAACGGCCACAAGAAAATATTCATCCCCCTGTTCGTCTATCTGGGGGAGAAAATAAGGCGCGAGTGCCAAGGGATATGGACTCTAAAGTTGTTTATCATGACCGGAGCAAGTTTCCACGATGTCCTGCTTGTGGATGGATTGGGTAGAGAGGTGAAATATTATACGGGTGATCTACAGGAATGGCTGGAAAACAAGTACGAATCCGAAATCAATGTTTCCACCACAGTGTCATACGTGCTCTCCAGGAGTAGGCGAGGCAAGTGAGAATGTTCAACACTGCATTTTCTACGAATGCCTAAATCAATGACGGTTCAGGCATCACGCCTGCATTTTCCAACAGGCAGGTTTGGCCTTTTCAAAAGATACTATTTTCCATCACGCAAATGACCGTTATGCAATTCCGGTTTCACATCGGCGGGCAAATGCCGTAGTTTTGCGTAACAGACACAATCAAACAACATTCATTTTGGCGGCACTTTCGGACTTTAAAAACATACTATTCTTGGATATTGAAACCGTGTCGGGCGTGGAGCAATACGGGCAACTCGACGAACGGCTGCAATATCTGTGGGGCAAAAAAGCCAGGCAATACCGCAAGGGCGACGACACTAAAACCGATGCCGAAATTTTCCGTGAACGCGGCGGCATCCTGGCCGAATTTGGCAAAGTGGTGTCGGTGGCGCTGGGTTTCCTAACCGAAAAACAGGGCCGCACCGTGTTGTGCATCACCAGTCTGGCGGCGGACGATGAGAAGGCATTGCTGGCAAAATTCAGCGAGAACCTCCAGCGGTTCGAGGCGCACATCAACCGGCAAAATGGTGATTATCAGTCGCGTAAGCCCGTACAGCTATGTGCGCACAACGGCAAGGAATTCGATTTTCCGTACTTGGCTCGGCGTATGCTCATCTTGGGTTTGCCGCTGCCCGCAGTGTTGCAAACGCAGGGCAAAAAACCGTGGGAAGTATCGCACATTGACACGATGGACTTGTGGAAATTCGGCGATTACAAGAATTACACCTCGCTGGATTTGCTGGCGGCGATATTCAACATTCCGTCGAGCAAGGAGGAAATGGACGGCAGTCTGGTACACGAGGTATATTACCATGAACGCGATTTGGAAAAAATAGCCCGCTATTGCGCCCTGGATGTGGTAAATGCGGCGCAAGTGTTGCTGGCCATGAACGGGCTGCCCATTTTGCCGCCCGACTGCCTGGAACCGACTAAGATTGAAATCTTGCCGTAATTCTTCGTGTCCTTCGTGCCTTCGTGGTTAACAATCCAACCACAAAGGCGCAAAGTACACAAAGGGGGTTTGGGCTTTTTGAAAGCTGAAAGCCCCGTTTCCGCCTCTGGCGGAACCTTTGGCTTTAGCGGGGATACTATTTTCAACGGAGACGTAAAACGATTTTTCATGCCTTTCACTTATGAATATCCCCGCCCCTCGGTCACCGTGGACTGCATTTTGTTCGGTTTCGACGAAGGCGAAATGCGGATACTGCTTATCCAGCGCGGCGGCGAGCCTTTTCGCGGAATGTGGGCCTTGCCGGGCGGCTTTCTGGACATAGACACCGACCCGAGCCTTGAATACGCCGCCAAACGCGAACTCGAAGAGGAAACCGGCCTGACCAATGTGTTCATGGAGCAACTCTACACCTTCGGCGACAGCGGCCGCGACCCGCGCGGACGCACGGTTTCGGCGGCCTACTACGCGTTGCTCAAACTGTCTGACTACCAAAAGGTTGTGGCTGGCACGGATGCCGACAATGTGCATTGGTTTGCGCTGTCCGAAATTCCGAAAGACTTGGCTTTCGACCACGAGAAAATCGTGCAAATGGCCATCGAGCGGCTCCAGGGCAAGGTGCGCTACCAGCCCATCGGCTTTGAACTGCTACCCGAAAAATTCACACTCTCGCAACTGCAGCACCTGTACGAAACCGTGCTGGGCGTACCGCTGGACAAGCGTAATTTCCGCAAGAAAATACTGAAGATGGATTTGCTCATCGGCCTTGAAGAAAAGCAACGGAATGTGTCGCACCGCGCCGCCCAACTGTTCATGTTCGACAAAAAACGCTACGAGGAACTGAAAGCCAAAGGCTTTAACTTTGAGGTGTAAGGATTTGACCCACCACCGAAAATAGTATGTTTTAAAAGGTGCAAACCCACAGTACCGCCTGTTTTTTCGCGTTGTCTCCTTCGTAGTGCCAACCCACAGCACCTTGTTTTATTGGCCGCCACACTCAGCGTATCTTGTTCAATTCCCTGTCAACTTGACTTATCCACAGATAAAAACCATTATTATTCCAATGGCTGTCTGAGTATTGGTAGAGTTGGGCCGTGGATCCTTTGAAAAGCGTATGTGTATCAATTATTTTCATTTCCAGTTTTTCGTGTTCCTGCACCTTGGGTATCAGTCCGTTGTACCGGTATTTTTCGGTATCCAAGATAGTAACAGGATTGGGTATGACGGAAAAATACACCTCATCAAATCCCAAGAGTTTGTAATGCCTGTATGTTAGGTTCAGTGTGTGCACAAGCTTGTCAATTTCCTGAGCTGAGACGGGATTGAATGAACTCGTAACTTGCGTGGAATCAACTGTTTCAGCCAAGTACAGATACTTTCCATTGGCGGAAACCTTAACACCCTCGTTCGACCGGTTAAAAAACCTGTAATTCAGTTGCGCCTTCATTTCCTTAAAAGGCGTGAAAAAACGGTAATCAAACAAACTGAATTGCAGGTTCTGTTCTATTAGCGGATTAAACACAGGTACAAGCGAAATCCCGTCCGAAAAAGCGGGGAGTGCTGCCCTGCCTGTAACAGCTACAGTTCGTTTATTCGCCACTACAGCCTTGCTGAAAATCGCCGCTGTGTCAGTCATGTATCTCAGGTTTCTCTCAGCTATTTCTATGAGCAATATGTTTTTCCTGTTTGTATCAAGCGTTATATCCATCCTGTCATCATGCGCCCAGCGGCTAAAATCATATTTATCCACACCGCAAAAATCGGCATTCCCCTTCAAAAAAAACCACAGGTAGCTGTCGCAAATGGTATATAGGTTTATGTTTCCCGGTTTTCCGCAAGGCTTTATTTCCGGTTGCGTCTCAGACTTTATTTTGAATGCGGGCAGGTATGACAATCCGTACAAGTCGCCGTAGGTATACTTATCAGAACCCAGAACGTTATCAAGATTATATCTGTATTGGGCTGTCTTTTTCATTAATTCCTCGGATGAACTGATAATGAAAGCAATCAGGAAGAAACCCGCAGTAAAAAGGAATGGCAGTTTGCCCATGTCAGAATTGAAAATAAATGAATTGTTTGGCTCCGAACACCCCAAGGAAATAACAGCCGGCAATCAGAAACAAAATCAGTGACCAAAACCGATAATTATTCGTGACAGAAACAGTGTTGTAAAACTTTTCCTTGAACAGCAATGCCACAATCAGGAAAACACAAAACCACATTTCCGTATTGTTCAGGCCAAAATTTGGGGTATCATGAATGGACACGTGAAATATCTTATCAATGATTTTCAAGGCGTGGACGGGTTTGGCGGCCCTGAAAAATATCCACGCAAAGGTGACCAGCGAAAAGGTGGCGGCTACTTGCAAGGCTCTCATCAGTAAACTGTCGCTAAGTTTGATATTGGTGCGTTGCAAGAACTTGTCCTTTTCAACCGCGCAAACCTGATAAATGCCATGCAGCAGCCCCCAAGCCACAAACGTCCAGTTGGCACCGTGCCACAATCCGCTTATCAAAAACACGACCATCAGGTTGAAATACCAGCGCGAAATCTTCACCCGGTTCCCTCCCAACGGTATGTACAGGTAATCACGGAACCACGTTGACAGTGAGATATGCCAGCGTTTCCAAAACTCAGGGATGGATTTGGAAAGGTAGGGAGACTTGAAATTTTCCATCAATTCAAAGCCCATGATCCGGGCCGCCCCAATGGCAATGTCAGAGTAGCCCGAAAAATCACAATAGATTTGGAACGAATAAAACACGGTGGCAACCAACAGCGAGGAGCCGTTCTGCGCATCTATACTGCCGTAGCTATGGTCAACCACCATCGCCAGCCTGTCGGCAATGACAACCTTCTTGAAAAAGCCGAAGGCCATTCGTGCGAGTCCGCTTTTAAAGCGTTCGAAGTCAAAATCATGTTTTTCACGGAACTGGTGCAGGATGTTTTGCGGACGCTCAATGGGGCCAGCCACTAATTGAGGGTAAAACATGACATACAGGGCATACATGCCAAAGTGCCGCTCGGCTTTCTGGTTTCCCTTGTACACTTCAATCGTGTAACTCATGGCCTGAAAAGTATGGAATGACAGACCGACAGGCAACAGAATGGATAAAATGGGGATGGGATTTACCTGATCGACTAAATGCAGGATTTTGGTAAGGTTATAGTTGAGGAAATTATAGTACTTGAAAACCGCCAGCACGCCGATATTGGCAACCAGACTTGCGGCCAGCAGGAAACCCCGCGTTCTGCCCTGATATTTTTCGATGAGAATACCGGCCAGATAATCAATGACGATTGTAAAGCCAAGGATGAGTATGTAAACCGGCACGAATGCCATGTAAAAATAACAACTCGCCAACAATAGCCAAAACCACCTCAACCTATACGGAACCACAAAGTAGGCCGCCGTGACAATCACAAAAAAAACAATGAATTGCAGTGAATTGAATATCATTTGGGTTGTTGTGGTAGAACGGATGCCCGAATCGCTTCCGGCGCGAATATACCACACATTTGCAAATCCCCGCAGCAAAACGGGCGTTCGCATTTGGACGGATCATGCAATCGTTTCGGCAAAACCGGCATTTTTGACCCGTCACCAAAAATAGTATGTTTCAAAAGGAGCAAACCCGCCAAATGGGTTGGCTTTTGCGCCTTGCTCCCGCAAGCATCGGAGTGCTGGCCGCCCCCACTCGTGCCACGCCACGCACTTTTTAAATCGGCGGTCGCTGCCTACCTTGGTTGTTGCAACCCTGCCTACTGCCATGCAAAAGCTCCTCAAAGCCTACCGGAAACGCCTCACCAACCTTACTTCTTCCAACAAATCGCTGTTGCTGCTCACACTGCCCGCCGAGCAGTTCATGGATCTGCACGAACTGGATTTTCTGGATAACCGCCCGTCTTTTGAGATAGTCCAGCAACTCATGGCCGGAAAAACCCAGATTTCGCTCTGCGACGCGCTGGACAGCCGTTACGACAAGGTGAACGAGGCAGCCAAAAAACTGCGCCGCGTGGCCCGCACGGCCGCATTCATTGAACAGGAACGCGGCTCCCAAGATTTGTATGTGGGCTATCCGGTTATGCACGGCAAACTGACCGATGGCACGCCAATCCGCTGTCCGCTGCTGTTTTTTCCGGTGCGGCTGTCCTTGGAAAACAACCGCTGGTCGCTGCACCCGCGCGAAGGCGAACCGCCGCAATTCAACAAAAGCCTGCTGCTGGCCTACGGCTACTTTAACCACGTTAAAATCACCGACGAATTCTTGGAGACTGATTTTGAAGGCTTTGACAAGGAAAGCCTGGCATTTCGTACGCAGCTCTACGAATTGCTCAAACAAAGTCCGCTGGAAATCAACTTCAATCCCGATTCATTCAAAAATCAATTGCAGTTTTTCCAAACTTTCAAGAAAGCCGATTTTGACGAATCGCAACGCAACGGCGAAATCAAACTTTTTCCCGAAGCGGTGCTGGGCATTTTCCCGCAGGCCGGATCATACCTGATGCCAGATTACGGGCAGATGATAGCGGAAAATGCGTTTGAAGAACCGGAAGATTTCTTCCGCAAAAAACAACCGAACCCCCAACCCCCAAAGGGAGAGACTGCAGAGGCTTCGCTCATCACGCCGCTGCCGCTGGATGCCTCGCAGGAACAGGCCATCAGGTTGGTAAAATCCGGGCAGTCGCTGGTGGTGCAGGGGCCGCCCGGCACGGGCAAATCGCAACTGATCGCCAACCTCATGGCCGACTACGCGGCGCGGGGAAAACGCGTGCTGCTGGTGTGCCAGAAACGCGTGGCCCTGGATGTGGTGCACAGCCGTTTGCAACGACTCGGCATGGCCGATTTCATTGGTTTGGTACACGATTTCAAGCAAGACCGCAAGCCAATCTACGCGCAACTGAACCGCCAGATTGAAATGCTGGACGAATACAAACGCCTGAACCTGAGCTTGGATGCCATCTATCTGGAACGGGATTTCCTGCACGAAAGCCGCCGCATCGACAAACTTTCGGCTGAACTTGAAGAATTCCGCCACGCCCTGTTCGACGATTCTGTCTGCGGGCTTTCGGTCAAGGAACTGTACCTGACCAGCAACCCCGCCGCGCCGAGTTTTTCGCTGAAAAAGGAATATAAACATTTCAAGTTTCACGAAATCGAGGATTTCATGCGCCGACTGGCCGCCTACGAAACCCACCAGCATCTTGAACACCCCACCCATCCGTGGCACAACCGGGTTTCGTTTCACAACCTCATGCATTCCGACCAAACGCGCATCAGTGAAGTAATCGGGCAGATTCCGCCGACTGCCCTGAACATTATGGCTCAAGCGGAGAAAATAACAACATTTCCCCTGACCGTCAGCGATTTGGAAATAGTATCTTTTGAAAGTGCCAAAGTGCGGCAGTTGCTGGAAGTGGTGCAGGATGAAACCCAATGGCAGGTTTTTCTCCGTTACAAGGCTGGCGGCAACCCGCACGCAGATGCCAAATGGTTCGACAAACACGAACGCAATTTGCTGGAATGCCTGCAAGGCAACAGCATTGAAAAGGTTTCGGAAACTGAAGACCTGGAAAGGATTTTGCATATTTTGAAGAATGCACTGCGTGCCCGACAGAATATCTTCTCATGGCTTGGCTGGCAGTGGTTTTCGGGCGAGCGAAAAGTGGTCAGGCGTATTGCGGATGCCAACCGGCTTTCCCTGCGGAAAGATGCCTTGGAGGTTTTGGTAGAGAAAATAAAAAACCGGATTGCGCTTGAAAAAATAGTTACCGAACTGCAACCGGTTTGGGAGACCGGACTTTTGCACGATGAAAACGCTGTGAACCAGTGGTTTGCCAACCAGCGGACGGGTAGGAAGGCGCACAAGCTGATTCAGAAAACAACCTGTTGGCAGCCGCTTTCCACGTTGTTTCAAGGTAGTATTTCCGATTTCCAAAGAAAAGTGGAGCAACTGCTCTTGGTGGCCGACGAATGGGATACCGCAAAGGCACTCTGGAAAACCTACCTCACTGACAACCAGATGCGCCAAATACATGAAAACGAAAATAGTATCCCCGAAATACTCAAAACCCTCCAAGACGATTTCGACGCGCTGCACGAGCTGGATGCAATCAAATTCAATTTCAATCCGCACGAAAAAGCCGTAATAAAAGCAATGGCTCCCCCTTCGGGGGTTGGGGGGCTGGCTATTTTCGACAACAGCCTGCGCTTGGCTTGGATTGGACACTTGGAGGAGCAGTTCCCGGTTTTGCGCGCCGTTTCGACGCATAAAATGCGCCAGATGGAAGAGGAATTGCAGGATTCGGTGCGGAAAAAGCAGACGTTGAGCCGTGACATATTGCTGTTGAAACTGCGCGAACAGACCTACCGCAACGTGGAATTCAACCGCCTCAACAACCTTGTCACGTACCGCGATGTGAAGCACCAAGTCACCAAGAAGCGCAGCATCTGGACGCTCCGCAAGCTGCTCGCCGAACTGGGCGACGAAGTTTTTCGGCTTATTCCCTGCTGGATGGCCTCGCCCGAGGCGGTTTCGGCGGTCTTCAATTTGCAAACCGCTTTCGATTTGGTCATTTTTGATGAAGCGTCGCAGTGCTTTGCCGAGCGGGGCATTCCGGCCATGTACCGGGGCAGGCAGGTGGTGGTTGTCGGCGACAGCAAGCAACTGCAACCCAGCGATTTGTACCAGATCCGTTACGAAGAGGAAACCGAAGACGTGCCCGACCTGGAAGTGGATTCGCTGCTGGATCTGGCCGCGCGCTACCTGCCGCAAGCGCAATTGCGCGGCCACTACCGGAGCCAGTCGCTGGAACTGATGGATTTCTCGAACCGGCATTTCTACCAGCACAACTTGGAATTGCTGCCTGATTTTCTAACCATCAACGACAAGGAACCGGCCATTCACTATTTGAAAATAGACGGAATCTGGGCACAGAACCAAAACCTGCCCGAAGCTGAAAAGGTGGTTGGATTGGTGTGGCGACTGCTGGCGGGGCAGCCCGGCAAAAACATCGGCATCGTGACATTTAACCACAAGCAGCAAAACCTGATTCAGGAAATGCTGGAAAACTCCGCCATGGCGCGGGGAATGGTGTTGCCGCCGTCGCTTTTCGTGAAAAACATTGAGAATGTGCAGGGCGACGAACGCGACACCATCATTTTTTCGGTGGGCTACGCACCCGATGCCAACGGGCGACTGACCATGCAGTTTGGCAGCCTGAACCAGCAGGGCGGCGAAAACCGGCTGAATGTGGCCGTGACGCGGGCAAGGGAGAAAATTTACATTATTTCAAGTTTGCACCCCCAGCAATTGCGTACCGACGACACCATGCACGAAGGCCCGAAACTGCTGCGTCAATACTTGGAATACGCGTGGCAAGTGTCGGCGGGCGAGTATGTGCCGCAGCCCAAACCCGTGCGCGGCTTTGTTGCCAAAAACCTGCTGAAGGATAAAATCATTGGCAGTCAAGCGGATGCATTCAAGGAACTGCCCTTTGCCGATGTGACGCTGAAGCACGACAACCGCTACGAAAGCCTGATCCTGACCGACGATGATTTGTATTACCAAAGCCTGTCGGCCAAGGATGCCCACGCATACACACCATTTATGCTGCGTTCCAAGAATTGGACTTTCCGGCGAATGTACAGCCGTGAATGGTGGAAAAACGGAGGGGATTGATGGATGATTGTATCAATAAACAGTAAAGTTGCTTTCGGTTGACAATCAACGAGTTACAGTTTTTTGCTATCTCTGAATAATATCTTTTGAAAAGGCAAAACCCCGTTTCAGGAGAAATAAACAGAAAATAGGCAAAATTCATCCTGTTGCAATTCGTCAATACTTGCATAACTATCTGATTATCAACCAAGAGCAACTCTGTTATCTTTTCAAAAGCCAAAACCTTGTATATGTAGTTTAAAGATGCTTTTGTTTCATTAAAAAAAAGCTGTCAAGAACTTTTTTATGTCTTCAAGTAATGCATTGAAGCTATACGAGCAGCTACAAAGCCAAGCTATGTCTATGTTTTTCAAAATCTCGATGTCCTCAATAACTGCCAACTGCTTTGTATTACCCGGTTTCGGCTTTCCGTATATCATTTTTTTCGCTTCATCCCGCCGTTGGGTTTCCAAAGATTGCTTTTTGGTTATTTGGGGGTTTTCTACGTGCAACTTGATGTGCCAAAGCCAATGTTCAATACACTGGACAGGAATGAACACCACAGTTTTCTCGCGGATTTTAGCATCCAACTTTTGAAGCATTTCCTCTTTCTTTGCACGGAAACTGTTTTCTTCAAAATGATCCAAATCGCGCCCAACAAAAAACAAGTCGGTTTGGTAATCACGAAAATTGACAATTCCTACACTGTGGAAACCATTATCTATTTCACGCTTGGTGAGAGGGTTCTTGCTAAATCTTCTGTATGAATCCTGATTTAACATAAACTCTATTTCGTTACTTCTATCAAAATAAGCGGGTAATTGCGCCAATAACGCTTCAATAAATATCTTTTGCACGATATCCTCACAGAAAATGCCATAGTTAATTGTTTTCATACAGGCACACCTCCCAGCAAGCCAATTGCCCAGTGTTCACCCAATGAATCAGTATAGTTGATTCGTGGCAGATTATTCTCATCACTTCTTTGGTTAGACGGTTCAATGATTTCCTTTTTAAGGTTTTTAATCAATGCACTACCGTCCGCCTGTTTTTCAAACACATAAACCGCCTCCGGAATGCTAGCGAATTCGTCCACTACGTGTACACTGTGCGAGGTTAAAATTACTTGTACGCCCTTGTCTTCCGCCAATCTGAAAATAAATTCCATGATTTCATGAATCCGGCGTGGGTGGATTCCTTTCTCCGGCTCTTCCAACAATAATAATTTGGGTGGATTAGGTTGGTATAGAATACAGAGTAGCGTTAAGAAATAAAGCACCCCATCCGATACTTCGTCCGCTTGATAGTCATTGTCATTTTTATCAAAAAACTTCACCTCTATTTTTCCCGGTTCGCCCACCACTGGCGGAGTCGAAATGCTTACTATGTCGCCTGTGCAGTTTCTCAAATCATTTTCTAAAGCGGCGAATAATTTCCGATGATTTTGGCTCAGATTGAATAGAAAACTAACAATATTGCCTGTATCAGAATTTAAAACGGTCGTGGCCTGTATGGATTCTTTTCTCTTTAAGGCTTCTGGTGTCGGTATGTAAACATACGTATTTTCGAATAGCTGTTTAAGGTGATAATACAATGATCTTTCATCATCACTTGGCATTTTCAGTATATTATTGTTCTCTATCTTAAAAAATGCAAAATCATCAACTTGGTTTCGAATGAGAAGAAAGTCTTCTTGTATATTTATTATACTGACATATTCTATATTTATATGATCAAAAAAAATTTTAATTATAATATTTCCTTGATTTCCTTTCTGTCGATCCCTTAATGGAAATTGTCTTCCCGCAAATTTGTTTTTTACCGCTTCAAAAGCTTTCAAAAAATTACTTTTCCCAGAATTATTCGGGCCAATCAATAGATTCACTGGTTGCAAATCCATTACTTGAACGTGCCGTAGATTTTTAAAATTTTGTATTTCTATGCCTTTTATCATCACAAAAACAGTTTCGTGCATCAGCGAACAGTACTTTGAAGAAAATCATGTAACTTGAAG
>JANPIL010000477.1:0-12649 GCA_031424975.1 Sphingobacteriales bacterium
CCATGTCGCTGCCGGGCCGGCGCAGGGCGCGGACGGAATGGCCTTTCGCCAAAAACTCGCGGGCCACAAAACTGCCGACCAACCCGTTGGCACCGGTGATGAAAACCATATTGCTGTGTGTGGTTTGCGGCTTTGGCATCATGCCGGTTGAATGCGAAATAGTATGTTTTGAAAAGACTAAACCCCTTGTTCTTCCGAAAGCCGATACCGGTCTGACACGCAGTGTCTGACCGGCGTTTTCCGAAATAGTATGTTTCAAAAACCCCAAACCTGCCTTGCCTGAAAGCAGTCATTTTCGAAAGTCTTGGGATAGTATGCTTATATTCATATTTGGCTTTTTACGCCCGATATGGATTTGATAAATGTCAGTCTAATCTTTTTTCCTGCCAAGTATAATAGGTAAGCGATTGTTATTATTTCAGACATGTTAAACAATATGTCAGCCAAATTGAATATGCCTAATTTTAACCATCGAAATAGCAAATCTGAATAAATGAAATCTATTATATGGTATGGAGGATAAAAGTGATTGATGAAGTTTCCCAAGCCACATCCCAATGTCACTGCAATCAATGTCTTTAATACCTTGTTTTGCAGCACGTAGAAAATGATTCCATATAAAAAGAGAGACCCTGCTTTGGTAAACCAAGAAGTGAAATGGTTTGGAAATGATAATCTAACGTTTTTGTAAGCTACCTCTATTGAAAAAGCAAGCACTACATAGATTAAAAAACCAATCAGGATTTTCCACTTTAGCGTGAGCGGCAGTTTTCGACTTGCCCAAACATATACACCCATTGAAAAGCCCATCAAAGACGAAAAGACGAGTTTAGTATTGGCTTGACTGATTTCTCCCAACACATAAGCGGCTTGACCACCTGTAGCATGGAAGTTATATGTTAGATACAGATACACTTCAACTTCTGCTATTTTAATCCATTCATTATAAGGAAGTATCTGGAATGCTATGATTTTTGTAATTAGATCTAACAAAAATACAACACCTGTCACAAGCAAATATTTCTTGTGCTTTCGCAAAAAATGATTCATTTGTGTCTTTTGAAGAATAGTAATACTGTTCTTGAACATTCAATTAAACATTTATCTTTTCATTCCTTCGGCCTTCATGCCGTCAATCATGGCTTTGATGTGCTTTTCGGCACCGAACATATCCTGAAATGCGGCTACAATGCGGTGTTCGCCATCGAGCAGGTAGGTGATGCGTTTGTTCATGCCGATGAGCGGAACCGTTGCGTCGTACTGCTTGGCCACCTTGCCCGAGATATCAGACAGTAGTTCGAAAGGCAGTTTGTGGGCGGCCTTGAATTTGAGGTGCGTGGGTATGTCGTCGCGGCTGATGCCGAATATGCTGATGTCCAAGTTGCGAAATTCGGCAAATTGGTCGCGGAACTCGCAGGCTTCCTTGGTGCAGCCCGCCGTAAAATCCTTGGGGTAGAAATAAATGATGCAAGGCTTGCCGTGCTGGTCAAGGGAGAGTGTAAAGGTTTCGCCGGAAGTGGAAGGCAGTGAAAAGTCGGGTGCGGCACTGTGAATAGGAAGCGGCATGGTTGGTGGTTTTGGGTTATGGAGGCCCGAAAATCGGGATTCGGGAATGCGGCTGTGAAAGTCTTTTTTCGGCCTCAAGGTAAGGATTTCTTGGAAAACGAATGGCAAAACCGGTGTGTTTTCCGGGTTGTCAGCCGCCCAGATGTTGGGCAATCCGGTCAAAATAATCGTCGGTAAGCCCTTTGAGCAGTGTTTCGGGTGGCAGCAGGCCAAGCATTTTCTCGACCACCGGGTTTTCGCCTTCGCACACTACCAGCCGGTTGAGGGCAGGCTGCCAGAGTTTTTCGAGCAGCGGACGCAGACTGCCCAACTGTCCCGCCCCGGCCTTGACCACCACCACCGATTTATCCGCTTGCGACAGCAAATCAACCGCATGACGCACCGTGAGCGGCTCCGAATGGTTGTCGCAGTCGTAAACCATGGTGCCGGGCAGGCGGGTTTGGACTTTCCGGAAGATACTATTTTGGTAGGTGAACGGAACCGTATCGCTGATTTCGACGTACAAAAGCAGATTCATCGGGCGGGGTTGTGGAAAAAAAAGTGAACGGAAACAGGATTGGCATCCGTGGCTTGGTAACGAATGCGGGCGTGGTTGTGTTCTGTGTTTTAGCGGGTTGGCAGAGAATGACCGCCGGAAATTTGCTTTTGACGATTGTAATTTTCTAATTTTGCCTATTCGGATGCCATAACCCGGCAAACAACCCGGATTTCCCCACCACTTGCACCGGTTTTATTTTTAAAGAAGACAGAATACTTCCCCAAACTGAGCAGCGTGGCATTATAAATTCATGAGAGATTCCAGAAGGTTTGTTATTCAGGCCATTTTCATCGTGGTCGGCGCGGTGTATTTGATCCGGCTTTTTTACCTGCAAGTCATAGACGACAACTACAAGGCCCGCGCCGACGACAATGCCATCCGGCGGGTGGTGGTGCATCCGCACCGCGGCCAAATCCATGACCGCAACGGCAAGCTGATCGTAATCAACGAGGCGGTGTATGACATTTCCGTGATTCCGAAAAAAGCCAGCATTGCCGACACGCTGGAGTTTTGCCGCGTCATGGCCGTGTCGCGGCAGTATTTCGACTCGGTGATGACGCAGGCCGCCAAGTATTCCAAAGTCAAGCCGTCGTCGTTTCTCAAGCAGATTTCGGTGGCCGATTTTGGCCGTATCCAAGACCGCCTCATTGACTATCCGGGCTTTTTCTACACCACGCGCATTGTGCGCCACTACCCGCACCCCACGCTGGCCAATGCGCTGGGCTACATTGCCGAAGTGAGTCCGAAAAAACTCATGAACCAGAACTATTACCAGCAGGGCGATTACGTGGGCATCAACGGACTGGAATCGTTTTACGAGAAGCAACTGCGCGGCCAGCGGGGCGTGCGCTACGTGATGGTGAACGTGAACGGCGTGGAAAAAGGCGCGTTCCGGGGCGGCAAATTCGACACCACGGCGGTGACGGGCGAAAGCTTGGTTTCCTCGATTGATCTGGACTTGCAACTGTTTGCCGACAGCCTGATGCAGCACAAAATAGGCAGCATTGTGGCCATTGAGCCAGCCACGGGCGAGATTCTGGCCATGGTTTCGGCCCCGTCATACGACCCCAACTTGCTGGTGGGACGCACATTTGGCAAAAATTACACAACCTTGCAAAAAGACCCCAACCTGCCCATGTACAACCGGCCCATCCAGGCGGTGTACCGGCCCGGTTCCATTTTCAAGGTCATCCAGTCGCTGGTGGGCTTGCAGGAAGGCGTGATCACGCCCGAGTCTCAGTTCGGCTGTGTGCAGGTTCCCATGAAGTGCCATGAACACCCGCACGGCCACAACGATTTGCACAATGCCGTGCAGTGGTCGTGCAACCCGTATTTCTACAACGTTTACCGCCGCATCATTTATGCGCAACCCACCGGCAACAACTGGCGCGACGCGCAGGTGGGGCTGATGGCGTGGCACAACCACGTGAAAACCTTCGGCTTCGGCACCAAACTGGACGTGGACATCCCCAACGGGCAGCGCGGCTACGTGCCCGACACCGCGATTTACAACCGGTTCTACGGCAAGTCGCGGTGGCAGTTTTCCAATTTCTACTCGGTCAGCATTGGCGAGGGTGAACTGAACGTGGTGCCAATCCAGATGGCAAACCTGGCGGCCACCATCGCCAACAAGGGCCATTACTATACGCCGCACTTAGTCAAGAGCGTGAGCCATGGCCAGCCGCTGCCGCAGTACTTGCAACGCCACCAAACCAGCATCGACAGTTCGTATTTCAAGTACATCATTGATGGCATGGCCGATGCGGTGCGCCGGGGTACGGTGTGGTCTAAGGCGCGGATCGACAACATTGTGATTTGCGGCAAAACCGGAACCTCGCAGAACAAGAAGGGTGAGAAAGACCACTCGGTTTTTGTGGCGTTCGCCCCCAAGGACAATCCGAAAATCGCGCTGGCAGTGTACGTAGAAAATGCCGGTTTCGGTGGCTTTGCCGCCGCCCCAATTGCCACGCTGGTGATTGAAAAGTACCTGAAAAAGAAAATCGTGCGCCGTAACCTGGCCAATTTCATGATCCAGCGCGACTATATGCCCAAATCGAAAGCGGAAGCGGAAAAAAGACGGGACGACAGTGCGGCGGCCATCCGGAAACCATTGCTGAAAATCAAGCCCTTGCAGCCGGCCAAGCCCAGGATTTCCCCGGCCAAGCCCATCATTGTGAGCAACAAGACGCTGCCGAAAAACAATTAGGCCGGCCCCGAAAATAGTATCTTTAAAAAAGCCGAAACCCCTCATTTTCCATTCCGCATTTTTTATTCTTCATTGATATGCTCCAAGGCCAACCCCATCCCGGACAGGAACTCAGCACCGGCCGCATTGACTGGATTACGGTGGCTTTGTATGCCGCCTGTGTGGTGGCGGGCTGGTTCAATATTTTTGCGGCGGTGTATGACCCCGAATTGCAGCAGAGCATTTTCGATTTCAGCATCAACTCGGGCAAGCAACTGATCTGGATTGGTTCGGCCCTGGTGCTGATTGTGCTGATAATGGTCGTGGATTTCAAGTTTTTCGAGGCATTTGCCTACATCCTTTACATTATTGTTTTAGTGGCTCTGATTGGCGTGATGCTGCTTGCTCGCGATGTGAATGGGGCAAAGGCGTGGTTTGAAATCGGCAGTATCCGCATCCAGCCTTCCGAGTTTGCCAAATTCATCACAGCCCTTACCTTGGCCAAATACCTGAGCGATACCGAAATACGCTTCGACGACACCAAGACGCAACTCATTTGCGCGGCCATTATCACGGTGCCGGCACTGTTGATACTCAAGCAGAACGATACCGGTTCGGCCATGGTTTTCATCGCGTTCATATTGGTGCTCTACCGTGAGGGCCTCACGCCGTGGATACTGATATTGGGCGTGGCTGGTGCGGTCATTCTGGTGCTGGCACTGGTGGTTCCGCAGTTGTATTTGTTCATTGCCATTGCGGCCATTGCCGGGTTGGTGTTCCTGAACCTGCGCCGCAAAACGCTCAAGAGCATCAGTTGGGTGGTGGGGGTAGCGTTGATGGTGGCCGTGGCGGTGTTTGGCGTCGATTTTTTCATGAACAAGGTGTTGCAGGCGCACCAGCGCAACCGGATTCTGGTACTCATTGACCCCACCATTGACCAGAAACAAGTGGGCTGGCAGGTGCTGCAGTCCAAAATCGCGATTGGCTCGGGCGGCTTTGCGGGCAAGGGTTTTTTGAACGGAACCCAGACCAAGTTTGATTTCGTGCCCGAGCAAAGCACCGACTTCATTTTCTGCACCATTGGCGAGGAACACGGCTGGCTGGGTGGCGTGGTGGTGATTGTGATGATGATAGGCTTGATTTACCGCTTGGTGCAGCTTGCCGAACGCCAGCGCGACCGTTTTTCGCGGGTGTACGGCTATTCGGTGGCGTGCATCCTGTTTGTCCACATCGCCATCAACCTCGGCATGACCATCGGGCTGGTGCCGGTCATTGGCATTCCGCTGCCGTTTTTCAGCTACGGCGGCTCATCGCTGTGGTCGTTCACCATCCTGCTCTGGATATTCATCAAGCTCGATTCGCACCGGGGCGAAGTATTGCGCCGGATATGAAAACGGACGTTTTGCGTTTGCCGTTCAAGAGCGTTTTGGAATCGTAGAGACGTTAGACCGCAACGTCTCCCGCGCAATATCAATGCTGGCAGCATCGGAAATGGAAACAAAGACGTTGCACTGCAATGTCTCTACAACCAATTCAGACAAAATAGTATCTTTCCGAAAGGCCAAACCGGCCCCGCCCGCAACTTAGCCAACCAATACACCTACACATACCAGAATCCTTCCGAAACCAGCTTTGTGAGTCCGCCCACGCCCAACGCGTAGCTGCCGTTTTCCAGCGTTCCATTCAAATGGATATATGACTTCCGGTTGATTTGGAATCCCTGTTCCACGGTTGCCTGTAGGCGGGAATTTTCGTGTTTGAGCAGATAAGCCAGCAGGCAGCCGTTGGCGCTTCCGGTGGCGGCATCTTCCGAAAGCCGCCCGTTTTCGAGCAGGAGCATCCGTGCATTGTACTGGTTGCCCGGCTCATGCGTTTCCTTGGTGAAAAAGAACAGCGAGGTGGAATGCCCCGTCGGGCTGTTGGTCCGGTATTTTTGCCGCGTTTCCAAGAATTTTCGCAATGCCGGGTAGGTCAGATGCAGACTTCCGATGGCATTCAGGTTTCTGAGTGGCACTATGATGTACGGAAGTCCGGTGCTGATTTCCTGCACGGGCAGCGACGTGTCCAAGTCGGCCATACCGATTGCGAGTTCCGTGGAAATTTCTTCGTGCGTGAAATACTCCCGGAACTCGGGCTGGGCTTGCCGCATGAAAAACAGGCTTCCGTCAATACTGTCCGGCTCAAGTTCAATACTGTCCGGCTCAAGTATCGAAATCCCGATGTCACCGTGGGCCAGTTCCAAGACCAATTCCCGGCGGGCTTCGCGCAGCATGAATTTGGCGATGATGTAACTGGTGCCGATGGCCGGATGCCCGGCAAACGGCACTTCGTGTTCGGGCGTGAATATGCGCACCCCGAACCGTCCGTTGCCCTTGTCGGTCTTGATAAAGGTAGTCTCCGCAAAATTGATTTCGGTTGCCATTGCCTGCATTTCCGCTTCCGAAATCCGGTTGTCCGTGTCCACAAAGACCGCCAGTTGGTTGCCTTCGTACTTGTTCAAGGCAAAGACATCCACGATGTAAAATTTGGTTTTTTTCATACAGGTTGTTTTCTCAGTGACAAAAGCCCGTGGCAAAAATAGTATCTTTCCAAAACACCAAACCTGTCCCAATGTTGAGTGAATCAGAACTCACCGTTTCAAACGGTAAAGTGGGTTTGGGCTTTTAAAAACATACTATTTCTCTTGGCTCCCATCTTCGGGGCCGACGGCTTTTGAGACATGATAACCAAAAAAAAACAAATCTATCCCATCAATCCGGCGTTGCGGGCGTATCTGGAAAAGTACGGGCGTGAGGTGAAACTGCCCGTGCATTACCACGACGTGGCGCAATATGACAGTGCCATTACGCTCTACGACAAGGAAGGACGCGACACGCTCTGGGAAACGGTATTCTATCCGCCCCAATTGATTGATGAGATATACCGCGGATTGAAAGTGGCCTACGCCGAACTGAAAATCGGGGGCGACCAGTCGGTGACGCGCCACCTGACCGTGGACCGCGTGGATGTGTGCATGTATGCCAACACGCGTCCGTTCCGGGTGCGGATTGTGAACACCATCAACGACAATTTCGATTATTTCTACGTCAAACGCGCCGATGCCTCGCGCGTGTACGGGCTGGAGCTGGAGCACATCCTGTCGCCGAGCCGCATCAGTTACCTGAGCAGCGGCGATACTTTGATAGAGGAGCACATTGCGGGCGTGCCAGGCAACCAGTTCATCCAGAGCCACTTGCAAGACAAGAATTTGAACGCAATCCGGTTGGTCAAGGAGTTTGTCAAGTTCAACGAACGCTGTTTTGTGCGGTTGTTGGGCGATATGCACAGCAGCAACTTCGTGATTATCGCCACCCAGGATTTCGACGAGATTCACTACCGCATCCGCGCCATTGACTTTGACCAGCAGAGTTACGAGGGCAAGAAGTCGGTTTTCCTGCCGCAGTATTTCAAGCAGAACAACCCGATTATTGAACTCGGCTACCAGCGGCTGCGTCCCGAAAGCGTGCAGCAATACCAGCACGAGGAAAAATCCATGATTGCCAGCCGCCTGAACACCACCGGCAACCGCATTTTCGCCCTCACCGACATCATGGCCGCCGATGCCATTGCCCCCGTTGAAAACGTGGCCAGCCTGCGCACACAACTGGCAAGCCACTACCAAAACAACATCTTTTTCTCGTGCCAAACCATGGGCGACATCGTGAAGGAGAGCCTGCGCCTGGTGCTGAAAGAAGTGGACGAACATCACCACTATCGGTAATTTCGGCAACGTGTGTGGAAGGGCTGCCCATAACGGGCGTGGTTTGGTATTTGGGCGGGACTTGGTATGGTTTTTTTGGCTTTGTGATTACCCGATAAGCCACTTAAGCATTGGGTAATGTAACAAACCACTTACCACTTAAATCCTGAAAAATCATGGCCGATTACAATGAAACATCTTCTGCGGCAGCGCAAAAGCGTATGCTGACTGGAACCTTCAAAGACCGCGAAAGTGCGGAAAGGGCGTATAACAGCCTGCACGCCAAAGGCTATACCAAAGACGACATAAACTTGGTAATGTCGGACGAGACGCGCAAGAAACACTTTGGCAGCGACACCGACCACGCCGACACCAACCTTGGCAGCAAGGCCATGGAAGGAGCCGGAACCGGTTCGGCCATTGGCGGCACGGTGGGCGCGGTAATCGGGGCCATTGCGGCCATCGGTACATCGCTGGCCATTCCGGGCTTGGGTCTGGTCATTGCCGGCCCGATTGCAGCGGCGTTGGCCGGAGCCGGAGCCGGTGGCCTCACGGGCGGCTTGGTTGGCGCATTGGTGGGTTCGGGCATTCCCGAAGACCGTGCAAAACTGTATGAGTCTGACATTAAGAATGGCGGCATTGTGATGGGCGTGAATCCGAAAAACGACGAGGATGGCCGTCACTTTGAAGAAGACTGGCGCAACAACAAGGGGCAGCAGGTTTATTATTGATCCATGCCTCCGGTGTTTGCACCCGAATGGCGAAGCTAACCCCTTCGCCATTTTTTTTGCCCGTTTGTCAGAACGCATTGCCCGGTATGAAAGCGGCCTTGCCGGAATTTGGCAAACTTTTACAAAGCGATATCGGTTATTGAACTACCGGTTCGTTGTTTTGGTACAAACGCGCCGCCCAAAATAGTATCTTTCAAAAAGCCCAAACCCGCCACCCGGCGCATTCGGCTTTGCCCGAATCGCGACAAACAGACAGTTGGCCGGAGCGGGGTTACAATGCCTGCAAAATAGTATGTCCTGAAAAGCCCAAACCCCCCTGCCGGTTTCCTGGCCTTAGATTATTGACTGTCAGTATTTAGCCGTATATTCATCCATCACAAAACCAAACTTATGCTTGGCTACCGTTTTTCACAATATATGCCCTCGCCCAACGAAGGCAAGCCCGACCTTGAAAACCTGCTCAAGATTTTCATGCAGTTGCTCACCATCACGGCAGGAAACGTGCAGGAAACCTTGGACTGGATGAACAGCCTCGACCGGCAATACGGTATCACCGATGACGACTACGGCATGGGCGACTTTATCCAGGATTTGAAAGACAAAGGCTACATCACCGACAAAACGCCCGACGGCGCATTTGCCATCACGCCCAAAAGCGAGCAGACTATCAGGCGCAGTGCGCTGGAAGAGATTTTCGGCAAGCTCAAGAAAGGAAAATCCGGCAACCACCACACGCCCTACCAAGGCATCGGCGACGAGCCGGGTTCGGATATCCGCGATTATGAGTTCGGCGATTCGGCGGAGCAGATTTCCATGCTCGAATCCATCAAGAACGCGCAGATCAACCACGGCTACACCGAGGAATTCATGCTCACCGAACGCGATTTGGAAGTGGTGGATACCGAATACAAGGCGCAGACCTCAACAGTGCTGATGATTGACATTTCGCACTCCATGATCCTGTACGGCGAAGACCGCATTACGCCCGCCAAAAAGGTGGCCATGGCCTTGGCCGAACTGATCACGACCAAATACCCGAAAGACACGCTCGACATCATTGTGTTCGGCAACGATGCCTGGCAGGTAACCATCAAGGACTTGCCGTATTTGCAAGTGGGGCCCTACCACACCAACACGGTGGCTGGCTTGGAACTGGCGATGGATTTGCTGCGCCGCCGCAAAAACAAGAACAAGCAGATTTTCATGATCACCGACGGCAAGCCAACGTGCCTGAAAGAAGGGATCAAGTATTACAAGAACAGTTTCGGCCTCGACAAGAAAATCCTGAACAAGACGCTGACGCTGGCCGCGCAGGCCCGCCGCATCAAGATTCCGATTACCACGTTCATGGTGGCCTCCGATCCGTATTTGCAGCAGTTCGTGCGCGAATTCACGCAGGTAAACGAAGGCCGCGCGTATTACAGCAGCCTCAAGGGCTTGGGCAGTATGCTTTTTGAAGATTACCAGCGCAACCGCCGGAAAACGTTTTAATGGAAGCAGGTTTGGGCTTTTTTAAACATACTATTTTCAACGATGCAACTGGCCCTCGAAATTGAAAAGACCTTTGGCAAACTGACCGACGAGCAGTTTTTCCAGTTTTGCCTTGCCAATAAAGGCCGCCTGCGCATTGAACGTACTGCGGACGGACAAATCATGATTATGCCACCAACCGGACTGGAAACTGGGCGTTACAACGCTGATTTAACCACTGAATTCGCCATGTGGAACAGAACTCAAAGATTGGGTTACGTATTCGATTCCAGCGCGGGGTTCACTTTGCCTGATACTTCCGTCAAATCGCCGGATGTTTCCTGGCTGAGCAATGAAAAGTGGAATGATATTCCGCAGGAGGAACGGAAGCGTTTTGCCAATGTGGTGCCGGATTTTGTGCTGGAACTTCGCTCTGCATCCGATGAACTGTGGGAATTGAAAAACAAGATGCAAAAATGGCTGACAAACGGCGTGCAACTGGGCTGGCTCGTGGATATGCAAAACTGCGTCACGTACATTTACCGCCCCGGTCAGGAACCGGAAAAGCGGATTTTCGGTGAGAAACTGTCGGGCGAGGCCGTGCTGCCCGGCTTTGCACTCACACTTTCCGACTTGTTACGGGATTGAAGGCAGGTTTCGCGTTTTCAAAACATACTATTTTCAACAGTGAACATAAACTCTCAAACCAATCAATGGACTACCACAAACTGACCGCCGACCAACTGCTGAAAATCAAGAACATCGCCGAACTGAAGGCATCAGGCTACCAGCCCAAACCCATCAAGCGGGAATTGCGCGACAACCTGATTCATAAACTGCGCAACAAGGAAGAAGTGTTTCCCGGCATCTGGGGCTACGAGGAGACCGTGATTCCCGACCTTGAACGCGCCATTTTGTCCATGCACCACATTAATTTGCTGGGCTTGCGCGGGCAGGCCAAAACACGCTTGGCGCGCATGATGGTACACCTGCTCGACGAGTGGATTCCGGTGGTCAAAGGCTCGGAACTGAACGACGACCCGCTGCAGCCATTGTCGCGGTTTGCCAAGGATTTGATTGCCGAACACGGCGACCACACGCCCGTGGAGTGGCTGCACCGCCGCGAACGCTACAACGAAAAACTGGCCACGCCCGATGTGTCGGTAGCCGACCTAATCGGCGATGCCGACCCAATCAAGGCCGCCACGCTGAAGCTGCCGTATTCTGATGAGCGGGTGATTCATTTCGGCCTGATTCCGCGTTCGCACCGCTGCATTTTCGTCATCAACGAACTGCCCGATTTGCAGGCTCGCATCCAGGTTTCGCTGTTCAACATCTTGCAGGAAGGCGACATCCAGATTCGCGGGTTCAAAATCCGGCTTCCGCTCGACATCCAGTTTGTGTTCACCGCCAACCCCGAGGATTACACCAACCGGGGCAGCATTGTCACGCCACTCAAAGACCGCATTGACAGCCAGATAGTTACGCACTATCCGAAAAGCATTGAAATCGGCAAGAAAATCACCCAGCAGGAAGCAATTGTCAAGGAGGAGCAGAAAACGCTGGTGCAGACCCACGAATTGCTTTCTGACTTGATTGAGCAGGTGGCCATAGAAGCCCGCAGCAGCGAATACGTGGATGCCAAAAGCGGCGTGTCGGCGCGGCTCACGATTTCGGCCTACGAAAACCTGCTCAGTGCCGCCGAACGCCGCGCGTTGGTGAACGGCGAAAACCACACGCACGTGCGGGTGGGCGATTTGTGGGGCGTGATTCCGGCCATTACCGGCAAAGTGGAACTGGTATACGAAGGCGAGCAGGAAGGCCCGCAGATTGTGGCGCAAAACCTGATTGGCAAGGCCGTACGTGCGCAATTCCTGAACTATTTTCCCGACCCCGAAAAGCTGAAAAAGCAGAAAAGCAACGGCAGCAACCCGTACCGCATCATCACCGATTGGTTTGGCGACGGCAATACGGTTGATTTGCTCAACGAAATGTCTAATGCCGACTATGGCAGCGCATTGATGGGCGTGAAGGGCTTGCGCGAACTGGTAAAGGAATACCACGGCAAACTCGACGCGACCGGACAGGTTTTCATGATGGAATTCGCGTTGCATGGCTTGGCCGAATATTCGCAAATCAGCAAAAACGGGCTTACTTCCGGGCTGCAATTCAAGGATTTGCTGAGCAGTATGTTCAGCGGCTCCGATTTCGGCAAGGACGATTTTGACGATGAAGACGAGGATTTCGGCAAGAAAAAGCGTTTCTGATCCCAGTCCGTCATTTAAACCGTTAGAATAGTATGTTTTGAAAACACCAAACCCCGGCTACATCTGCAACCGGGGTTTGGTGTTTCTGGAAGACATTATTTCTTGTTCGCTCAGAACCGCTTTTTCTTGCCAAAATCCTCGTCTTCATCGTCA
>JANPIL010000478.1:0-9363 GCA_031424975.1 Sphingobacteriales bacterium
ATCTCGCTGGTGCTGCGGTAGTTCGTGGCCAGCGTTTCCAAGGCCAGCGTGTGGTTCAGGGTTTCGTAGCGCAGACCCAGAATGTCGGCGTGGCGGTGGCGGCTGGCCAGTATGTCAAAACGCTTGTTGGACAGGTGTACAATCTGTTGCATATCGCCGCCGCGCCAACCGTAAATGGCCTGTTTGGCATCGCCGACCACCATGCTGAAATGGCCTTTGGCCAAGCCATTCTCCACCAGCGGCAGCAAATTGTTCCACTGCAAACCCGACGTGTCCTGAAACTCGTCAATCAGCAGGTGGTTGTACTTTTCCCCGAGCCGTTCGTAGATGAACGGTACGGGTTCCTTGAGGATAATGTTGACCAGCGCCTTATTGAAATCGCCGATCAGGACTTGGTTCTTGTCGTTTTTGATGAATTGCAACTCACGGCTGATTTCGTGGATTACCGACAGCTTGTAGAAGTGCTGCAAGATGTTTTCGAGCATCAGCCATTCGCCCTTCTGGTTTTCCATGGCGGTGATTGCGCCGCTCAACGCTGGGCGTATCTCATTGATGGCCTTGCACTTGTCGGATTTTGCCCCCCGGCTCGCCCATTCCTCGGCCTCTATTATTGTACGCAAAGAGACCGAAACAAACTTGTCCTTGTAGTCAACTTGGCGTTCCGCGCCGATGGCGTGTTTCTGGAAATAACCCCAGATTCCGTTTTTTCCTCCCGCCAGGTGCTTGCTGTCCAAGCCATACGTGCCAACCAAGTCAAGGCAGGTTTGGGCCACGCCGGATATACTATTTTTCAAGGATTCCTGTTCGTCCGAGATTTGCTTGCGGGCCTCGCGGAAATCGGCCAAGTCCAAGTGCTTGATGCTTTCCATGGCCTCCGCAATGCGTTCGCCGGTCAGTTGCCTGCCGAAAGTGGCCAAGTTGGCGGGTAGCCCGTTCCAGTTGCTACCATCGTCGGTGATTTCAATGGCATACGCCTCTATGATTTCCGAGAGCAGCAGTTCCTGTTCGCCGCCAATCCGGTTCAGCACCCGGTCCACGGCGTTGGCAACCATCTCGTCGCCTTCCATCGTGACCTCGTAATTGAACGGGATTTCGAGTTCCTCGGTGAATGCGCCCACGAGTTTGCCCACAAAGCTGTCAATCGTACTCACGGCAAAGTCCGTGTAGTCGTGCAGGATGTTGGAAAACGTGCGGCCCGCCCGCCTGCGCAGCACTTTTTCGGTCAGCGGCTCCAGGCGGCCCAGGTTCAGTTCGGCCAGCACCGCTGTCAGTAATTGTTGGTTGCCGGGCCGTTTGCTTTCGGGCAGTGTAGTCTCATCGGCAAAGCCGCGCAAGGCTCCCAGAATGCGTTCCTTCATCTCATTGGCCGCATCGTTGGTGAAGGTCACGGCCAGGATGTTGCGGAAATAAAACGGGTCGTCAGTTTGCAGTGCCAGTTTCAGGTATTCCTTGGTCAGGGTGTATGTCTTGCCCGACCCGGCTGAGGAACTGTATATCTTGAACGGTTTGGTCATCGTCATAAAGTCGGCAGTACACGGTCAATAGTCCGCCGGAAAAGGCGGGGTTTCGCGGTTTTCAAAGATACTATTTTTGCGGGGATGCGCGGCGGCGATGTTTGCCGCAACCGCCCGGCTTTGCGTGCCAGTTGCCTTGCGGGAGCCAAAACAAAACAGTATCTTTCAAAAGACCCAAACCCGCCCCGGAACAATGCCGCAAAACCATACCGCTGCCACGGCCATGAAAATCATCGCGCTTGTTTTCGCCTTCCCGACTTCGGGCGTTTTGCTTGGAGCTGGTTTGAAACAGGCTTTCGGTTTTGGCCAGTTGCAAACCGGCAACTAAACCACTACAGGCTACGCTAAACTTGCGCAGCCACGGGGTTTTGCTGTTTCCGAAGATACTATTTTTCTGCGGACGCGATTTTCCGCAAAACACACTTTCGGAAAGAATTTCCATCACCTTCCTATCTGCAAATTACTGGCAGAGTGCAAAGAGACCGGCGTTTGCCTGCCCACAATTTGGCGGTTTCCGCACAAGAGCATCCTTTTAGTCCCGGAACTTACACCATGCGGTTGTTGGCAGGCGGTTACATTTTGGAAAAGCCTTGGGGCTTGCCTATTTTCAAATACCGTTGGCCGGAAACCGGCATGGTTCCCGGCCAAATTCCGGTTTTGCGGTGATCCGCGCCTTAAAAGCCGCGAACGGGCATCTGGTCCGAGCCAGACGGGCGGCGCGGATGCAAGCTACCCGAAAGCAACGCCATAGATGAGTGCCACCAGTTGATGGCACGTTGCCGCCGGGTATATTACGCTCGTCAGGTAAGGGCGGTATTCGGGGCGGGTGCGAAGGTCGGCATCCCGAGTGGCGTTGCATTGCGGATTTTTTGCCGGGCTACGGCTCACTTTCAAACAGTTTTTAAGTTTTTCACAATCCATGAATCCATTCAAACGCATCATCGCTACCGGCATAAAAGGTGACCATTCGGAAAACACCAACGGCAGCATCCGCACTGCCAATTTTGTCAACTTCTTGTTTTTCCTTGCTTCCATACCGTTCGGGGTGATTGTGAGCATATTCTACCCGACGATAGTCTGGGTGTATTTCATGTTTGCGGGCACTTGCCTGATAAATTTTTTCTTCAACAAAATTGGATGCTACAACCTGTCGCGTCTCTGGACTTGTTTTGGCCTCACGTCGGCGGCAACGCTTTTTTGCGCTTATATTCAACCAGACGGGCAGCCTGTGTTTTCTTCGCTTTTTGCCATTGAGATAATATTTTTCACGCTGCCCTGGGTACTGTTCAGCATGGAGGAAAAAAAATCCCTGTTCCTCTGCCTGGCGTTTGCAGCGGCCACCGTTTTAGGATTTCCCACCCTTAACAATTGGTTCAGTTTGGAAGCGGATGTTGTTTTTTTTCAGCGTGGCATGGGCATCTATTTGTGCTATGCCACCTGCCTGCTCTGTATTTCCAGTTGCCTGTTTTACCTGCTGTTCACCAACCATGAGGCGCTCCGGAAAAACTTCCAACTGCTTGCCGACTCGGAAGTAAAAAGCAAGACAGTGCGTGAAAACGAACAGAAACTGAATGCATCTATCGCTGAAATTCAGAAATCGCACCAAGATGATGAGAGAAGGGCTTGGGCCAGCGACGGCATTGCGCAGTTTTCGGTATTGATGCGGCAGGAGACTGATTTGCAGCATTTGTATGACCAGCTGATTTTGCAAACCGTGAAATATGTAAAGGCAAACCAAGGTGGCCTGTATGTAGTGCAGGGCAACAGCGGCGAGGAAAAATTCATTGAATTGGTAGCCATGTATGCTTATGACCGCAAAAAATACCGGCAGCAGCGGTTTGACATTGGCCAAGGACTCATTGGGCAGTGCTATTTGGAAAAAGCCAAAGTCGTCTTAACGGATATCCCCTCCGGTTATGTCCAGATCACTTCGGGGTTGGGTGAGGCTTCGCCAACTTGTATTCTCCTGCTGCCTTTGCTGATCAATGATGAAGTGGAAGGCATCTTGGAGCTGGCTTCTTTTCGTGTTTTTGAACCGCACACCATTGATTTTCTGGAAAAACTGTGCGAAAACATCGCGTCTGCCATCCGCAACCAAAAGATAAATGCCCGCACCCGCGCCTTGCTGGCCGAGTCACAACAGCAGGCTGAGGAAATGCGTGCCGCCGAAGAGGAAATGCGCCAGAACATGGAAGAAATGCAGGCTATTCACGAACAACAAGCTCGCTTGGAAAAGGAATTGCAGGAAAAGTTGGAGGAACTGGAAGAGGCCAAATACGAAATTGAAACTGTGCGGTCAGTGGAGAAAGCCCGTGCGGATGAACAAATCGAAAAGCGGAACCAATTGATGAGACAGGCAATGGAAAAATTCAAACAGAAAGAACAGGAACTGTTACGGAAAATCCAGTCACAAGAAGAAGAACTCACCCGTTTCCAGCCAATAAGTCAATCATTATAAACAACTCAATCCAATTAAAACATGACCTATTACACATCCGATTATCTTGCCATTGAAGCCGGCAATGGTTTTATTTTTGTCAATTGGCTTACAGCCCCCACATCTGTCGAGTTTAGAAACGGCATGGACAAGCTGTTTGAAACCATAAGGCAAACAAAAACCGGCAAAGTGGTTACCGATACCCGCAATCTCGGCGCGATTTCTACAGAAGACCAAACTTGGTCTAACACCGATTGGCTGTCAAAAGCTGTCGGAGCAGGATACAATCAGATTGCGATTGTAATTTCTCCGGACATTTTCACCCAAATGTCTGTGGAAGATATTATGAGCCAAGTGCAAGGATTAAAGATTGGCTACTTCGACACCGTGGAAAAAGCCGCTGAGTGGATTGACGGAAAATAGTATCCCCGCTAAAGCTAAAAGTTCCGCCAGAGGCGGAAACGGGGCTTTCAGCTTTTGAAAAGCCGAAACCCCACGGAGCGCCATATCCGTGGGGTTTTCCATGAGCCGGTATTTGGCTTGCTACCCGATTCTGATCTTGGCCTTCTGCGTTATTTTCCAGCTTGTGCCCATGCGTTGCAGCCGGCCGGGTTCCAGCGTGGTTATGTGCTGGTCGGCCACCGGCTCCACTTCGGTGAGCACGCACGCGGGTTGCAGGAAAAAACGCTTGTTCTGCAAGGCCGCCTCCTGCGCCGCAGGGCTTTGGGTGGTGCGGAAAGTGGCGTTTTCCGCATCCGTCACGTGTATTTCGTACAGCGAATCGGCTTGCGGGCTGACGGTGAGCTTCGCGCCTTCAAACTCCTCGAACAAGCCCACCGAACGGGCAAAAAGAATTGCGGACGTTGGAATGTGGATTTGGGAATCCATCGTTTCCAGTCGGGTTCCGGTATTTTCAGGGATACTATTTTTCCGGATGGGGATTTCGGGTTCCAAAACCGCAAACACGCCATCCGCAATGTTTCCATCGGCGTTTGGCGGCGTTGCAAGAGGCGTTTCCATGGGGTTTGCGGTTTGGATCTCGGCCGGAACGGGAGCGGCAAATCCAAACCCACCAATCAACTTGTCAACCGTTTGTGCGGAAATGTGAACCGCGTTTCCCTGCATTGCCAAGCTGCGTTTCTTGAACGGCGTGACCTCGCCGCCGCTGCGGATTTCGCGGTACAACTCAGCAAAGTCGTTTAGTTCGGCTTCCAGCCTTGGGCCGTCCATTCCCGCCACTTCGGCCTGCTTGCGCAACAGCCTGACCGTCAGGCCGGAAAGCGGCTGGCTGGCGGGCAACGCTTCCAAAGCCCACTCATTGATGAGGGTTTTGAAGTTTTCCAAGATACTATTTTGGATACCGTTTTGGGCGGCACTGTCCGGCTCACGGTGCGTTGCGGCGGCTTGGAAATCGCTTTGCGATGCGGTCTGGATTATTGGTTTCCGGTTCAGGGCTTCCATGATTTCCGAAACCGACTGGAAACGCCCGGCCGGGTGGGGTTGCACGCATTGGTCAACCACCGCCTTGTACATCGGATTCGTAATTTTCTGCAAGTCAATGACTTGCGGCGGCTCGCCGGTCAGCAGCGCGTACAGCACGCAGCCGATGGCGTAAATGTCGGCCCGCCCGTCCACGGCTTGCTGGTCGCCGCGCTGCTCGGGAGCCATGTAGCCGGTGGTGCCAATGTCCGTCACGCCGAGGTCGGGGTAAGACGGGTGCTTAGCAAAACCGAAGTCAATGATTTTGGCAATCCAGTGCTGCGTATCCACCAAAATATTCATCGGTTTCAGGTCGCGGTGTACCATCTGGTGGGCGTGGATGTGCTGTAGACCTTCCAAAATCCCGGCAAGGATTTCCTTTTGTCTTTTTTCCGTAACCTGTTGGTTGTCAATCAAATGCTGCAACGAATGGCCGTTGATGCGTTCCATGACATAATATGGCCCGTATTCGTTCTCGTCGGAATACAGGATATTGATGATGTTGCGGTGATAGGGCAAAATCGTTCCCAGATTTATCTCGCGCATGAAATACTCGCGGCTCTTGGCATCGGCGCGGCGGCTGGCTTTCAGGCGTTTGATCACTACATCGCGGCCGCTGACGGCTTGCGTGGCAAAAAACAATTCGCCCATCGCACCCTGTTCGGGCACGGGCCGCATCTTCACAAACTTGTCAAAACCGTGTCCGTAGGCGGCCAGGTTTTGCGCCTGTTCGGTGGTCAGGTTTTCGGGCGGGGCAAAACGCGGTGCCGCTGGCGCACCGGAAACCGTGAACGATGAGCCGCTGCCACCCGCCAGAATAGTATCTTTACCGGAAGCCAAGCCCCCGTCTGTTTCACCGGCCACCGTGAAACCCGATTGCGCCGACGAATCCGCGCCAAGCGAACCAACGGCAACCAATTGACTGCCAGCGTCTTGCTTGTGTCCGGTTGCGTGGCCCACCAAGGCAATCCATTCGCGGATATCCTCGTTTTTTTCGCCCAGCAACGCCAACGGCGCATCCGGGGCGATTTCGGTTCCGGCCTTGGCAAAAATGTGCAACAGCGTGCCGGGCAGATACGCCTTGACCGGATAATCGGTGCTTCCCGACCGGATTTCGACCATCATCTCCCCGAATTGCACTTCCTCGCCGATTTCCTTTTCCCACCACGTCACAATGCCGCCGGTAAAGGGAAGTTCGGGGGATTTCACCAGAATCGCCATGTCATGTTAGGAATGTAGAAATATAGATTTGGGCAAACAGCCCCTGCTGCCTCCCCCAACCCCCTCCGAAGGAAGGGGCTTTTTACTCCCTCTCTTTCGGAGAGGGCCGGGGTGAGGCCTTTTTTCAGCGGCCCGCCACGTAGAAAATATCCAAATCCTGGTTCAGTTTCAGCACCGTTTTGGCGCGAACGGTTTGCTCGGTTCCGTTGGTACGGCGGTAGCGGTAGTCAGTGGCAAAAGTCACCGTCGCGTATTCGCCGTCATCACTGATTTCATACGCGAATGTGCTCCAGTCCACCCGGTTCTCGTCTTCGGGCGTGCGCTGCCAGTATTCCTCCACCAGCCCGCGCAACTCGCTGACCGGCAGGTTGCGGCGTTGGAAATACCGTTCCAAGTTGCCTTCGTAAAACGGCTCGACGAGGTTGAAATTGTGGCTTTCCAAGGCGCGGTAGTATTCCGTGACGCGGGTTTTCAGGGTTTCCTCCTTGAAAACCTCCTTGCCCGCCGTTATACCTTTCCACCATTGGTTGATTTCGTAGCCCGCATAAATCACCAAGGCCGTAATAATCAGGAAACTGATGAGCGAGGTGCGGAGGCAACCCGAACTTTTGCGTTTTTGCGGCGGTGCGGGCGGTGTGGCGTACACGCGCGGCGGCTGGCGTTTCAGGGCTTCCTGTTTCAGTGCCTCTTCGCGCCGCTGCAATTCCTGTTCCTTTTCCAGCAATTCGCGCTGCCGCCTTTCAATGGCCGGGTCGGGGGTTTGGGGTTTTGTGGGGATACTATTTTCCGGAACGTTTTTCCGCAGGCCGGGATCGGAGGTGACGATGCGGCTGGCGTTATCGTCAATCAAGTCCGATATTTCTCCCGCATCGGCAAACCGTTCATCGGGGTTTATTTTCAGGCATTTGTTGATGATGTCGCGCCAATACGGTTTCTGGATCAGGAAAACCTCCTCTTTGGCCGTGCTGCCCGTAAACATTTCCAGTAATACCAAGCCGAAAGCGTACAAATCGGCCCGGCCGTCCACACCCGACGGATTGGTTTGCTGTTCGGGGGCGGCGTATTTCTTGGTTCCCACAAACGTGGCTGCGCCAATGTCGGTGTAGTGGTCGGCGGCGGCCAAGCCGAAGTCAATCAGCTTCACATTGTCGCCCCGATTGGTCACCAGCACATTGTCGGGCTTGAGGTCGCGGTGGTAGATTTGCTTTTTGTGGGCATATTCCAAGGCTTCCAGCAGTTGGCAGGCGATTTTGCGCACCAGCTTTTCGTCCTTGATGCCACCGGCCGGAATGCGCTGCGTGAGCGGCTTGCCATCCACGTATTCCATGAAAAAAAACGGCCCTTCGGCATCCTCGCCGCGCCCCAGCATATCCACAATATGTTCGTGCTGCAAGGCGCGGCCATAGTTGTACTCCTTGAAAAACAGGTCTTTATACGCCGGATTGCTGCGGTGTTCGGGTGGCAGCCGCTTCACTACCACCCATTGGCGGTCGTAGCGGGCTTTTTGCACGAGACTCATGGAACCCTGCTCGCCGAGTGGCTCAAGGTCGGTGAAGTTGGGGGCGAAACTGATGCCCGAACGGCTGCTTTCGAGGTTGATCTGTGAAGCGTTCGGCGGCGGGTTTCCGGTAATGAAACTGGAGCCTTCCGGCTCGCCAAGCGTAACGGCCTCCGGCAAAATAGTATCTTCGGAAATGACGAAACCCGACTGTAGTTCAGGCAGGTTGTCCGGTTCGGGCGTATCTCCGGCGGGCATCGCCGCTTGCAGCATCCGTTCCAGTTCGCCGGGGCCAATGCCGTATTCATCGGCTTTGGCCAGCAGGAATTGCTTTTCGGGAACGGTGATTTTGCCGTCGCTGACGATTTCGTCAATCAATAACTGAAGTTTTTCGCGGCTCATGGTTTTTGTATCGGTGGCAGTGGCGCACGGGCAGTAACACACGCTTCAGCTTGTGCCAAAACCGCAGGTTTTGTTTTTTGGAAATATACTGTTTTGGAAAGCGGGAGTCCGTGCCGCTTTCCGCCGATCAAGGCCAAGCGGCAAAGCTCAATCTTGGCAAAATAGTATGCCCGCAAATGGCAAAACCCGTTTTCAAAAACAGAACCTCCGAGTTTGCCGGAAACTCGGAGGTTCGTGGACGGCAGTACGCAAGAATCCGGTTTGTACTTTGGCTGGGTTTCAAGCCCTGCCAAAGCCTTTTGCAAATCCCGTTCAGGAAACCTTGGGCCTGAACACGAAGTGCTTGCAAAACAAGTAGTTGATAATTGCCGATACGCCCGTACTCGCAACCAAAGCGGGCAATTTGGACAGCAGGCCCAACCCGAACGAAGCCGGAAACTCATCCACATGAAAGCGTTTCATGGTGGTGTATGTCAAAATGTTCATGCCCATACCCAAGCCATAGGAGGCAACGAATTTCACGTAGCTGCCGCCGATGAGCAGCACTTTCTCTTTTAGCGTAATTTCGTCGTGCAGGTGATTGTGGTAGCCATTGTCCTTGAAAACCCAGCGCGAATTGAGAAAAAACGCTGATGTCACACCCACCACATTGCCCGCCGCCTTGGCCCACGTATCCGTTTCCACGTGCATGATCTTGTAGCCTTCGCCGAGCATGACCAGAAGCAAGAAATATACACTCCAGTCAAGCACCGTGTTGAAAACGCCAACCATGCCAAAACGGACAAAACGGAATCGGAGCAAGCGTGCCATTC